>JANYHL010000053.1 GCA_025359085.1 Gammaproteobacteria bacterium
ACCAGCCGGTTAAAACCCCGCCCGATCGCCTCACCGCTGGCGGCCAGGTCAACGGGCGCACAGACGCTGGCCACAGCGTCCACCACGCGGGCCGCCTGCTCACCCATCTCTTCAGCCCAACGCAACAGGGCATTGCCGCCCAGCGAAATGCCCACGGCCAGCAGCGCGCCGGGGTGCTGCTGGCGAAATCGGGCCAAAATCCAGTCAATTTCTTCAAAGTCGCCGGAATGGTACGCCCGCGGACCGCGATTTACCTCGCCGCTGCAGCCCCGAAAATGCGCGACGGCAAAGCCCACGCCATGCGCTCGGGCATAGTCGGCAAAAGCCTCGGCGTAGTGACTGTTCGACGAGCCCTCCAACCCATGAAACAACACCAGCAAGCGACTGCTGGGTGCGGCCTGCAACCAGTCCACATCTATGAAGTCGCCATCGGGGGTGGTCCAGCGCTCACGCCGGTACTGCACGGGTGCGCCTTCCACCCGGCGGGCACACAAAACCGGCCAGATGGTTTGCAGATGACCACCGGGCAACCAGACAGGAGATTCATAATTCATGGCATGTCAGGCTTGGCCGTCATGGGTTAGTGCTCATCGTCTTAGTGAAACACGGGCGACGCTTCATTGTGGTCCTGGGCCTCGGCCTGCGAGCCCGGACTGGCATGGTGCGCCACCATGCGCCAGCCCTGCGCGGTCCGGTGGTAAACATTGGTGGCAATGACAAAAGCCTGCACCGGGCCGTCTTCGGTCAAGACCTCAATGCGCTCACGCACGTTGTGCACCACGCTGGCCAGCGACTCAATCTTGTGGACCGCTTGCGGCTGCACCCGAATGCTGCCATTGCTGAAGATGGCATCAAACGCAGACCGAATGGCGCCCAAGCCCAGCAATCGTGGTCCACCCGGATGAACACACACAATTTCATCCTCATCGGCCCAGCAGGCCATGAGCTTTTCAATGTCGCCGGCTTGCAATGCCTCGTAAAAGCTGGCCTCGATTTCGTCGGCACTACCGCCCATGGCGGCGGCTTGTTTTTTGGCTTTGGACATGATGGCCTTGTGTTGAACTGGGAGGTGATTTTGCCGTGCTTTCGCCGGGCGCTGGCAGCGCGGCCCTTTGCTTGACTCGCCTGGCACAGCGCAGGCAGAGGTTGCATTGCGTGTTTATGCTAAGGTTACTCCCTTCACGCTGGAGATTTATATGAAACGCTGGCTCCTGATTCTGTTGACGGCCCTGTCCCTGAACGGCTGCGGCTATAACGATTTTCAACGCCTGGACGAGCAGACCAAGTCGGCCTGGAGCGAGGTGCTCAATCAATACCAGCGCCGCGCTGACCTGGTGCCCAACATCGTGGCCACCGTCAAAGGCGAGGCTGCGTTTGAGCAGGAAACGCTGACCAAGGTGATTGAAGCGCGCGCCAAGGCGACCTCGATCCAGGTGACGCCGGAAACCTTGAACAACCCGGAGGCCTTCAACAAATTTCAGGCGGCACAAGGCGAGTTGGGTTCGGCCTTGAGCCGCTTGATGGCGGTGTCTGAACAGTACCCCAGTCTTAAAGCCAACCAGGGGTTCTCAGATTTGCGCGTGCAACTCGAAGGCACCGAAAACCGGGTCACGGTGGCGCGCAACCGCTATATCCAGGCGGTGCAGGCGTACAACGTGCTGGTGCGCAGTTTCCCCAGCAACCTGACGGCCATGGTCTTCAGCTACCCGCCCAAACCCAGCTTGACGGTATCAAACGAAGCGACGATTGCAGTGCCACCGGTCGTCGATTTCACCAAGAAGTAGCTTGGCGCAGCCCCACCGATGAGCGCCCTTGTTCTGCGGCAAGTCTGGTCGGCTCGACTGCGCCGCCTTGGCCGTTGGCTGGCGCTGGGGGGCCTGGGTGGCTGGCTTCTGCTGTCGTCGGCGCAGGCGCCATTGGCGGTGCCGCCATTGAGCGCCCACGTCATCGACACCACCGGCACGCTGAACGCCGGGCAGGTGCAGCAGCTGGAAGCCAAGCTCACTGCGTTTGAGCAGAGCCGGGGCACACAAATGGTGCTGCTGCTGGTGCCAACGACGCAGCCCGAGGACATCACCAGCTACGGCAACCGGGTCGCCAACAGCTGGAAGATCGGGCGCAAGGAGATCGGCGACGGACTGCTGCTGGTGGTGGCCAAAGACGACCGCCGGGTTCGCATTGAAGTCGCCAAAACGCTGGAAGGTGCCATTCCCGATCTGGCCGCCAAGCGCGTCATTGAGCAAACCATCACGCCGCGCTTCAAGCAAGGGGATTTCGCCGGTGGACTCGACGCGGGGCTGGGTCAGCTGATGGCACTCATCACCGGGGAAGCGCTGCCTGCGCCGGTGGCAGCCACAGGCGGCAAGCAGAACGGTTTTCAGTGGACGGACCTGGCCATCTTCATGTTCTTTGCCGTGCCGGTACTGGGCGCGATGGCGCGTCGGATCTTGGGCGCCAAGCTGGGGTCCTTGGCCACCGGGGGCGTCGTCGGCGGCATTGCCCTGCTGGTCACCGCCAGCCTGGTGGTCGCAGGACTGGCGGCGCTGGCAGCGTTTTTGTTCGCCCTGTTGTCGGGCCTGATGCCCGGCGGGGGTCGTGCAGGGGGCTGGGGGGCTGGTTCCGGTGGCGGTTTTGGCGGCGGCTTCGGCGGCGGGGGAGGCGGTTTCAGCTCGGGTGGCGGCGGTGATTTTGGGGGCGGTGGCGCCTCGGGAAGCTGGTGATGCTGAGCCGCGTCAAACGCATTTTCAGGCACCGCTGGCTGGATGAGGCGACCACCCGGCATGCCATTGCGCCCGACATGCTGCAGCGGCTGCAGCGGCGGGTGGCTGCGAGCGAACAGCGCCATACGGGCGAAGTCCGGATTTACATCGAAGCCGGCCTACCACTGAACTGCCTGTGGACCGATGCGCCAACGCGGCAAATCGCCCGCCAGCGCGCCCTCGACCTGTTTAGCCAACTGCGCGTCTGGGATACCGCCGCCAACAACGGTGTGTTGATTTACCTGCTGCTGGCCGACCGTGAGATCCAAATTGTGGCGGATCGAGGACTCAATGACCGGGTTGAACCCGCCGTGTGGCAGGCGCTGGTGGCGCGCATGAGCGGCGCCTTCAGGCAAGCACAGTTTGAAGATGGGCTGACGAACGCGTTGGCCGAAGTGTCCGCGCTGCTGGTGCAGCATTTTCCGCTGGCCGGCAACGAGATCAATCCCAACGAGCTGCCAGATGCGCCAATATTGAGTTGATTCGCTGCACCCTAAAAACAAAAGCCCGCCTCTTTTCAGAGCCGGGCTTGGTATGTCTCCTGACTGGGTCGACTGTTTGATAGCGGTCGGATTTCAGTTATTTTTTCTGCCGGTACTTGCGTAGCGCTGCAATCTGCGCAGCCATCACCGCCAACTCGGAGGTCGCCCGTGCCAGATCAATATCCGTCTTGGCATTCTTCATGGCTTCTTCAGCGGCCAGCTTGGCGGCGTTGGCCTTTTCTTCGTCCAGATCCTTGCCTCGAATGGCTGTGTCTGACAAAACCGTCACGCAGTTGGGCTGCACTTCGAGCAGGCCTCCGGCGACAAAGATAAATTCTTCGCTGCCGTCGGCTTTTTCAATGCGCACCGAGCCCGCCTTGATACGGGAGATCAACGGGGTGTGGCGCGGGTAAATGCCAAGCTCACCTACTTCACCCGGCAAAGCGACAAAGCGCGCTTCACCGGAGAAAATCGATTCTTCGGCACTGACCACATCAACGTGGATGGTGTTCATGGGGCTCTTTCTCAATCAGTTGGGGACAGGGCTTGCCGCGATGCGACTGCGGACTGTCCCACAAGGCTCTTATATTTTCTTGGCTTTTTCGAACGCTTCGTCGATCGTGCCAACCATGTAAAACGCTTGTTCCGGCAGGTGATCGCACTCGCCCGCCACAATCATCTTGAAGCCGCGAATGGTTTCCGCCAGGCTGACGTACTTGCCGGGCGAACCGGTGAACACCTCGGCCACATGGAACGGCTGCGACAGGAAGCGCTGGATCTTGCGCGCACGCGCTACCGTCAGCTTATCTTCCGGCGCCAATTCGTCCATGCCCAGAATCGCAATGATGTCGCGCAGCTCTTTGTAGCGCTGCAAGGTGCCCTGCACCGCGCGCGCTGTTTCGTAATGGTCCTGCCCGACCACGTTGGGGTCGAGCTGACGGCTGGTGGAATCGAGCGGGTCCACCGCCGGGTAAATACCGAGCGAGGCAATGTCACGGCTCAGCACCACGGTGGAATCCAGGTGGGCAAAGGTGGTGGCGGGGGATGGGTCGGTCAAGTCATCGGCAGGCACGTAAACGGCCTGAATCGAGGTGATGGAGCCGACCTTGGTGGAGGTGATGCGCTCTTGCAAGCGGCCCATTTCTTCGGCCAGGGTGGGCTGGTAGCCCACGGCGGAAGGCATCCGGCCCAACAGCGCCGACACTTCGGTCCCGGCCAGCGTGAAACGGTAAATGTTGTCGACGAAGAACAGCACGTCTTTGCCTTCATCGCGGAACGACTCGGCAATGGTCAGACCGGTCAGCGCCACGCGCAGACGATTGCCCGGTGGCTCGTTCATCTGGCCGTACACCATCGCCACTTTGGACTCGCCCAGGTTCTCCAGGTTCACGACGCCGGAATCGGCCATTTCGTGATAGAAGTCATTGCCTTCGCGGGTGCGTTCACCGACACCGGCAAACACCGACAAGCCGGAGTGCGCCTTGGCGATGTTGTTGATGAGTTCCATCATGTTGACGGTCTTGCCCACGCCCGCGCCGCCGAACAAACCAACCTTGCCGCCCTTGGCAAACGGACAGACCAGATCGATCACCTTGATGCCGGTTTCCAGCAGTTCCTGCGAAGGGCTGAGCTCGTCATAGGTCGGTGCGGTGCGGTGAATCGAGGCGTGTTTTTCAGCGTTGACCGGGCCACGTTCGTCAATCGGCGTGCCCAGCACGTCCATGATGCGGCCCAGTGTCGCGGTACCGACCGGCACCATGATCGGATGGGCGGTGTTGGACACCATCAGACCACGGCGCAGGCCGTCGCTGGAGCCCAGCGCAATGGTGCGCACGATGCCGTCGCCGAGCTGCTGCTGGACTTCCAGCGTCAGCGACGAGCCTTCGAGCTTGAGGGCATCATAGATCTTGGGCATCTTGTCGCGTGGAAATTCCACGTCAACCACTGCGCCAATGCATTGAACAATTTTTCCCTGAACGGCGGCGTTCGTTTGTGTATCTTGAGCCATTTGGCTTTGCTCCAATCAGTTTGAATCTTGCTAGCGGACTGCGTTACGGGCCTAGGCCCCGATCGCGGCAGCCCCGGAGACGATCTCGGACAGTTCCTTGGTGATCGCGGCTTGACGGGTCTTGTTGTAGATCAGTTTCAACTCGCCAATCACGTTGCCCGCGTTATCGGTGGCCGCCTTCATGGCGACCATGCGGGCGGCATGCTCCGAGGCCATGTTCTCGGCGACGGACTGGTAAACCAGCGCTTCGACATAACGCACCAGCAGATCATCAATGACCGACTGCGCATCAGGTTCGTAGATATAGTCCCAGCCATGCTTGGCGCCCGAAGCGGCATCGCTGGCCAGGGCTTCGGCTTGCATCTGCGCAGCCGACAAGGGCAACAGCTGCTCCAGCACCACTTCCTGTTTCATCGTGTTGACGAACTTGGTGTAGGAGAGGTAAACCGCACTGATCTCGCCCCGGGCGTAGGCATCGAGCAGCACCTTGACCGGGCCGATCAGGCGTTCCAGATGCGGCTTGTCGCCCAGCTGGGTCACATGCGACACCACTTTGGCACCGATGCGATTGAGAAAACCAAAGCCCTTGTTGCCGATGGCGACGGTCTGTGCCGACAGTCCCGCCGCCTGCAGATCACGCAGCTTGTTGGTCACACTGCGCAGCACATTGGTATTCAAGCCGCCGCACAGCCCCTTGTCGGTCGTGACCACGATCATGCCCACGACCGGGGCTTCGTTGGTCTTCATGAAGACATGAATGTACTCAGGGTTGGCCTGGCCCAAATTGGCAGCGATGTTGCGCACCTTGTCTGCATACGGCCTGGCTGCGCGCATGCGCTCTTGTGCCTTACGCATCTTGGACACGGAGATCATCTCCATGGCCTTGGTGATCTTCTTCGTGCTCTCGAAGTTCTTGATCTTGCCGCGTATTTCCTTGCCTGTTGCCATAAAGACTCCTTCGCTTGGGTTTCAGGGGGTCTTAAGCGAAGGTCTTCTTGAAGGCTGCGGTGGCGGCGTTCAGTTCGGCTTCGGCAGTCTTGTCCATGGCCTTGTCCGCTTCCAGCTTGGCCAGCAACGCAGCGTGCTTGTCCTTGAGGTAGCCATGCAGGCCGTGCTCAAACGACAACAGCTTGTTCACCGCGATATCGTCCAGGTAGCCGTTGTTCACGGCAAACAGCGTGGCGCCCATCAAGGAGATTGGCAGCGGACTGTACTGGGCTTGCTTGAGCAGTTCCGTGACGCGGGCGCCGCGCTCCAACTGCTTGCGGGTGGCTTCGTCCAGATCCGAGGCGAACTGCGCGAACGCCGCCAACTCACGGTACTGGGCCAAGTCGGTACGGATCCCGCCTGACAGGTTCTTGATCAGCTTGGTCTGGGCGGCTCCGCCCACACGCGACACCGAGATACCGGCGTTGATGGCCGGACGGATACCGGCGTTGAACAGCGAGGTTTCCAAAAATATCTGACCGTCCGTGATCGAGATCACATTGGTCGGCACGAAGGCCGATACGTCGCCGGCTTGCGTTTCAATGATCGGCAAGGCGGTCAAAGAACCAGTCTTGCCCTTGACCGCACCCTTGGTGAAGTCTTCGACATACTTTTCGTTGACGCGGGCAGCCCGTTCCAGCAGACGGCTGTGCAGATAGAACACGTCGCCAGGGTAGGCTTCGCGGCCTGGCGGGCGACGCAACAACAACGAGACCTGGCGGTAAGCCACCGCTTGTTTGGACAGATCGTCATACACAATCAGCGCGTCTTCGCCACGATCGCGGAAATACTCGCCCATGGTGCAGCCAGAATAGGCGGCGACATACTGCATGGCGGCCGACTCGGAGGCGGTGGCTGCCACCACAATGGTGTATTCCATGGCGCCGGCTTGTTCCAGCGAGCGCACCACGTTCTTGACGCTGGAGGCCTTTTGGCCAATCGCGACATAAACGCAGGTCATGTTCTGACCCTTTTGGTTGATGATGGCGTCAATCGCGACCGCGGTCTTGCCGGTCTGACGGTCACCAATGATCAGTTCGCGCTGACCCCGGCCAACCGGCACCATCGAGTCAATTGACTTCAGGCCGGTTTGCATCGGCTGGCTCACCGATTGACGGGCAATCACGCCGGGCGCCACTTTTTCGATCACGTCGGTCATCTTGGCGTTGATCGGGCCTTTGCCATCAATCGGTTGCCCTAGCGCATTGACCACCCGGCCTTTGAGCTCAGGGCCCACCGGCACCTCCAAAATACGACCGGTGCACTTGACGGTATTGCCTTCCGAGATGTGTTCGTAAGCCCCCAAAATCACGGCGCCGACCGAATCACGCTCCAGGTTCAGCGCCAGACCGTAGCTGGGCTGTCCCTCGGCGTCGGCCGGGAATTCGAGCATCTCGCCCTGCATCACGTCCGACAGGCCGTGAATGCGGACAATGCCGTCGGTCACGGACACGACGGTGCCCTGATTGCGAATGTTCGCGTTGGCTGTCAGGCCTTCAATACGGCTCTTGATCAGTTCAGAAATCTCTGCGGGATTGAGTTGCATGACTCTTTCCTTCTTTCGTTAATTAGGCTTGACTGCGAGAGGCTGGCGCCTCACGCGGTCAAGGCCACTTTCATTTGTTCCAGACGAGCTTTGACAGAAGTGTCAAGAACCTCGTCCCCCACCACCACGCGAATGCCACCGATCAATTCAGGCTGCAATTGAACCGACACATTGAGCTTGCGCGCGAAGCGCTGTTCCAGCGTTGCCGCCAGATCGGCCAGGGCCGCGCTGTCGATGGCAAACGCGCTGTACACCACGGCGTCCGAAGAACCGCTTTGGGCGTTCTTCATGACACGAAACTGCGCCGCAATTTCCGGCAATGCACTCAAGCGTCCGTTTTCGATCACGGTCCGCAAAAAGTTTTGCGCCATGGCTGGCAAAGCACCTTGAGCGACACCAGCAACCAATTCAAACACCTGGGCTGCTGTGACGTTCGGGTTGTCGGAAAACTGGAGCAATTGCGGATTCCTGGCAATGGTTTCCAGCTCGTCGACCCAGACCGCCGCACCATTGAGGTCGGATAACGAAGCCTTGAACAAGGCTTCGGCGTAGGGGCGGGCAATAGTGGCAAGTTCAGCCATGGTTGCCCTCTTACAGTTCCAACTTCAAACGGCCAAGCAAATCAGCGTGGACATTGGCATTGACTTCCTTGCGCAGAATCTGCTCCGCGCCCTTGACCGCCAGCGCCGCCACCTGCTCGCGCAAAACATCGCGTGCCTTGTCGCTTTGCTGCTCGGCTTCAACCTTGGCAGCCGCAATGATCTTGTTGCCCTCCTCGGTTGCCCGGGCCTTGGCTTCGTCGACGATCGACTGACCCCGACGATCCGCATCCGCCAGACGCGCTGCAGTCTCGGTGCGCGAGACGGCCAGATCGGCTTCCACGCGCTTATTGGCCGAGGAAAGCTCAGCTTTGGCTTTGTCGGCCGCTGCCAGACCATCCGCTATTTTTTGCGCCCGTTCGTCCAGGGCATGTGTGATCGGCGGCCACACGAATTTCATCGTGAACCAAACCAGGATCGCAAAAACAATGGCCTGCAGGAACAGGGTTGAATTGATATTCACTGCTTATTCCCTTTCAAGCGTGAAAGCTTAGCCAAAATTAGATGGCGAATGGCTTGGCAAAGGCGAACAGCAGGGCAATCGCCACGCCGATCAGGAAGGCGGCGTCGATCAGACCGGCCAAAATGAACATCTTGGTTTGCAACTCATTCATGAGCTCAGGCTGGCGTGCCGAAGACTCCAGAAATTTGCCGCCCATCAGCGCGATGCCGATGGAAGCGCCTAATGCGCCCAAGCCAACGATGATGCCGCAAGCCAGTGCGACGAGGCCGAGAATATTTTCCATGATTGCTCCTAAAGTACAGAAAAGAAAAAGAAAGAAGAAAAGAAAGCGGTTAAACGATCAGTGTGAGCTGTGGGCCTGCCCCACATAAATCAGCGTCAACATCATGAAGATGAAGGCTTGCAGCGTGATCACCAGAATGTGGAAAATGCTCCAGGCAGTTCCCGCAATCACATGCCCAAATCCTAGCCAGAACCAACCCGACAAGGGGTTGAACTGCCAGGCCCATGTGCCACCCATCAGGGCGATCAACATGAAAATCAGTTCACCGGCAAACATGTTGCCAAAAAGTCGCATGCCGTGCGACACGGTCTTGGCAGCAAACTCGATCAATTGCATCAGCAAATTAATCGGATACAAGAAAAATTTATCACCGAACGGGGCCGACACCAACTCATGGAGCCAGCCGCCCAAGCCCTTGATCTTGACGTTGTAAACCAGGCACACCAGCAGCACGCTGACCGACATGCCCAGGGTGGTCGATAGATCGGCCGTGGGCACCACGCGCATGTAATTCATATAGCCCATGGCCGGACCCACCCCGTGCCACAAGGCTGGAATGGCGTCCACCGGCAGCATGTCCATCGCGTTCATCAGAAAAATCCAGACAAACACGGTCAGCGCCAGGGGGGCAACCAGCTTGCGACTGGTGGCGTTATGGATCACGCCCTTGGCCTGCGTGTCCACCATCTCTGCCAGAATTTCAACCGCTGCCTGAAAACGCCCTGGCACGCCAGAGGTTGCCTTGCTTGCCGCGCGCCACAGAAAGAAGCAGGCAATCGAACCCAGCAGGATCGAGTAGATCAGCGAGTCAAGGTTGAAGACACTGAAATCGACAATGCTGTGCTGCTCAACGTTTTCAAAAGAAAAGTTTTTTTGCAGATGATGCAGGTGGTGCTGGATGTACTCTCCAGCCGTTTGGGCGTGTATTTCAGCGTTTTCGACAGCCATAGTTCACCAGTATGTCAATTCTTGTTAATTGAATCTCGGCGCGCCGGGCGCAGCCACATGGCCACCCAGTACACCTTCATCGTCACCACAAAGCCAGCCAGCAGCGCCAGCCAGTTCAAATTCAAAATCAGCCTTGGGGCAAGGAGCAACATTGCCACTGTCAAGGCAATCTTGACCATTTCCCACACAAAAAAACCAGTCAGGGCCGAACCCGCATGGGCGGCACGTTTTTGTCGCGACAGGCCCCGTGCAAACAGCGCAGCAGGAAGCACCACCGCCATTGCACCGTAAGCCGCCGACGCACCAGCCACCCCGTTTTGCGTCAGACCCCAGGTC
The DNA here is from genome assembly GCA_025359085.1 of Gammaproteobacteria bacterium. Classification (GTDB taxonomy): domain Bacteria; phylum Pseudomonadota; class Gammaproteobacteria; order Burkholderiales; family Burkholderiaceae_C; genus Rhodoferax. The sequence goes on from JANYHL010000053.1 coordinate 10,412, forward strand.
AGCAACGCCACCAGCAAACCCACGCCCGCCTGCCAGATCACCACGCGCCAGGGCGACAGTGGCGGATGCCGTTCACGCAAAGCCCGGGCTTCTTCAGCATTCAGCGGCTTGAACTCGGACTCGTCTGCATCAAATTCGGAGACCCGCATGATTATTGACCCCTCAAATTACACGCAGGTTACACGCAACGTTTGCCACAAAGCTTTAGATTATAAGTAGAAATCAGAGGAGTTTTGGCGCTGGCTGAACTATTGGGCTGCAGACTGCCCCGCCGCAATCTGGCGCAGCGCCTGCTCGAACACCGCGACCGGTTGGCCACCCGAAATCAGATGGCGGTCGTTGATGATGACGGCCGGCACCGAATGGATGCCCTGGCGGGTGTAGAACGCTTCGCGCTCACGCACCTCGGGGGCGAATTCGTCGCTGGCCAAAATGGCGCGGGCGCGCGCCACCTCCAGCCCCGCCTGCGCCACCGCCGCCAGCAAAACCTCGACCGACTCCATGGCTTGACTCTGGCTATGGCAGGCCGCCAGCAGCGCCTTTTTCAACGCCAACTGCTGGGGGGCCGATTCCAGCGCCGCCCAGTGCAACAGTCGGTGCGCATCAAAGGTGTTGTAGATGCGCCCGCGCCCGCCGACATTGAAACGGAAGCCGACCTCGGTGCCACGCTGGCGAATGGTGTCGCGTATCTGCGCCTGCTGCTCGGGCGTGGAGCCGTACTTCTGCGCCAGATGCTCGCCAATGTCTTGCCCACCGGCGGGCATTTGCGGGTTGAGTTCGAACGGCTGGACGTGCAGCTCGACGGCGACCTCGCCCTGCAGCCGTTCCAGCGCCTGCTCCAGTGCCGACAAACCGATGGCGCACCACGGGCAGGAAATATCGGAAACAAAATCGATCTTCAAGGAAGAGGGCATGAGGGGGGCCTGCTGCATTGCGGTTGAAAGCTGCATTGTCCTGCCAAGCTTAAAACCTTGTCGCCGGTGTCAGCCGGTCCGCCGGAATTGCCGCACGGGGGCCACCGCTCGGCCACAAAATGCTATATATTTAATAGCTATTAGCGCTTATACAGCAAGGGCTAGAGGCCAATTTAACTAAAAATTTTTGGAAAATGCGCTCAACACACCGCTCCCGCCCCCAATGGGCAACTTGTGACGCGATGTCGCCCTGGCGCATGCTGACAGGCAGCCACCGCGGCGCCTGCAACGAAAAACAGGTGGCGCAATGACAGTGTTAATGCAAAGGCTACCCAGGTTGTGCCGTAATGCGTCAGCCCATCAACTTGGCGCTGCGATGGCAGAGCAAGGCCGAATGGCCTGCCTTCGGAGTTCTCTTTTGAGCCCCTTGCTGGTAGCGTCCCTGGCCCAGCACAAACTGCAATACAAGTAGCAACCTGCCATTACTGGCCGATCACCGGGAAGACCCCATTTTGTCCACTTCACCACCCCCCTCAAGTTCGCCCGTCCCGAGCAGCCGCTTGTCCCGCTTGGCGCGCCTGGGCAGTCTGGCCACCGGTGTCGCAGGCAGCATGCTGATGGAAGGGGCGCGCCAACTCGCCCAAGGCAAACGCCCGCGCCTGAGCGACCTGCTGCTGACCCCCGCCAACGCCCGCAAAATTACGCACCAACTTGCCCGGATGCGCGGTGCCGCCATGAAGGTCGGGCAGTTGATTTCGATGGACGCGGGCGACCTGCTGCCGCCCGAGATGGCCGACATTCTGGCGCGCTTGCGCTCGGACGCCCAGGCCATGCCCCAGCGCCAAGTGCAAGCGGTGCTCACGGCCAACTGGGGCGCCAAGTGGCAGCAGCGCTTTGAACCGTTTTCTTTTACCCCGATTGCCGCCGCCTCGATTGGCCAGGTCCACCGCGCCAAGACCAAAGACGGGCGTGATCTGGCCATCAAGATCCAGTACCCGGGCGTGCGCAAAAGCATCGCCAGCGATGTCAACAACGTGGCCACCTTGCTGCGGATGTCGGGCTTGCTGCCCAAATCACTGGACATTGCGCCGCTGCTGCTGGAAGCCAAAAACCAGTTGCGCGAAGAAGCCGATTACCAAAGGGAGGGCGAGCACCTGCAGCGCTTTGCTGAATTGCTGGCGGATGCGCCCGCGTTTGTGGTGCCCAAATTGCACGCCGACCTGACGACAAAAAACGTGCTGGCGATGTCATTTGTGGACGGCGTGCCTGTCGAATCCATGGTGCACGCCCCGCAGGCCGAGCGCGACCGCATCGTCAGCCTGTTGGTGGGCCTGCTGTTTCGGGAGCTGTTTGAGTTTGGGCTGATGCAGACCGACCCCAACTTTGCCAACTACCGCTATGACCCCGAGACCAAGCAACTGATCCTGCTCGACTTTGGCGCCACACGCAGCTTTGCGCCGACGCTGGCCCAAGGCTACCGCCAGGTGATTGCCGCCGCGCTGGCCGGCGACCGCACCGCCATGGCGCGGGCGGCGCTGGCGATTGGCTATTTTGAGAAACGTACCCTGCCCAAACATCAAGCCGCCGTGCTGGCCATGTTTGAGATGGCGCTGGAGCCGCTGTGCACTGACGGCGACTTCGATTTTGGCGCCACCGACATGGTGCAGCGCCTGCGCCAGGCGGGCATGGCACTGGGCTTGGAGCGTGATTTTTGGCATATTCCACCGGTAGACACCTTGTTTTTGCACCGCAAGCTCGGTGGCCTGTACTTGTTGGCGGCGCGGTTCAAGGCGCGGGTGAATGTGCACCAACTGGTGCAGCCCTTCCTCCAAGTTCGCCGAAGCTCAATTCCCGACACAATGCAGGATGCGTGCAAGCGCATTCGTCCCGCATTTGGCTGAAGATTTTTGAAAGGCCCCCATGAAAGCAAGCTGGAACAACACCGTGATTGCCGAGAGCGATGACACCGTGCTGGTGGAAGGCAACCACTATTTTCCTGAGAGTTCGCTGAAAAAAGAGTTCGTCACCTTCAGCAACCACAAGACCTCCTGCGCCTGGAAAGGCCAGGCCAGCTACTACACGCTGATCGTCAACGGTGAGACCAACCCGGATGCGGTTTGGTACTACCCCGACCCCAAGCCCGAAGCGCAGGCCATCCGTGGCCGCGTGGCGTTCTGGAAAGGCGTGATCGTCGCCTGAGCGCGTACCGCGTTGACTTTCAGATGACGCAAAATCGACCGCATGAATGACCTGCCATTGCCCCCTGGGACCCGAACGAGCCGCAGGGCGCGCCGGGCTGCGTTCACACTGGCGGGTCTTCTGCTGCCGCTCACAACCGTCGCGACGCCATTGCTGCGCTGCGAGGTGGCTTATGCCGGCACCACCCAGGTCATCGAAGCCCGCCCGGTGGCCGATCCGTATCCGGTGGCCTCGGTCGATATCGGGGGACGCTTTCGTTTCAAAGCGGTGATGGTGGGTGACGCCAGGCACATTGAGTACATCAAGCTCTATGCTTACCTGGAGACCAAGCGTCAGCCCATCCTGGTGCAGGAAGCCAAATACCTGCCCCCTTTCAGCGCCGCAAGCACCCCCTACCTGCTGACCGGCGAGCAATACCTGTATGCCGGTGCGGTCGAGCGCGAGCTGATGTACCGATGCACGCTGGAGGGGATTGCATCATGAGCGCGGGCCTGCCCCGTTGGCTGTGTGCCCTCTGGCTGGCGGCGTGCCTGCCAGCGTTCGCGGTCGAGCCGTCCGGGCCGGTCAGCCTGGTCTTTGCCGGCGACATCGTGCTCGATGACGCTGCGGGCGAGTTGATCCAGCGCGGCGAGGACCCGTTTGCCGACTTTGCCGGTTTTTTTCGGGGCGCCGATATCCGCGTGGTCAATCTGGAATGCGTCATTGCCACCACCGGCTCGGCGGGCGACAAGAACTACACCTTTCGCGCCCATCCGCGCGTCCTGCCGGTGCTCAAACGCCACTTCGATGTGATGGCCCTGGCCAACAACCATTCCGGCGACTTCGGCCGCGCCGCGTTTGCCGAAATGCTGGGGCTGATCAAGCAGTCGGGCTTGGCGCAATTTGGCGGCGGCCTGAATCTGGCCGAGGCGCATACCCCGCTCATCATCGAGCGCAAGGGTGTTCGCATTGCGCTATTGGGTTACAGCGAATTCATGCCGCGCAGTTTCGAGGCGGACTTTGATGCGCCCGGCATTGCCTGGAGCGAAGATGAACAAGTGGTGGCGGACATCCAAAAAGCGCGCAACACCTACCACGCCGACGTCGTGATCCCGGTCATGCACTGGGGCTGGGAAAACGAGCCGACGGCCACCGCGCGCCAGCGCCAACTGGCCCGCACCATGATCGACGCCGGGGCCGATGCCGTCATTGGCGGCCACCCGCATGTCACCCAGGACATTGAGCATTACCGGGGCAAGCCCATCGTCTACAGCGTCGGTAACTTTGTCATGAAAGAAACGGACAACGACAATCAACGGCGCGGCTGGCTGCTCAGGCTGCAAATTGATAAATTGGGCGTACGCGCATTTGATACCCGCGTCGCACGCCTCAACCTGGAGGGCATTGCGCAGTCAGACCGCGCCAGCGCCAGCCCGTGCTGGAGCCGCGGGCAAGCAGGCGTGCAGCAGTGCCGCCATCCAGACTGAGGGCGTTGGCGCCTGGCCCTGACCAGCAAGCCGATGCTCCCCTTACTTGCGGCCGACCACCAGCAAGAACACGCCCAAAACAATGCCGCCGACACTGACGATCAATGGCACGTTGACGGTTTGCTTTTCCTGCACCTTGAGTTCAAGTGGACCGATCTTCATGCCGGTGGTCTCTTTGGTGTAACTGAAGCCGCCATAGGCCAAGCCAAGGCTACCGGCGGCGATCAGGATGATGCCTATCATTTTGGTGGGGTTCATGGGTTCTGGTTCCTAAAAATGTGGAAAGACCAATTGATGCAATGTGCAGCTTCATGGTAGCGGATAGCCGTGCCATAGGCACCAGGCAATGAGTGGAGGCTGAACAAAAAGAAATACCCCATATGTGCGCAGACGCACAGATCGGCGTCGGCGAAGTGGCAACAATTCAGAGAAATTGAGGTCGTGGTCAGTCAGTGGGTCGACAAGCTGAAATTCACCCCGCCGGCCACCCTTGTTTACGGAGATTTTTCATATGCGCTCCCGATTTGAATTATTAACTTTGAGCACCGCACTGATGGCCTTGACGGCGTTGTCGGTCGGCTGCAGCAAAACGCCGGAGGCGACGGGCGCATCGGCGCCAGGCGCGTCAGCGCCGAGCACCACCGTCGGCACCGTGATTGACGACAGCATCGTGTCTGCCAGCGTCAAGGCGGCGCTGCTGGCCGACCCGGACATCAAGGGCTTCGACTTCAAGGTTGAAACCCGCAAAGGAGAAGTCCAACTGAGCGGCTTTGTTGACAAACAGACACAAATCGACCTCGCCGTCACCGTCGCGGGCGCGGTAACCGGGGTCAAAAGCGTCCAGAATAAGGTGAGTCTGCAAAGCAGGGCGCCGACCGTGGGCGGCAAAATTGATGACACCGTGGTCACGGCCAAGGTCAAGGCCGCCTTGCTGGCCGACGAGAGCATCAAGAGCCTTGATATTGGCGTCATCACGCGTCAGGGCGACGTGCAACTCAGTGGTTTTGTCAACAACCAGAGCCAGATTGATCGCGCCCTCGCCGTGGTCAGCGGCATTGCGGGCGTGAGCCGTGTCAGCAATGAGATGAGTATCAAGAAGTAAACCCGTTTCACAGTCACTTTCCAAGGAGAAAAGTTTATGAAAACCATCAATAAAACCGGATCAGTTCTCGCCGTGGTCGCATTGCTGGCGCTGGGGGGTTGCGGCAACATGGCCCCGGCCAACAACTACGGCGCAGGGACGGCCTACCCGCAGTCCAGCTACCCGCAGTCCAACTATGGCGGCGGTGCGTACACGGGCTATGGCGTGGTGCAATCGATCGAGTTGGTGCGCCAGGGCAACACCGGCATCGGCGCAGGCGCCGTCGTGGGTGGCATTGTGGGCGGCATCCTCGGTCACCAGGTCGGTAGCGGTCAGGGCAACACCGCCGCGACCGTGCTCGGTGCGGCCGGCGGCGCCTATGCCGGCAATGAAATTGAAAAGCGCAACCAGCAGCAAGCTGATGCCTACAAATTCAATATCCGGATGCAAGACGGCTCCTACCAGGCCGTCACGCAAGTCACCATCGACGATATACGCGTGGGTGACCGCGTGCGGATCGACAACGGTGTGGCGCGGCGCTATTGATTGGATTGCGCCGGAAAACAAGCCCTGAAGGTGCATGCCAACGGGTGCTGATTCTCTTTAAACCAGTTTTTCAACATCAAGGAAACCCCATGAAAACCATTCAACAAAATGCGGCCAGCGTGCTGGCCATAGCGGCACTCACCCTGCTCGGCGGTTGCGCCGGCATGACCCAGCAGGAAAAGGGCACGGCCACCGGAGCCGTCATTGGCGGCGTCGTCGGTAACGCAACCGGCGGCGGTATTTTGGGCACGGCAGCCGGCGCAGCAGTCGGCGGCGTCATCGGTCACGAAGTAACCAAGTAATCATCAGGCCACAGCGCCAGCCAGCGGCGGGTTGAAAAACCCGCCGCTGGCTTTTTTTTTGTCCCGGCCTGTGCCCGACTGCGGCAACGCCAACGGGCTTCACGGCGACGTTAAGATTCGCCCTGGCCTGAACCGGACGTCATTGCTGGTTGAGGTGCCTAGCCTCCTCCCACTTTTTGAATTGAAAAACAACATGTCTTTATTCAACTGGAGCGTCAAAAACGCCAGCGTTTTGCAGCAAGGCGGCGTGATTGCCCCCGATGAGCGGCTACCGTGGCCGCAAACCACCGTCATGGGCATGCAACATGTGATTGCCATGTTTGGCGCCACCGTGCTGGCCCCGATCCTGATGGGCTTTGATCCTAACCTGGCGATTTTGATGAGCGGCATTGGCACGCTGATCTTCTTTGTCATCACCGGCGGCAAAGTGCCCAGCTACCTGGGCTCGAGCTTCGCCTTTATCGGCGTGGTGATCGCCGCCACCGGCTATGCGGGCAAGGGGCTGAACCCGAATATTGGCGTGGCCTTGGGCGGCATCATCGCCTGCGGCGCGGCTTACACCGCCATCGGCCTGCTGGTGCAGCTGGTCGGCACCAACTGGATTGAAAAGCTGATGCCGCCGGTGGTTACCGGCGCCGTGGTGGCCGTGATCGGGTTGAACCTGGCCAGCGTGCCGATCAAAAACATGGCCGCCAGCAACTTTGACAGCTGGATGCAGGCCGTCACCTTCGTTTGCGTGGCGCTGGTGGCCGTGTTCACGCGCGGCATGGTGCAGCGTTTGCTGATTCTGGTCGGCCTGATCGTGGCGTCGCTGGTGTATGCGCTGCTGACCAACGGCCTGGGCCTGGGCAAACCGCTCGATCTCTCCAACCTGCTGAATGCCGCCTGGCTGGGTGCCCCCGGCTTTGCCGCCCCGGTGTTTGACCCCAAAGCCATGTTGATGATCGTCCCGGTGGCCATTATTTTGGTGGCCGAGAACCTGGGCCACCTCAAGGCCGTGGCCGCCATGACCGGCAAAAACATGGACCCTTACATTGGCCGCGCCTTCATCGGTGACGGTATCGCCACCATGGTCAGCGGCGGCGCGGGCGGCACCGGCGTGACCACCTATGCCGAGAACATCGGCGTCATGGCCGCCACCAAAATCTACTCCACCGCGCTGTTTATGGTGGCCGGTTTGCTGGCCGTGGTGCTGGGCTTCAGCCCCAAGTTCGGCGCGGTCATTGCGGCCATTCCGTTGCCGGTGATGGGCGGCGTGAGCATTGTGGTGTTTGGCCTGATTGCCGTGGCCGGCGCACGCATCTGGGTGCAAAACAAGGTGGACTTTGCCGACAACAAAAACCTGCTGGTGGCCGCCATCACGCTGATTCTGGGCACCGGCGACTTCACCCTCAAGTTTGGTGACTTTGCCCTCGGCGGCATTGGTACCGCCACCTTTGGCGCCATTTTGCTGCACGCGCTACTCAATCGCAAACGCTAGATTTTTTATGTCAAACAGAGCGCTAGCCCCCGTGAAGTATACGTAAATAGCTATCATTTAAATAGCATTCAATGGCTTGGGCCGACACCCATTAAACCGGCGTCGGCGCCAGCCTCGGCAGCGCCACGTCCCTTACGTTTTATGGCAACTTGGCGGCGCGAATCCGAGTCAGCAGGTCGGTGGCGGGCTGACTTGCCAACGCCGGCGCGCTGGCGTTGGCAAGCAGCGATCGCACCAGACGTGCCAGGGTGTCGGTCTGCGGCGTCAAGGGCCCAAAAAAATACGGCGTGGCGTCCCCGGCCAGCAGCAGGGTCGGAAAGTCATCCACGTCCAGCGGGTCCAGCAGGTCGGCCTCGTCTTCAACGTCGATCCAGAGAAACCGCACGGCGGGGAATTGCGCCTGCACCTGGGCAAAGCGCTGGCGATAGTCGCGACACACGCCACACCACTCGGCGCACAGGCAAACGACAAGGACAGCGGGGGGTGACAGCGCGGTGGGGGTGGACATGGGGTGATGATCGCAGAAACGAACGATCCCAACCCCGACTTCTCTCAAGGTAATTTCAGCGCCTGCAGTTGCGGGTATTTCTCATTGGCCAACAAGGTCCAGCCGGCCTTGATCTGCGCATAGGCCGGTTCACCGTGCAGTGCCCGCATCACCCGCAACTGGCGGAGGGCTTCGTCGGGGTTGCCATTCAGGGCCAGCGACTGGGCGTAACGGTTTTGCGTGGCGGGCCAGGGGAAGCGCAAGGCGACTTTTCTGGCCAACTCCAGTTCATCCGCGCTCATGCCCGGCTTGGGCACGATGCGCCCGCCATGCAGCAGCGCGTCCAGTTGCGTCAACAAGACCACATGGGGCCGCTGGTAGCTGGCGGGTGTGGTTCCAATGCGCAGCGCCTCGAAGCGAACTATCCGAAAATCTTCTTCGATTGCCACGTACTCCACCACCGACCACGCCATCACGACGGTCGTCACTAACAGCATCGCCGCCGCCGGTTTCACGCCCAGGCGAAAGGCCGGTTGGGCGCCCACCGCGCCTTCCAGCGCGCCCACGGCGAACATGACGGGAACCAGAAAATAAGCATAGGCGAACGGAAACTCCAGCATCGAATGCACCGCGACTGGCAGGATCAGTGCCAGGCAGTACCAGGGCGCCAGCTGGCGGGCTGAGCGCACGCGCCGCCAGAGCCATACGCCGGTCACCAGAACTATCAACGCGGTAAGCGGCAGGCCGATGCCTACGGCCAGATCCAGCACGATGTTGTGCGCATAGGTAAACGGCTCGCTCACCGCATAAGCGCAGACCACTGCGTTCTGCGCGGTCGACACCTGGCCCAGGCCCCAACCCCACCAGGGCCGTTGCAGCACCGCCTCTATCAATTGTGGCCACACCAGCCAGCGGGTCCCGACACTGACATTGACCTGCGCACCGAGCGTGCTGGTTTGCTGGACGGCATCCATCAGACTGGGCCAGTACCAGAACAGACCCAGAAAAGCCACGCCGCCGCACACCACCACCCAAGGCGAAAGCCTGAAGTCAAGTGACCTGCGCTTGGCAAACCACCAAAGCACCAACAGGGTCAGACTCAGAACACCGGTTCGGGATTCGGTGGCCGCCACGCCCGTCAGCAAGGTGAGCGCGAGTAACGCCGATGCCGGCGCGCCGAGCTTTTTCGACTCGTACAAGAACATCAAACTGGCCAAGCCCATCAAGAGCAGGGTGGCCAACTGATTGGGCTGCCCCAGATTGCCGCCGGGTCGGCGCAGTTGCGGCATGCGGCTGATCCAGGCAGAGGTCTCCCATAACTCGAGGACTTGGGCAAACGCAACGACCGCTGATAAAAAAGCGCCCAGCAGTAAGGCGCCAGCCAGCGTGTCGTAAGTCTTTGGGTCGCTGCTACTGGCGCGGCCCAGCACCATGCATAGGATGCAAAGAACTAGATACAGCGTGAAGACAACGGCATCACCAAAAAAATTGATCAATCCAGCTGCCGTTTGCAGCCAGATCAATAGTACCAACGCGACTAAAAGTATCGCAGTGACCGGAGAAGGAACGGTGGCTACAAGATTTTTTTTTGCAGCACCAAAAAGACCGTACAAAGCAAACAGCAAGACTGATGAATAAGCCAGCACCTCGCTGTGCCAACTGACCCAAGGCGGAAAGTGAAGCGGGACCATCCAGCTTACAACGAGGCACAACAATGCAATATATTTGGTCATAAATAGTCAATTGGCTCGCAAATGGCCATGCAGATCATGGCAGGACGCAATTTAATCTCGCTTTGAAATCAACTAGCTCTGCATCACGTCATTTGTGGCCCATGAGGCACCTGGCGTGCCTTAATGCCCAAGCGGTGGATTCCAACATAGCAGTCATCATTGACTATGCCGCTTGTGAAGCCTGAAGATATTCATACATGCGCCTCAACATCTACCGGATAAAGAAAAAGGGGCTCAAATGAGCCCCTTCGGAGACAGAAAGAAAATGCTTTCGCATCGCCTTTCGCAAGATTATGGCAAAAAGGTGCCTTGAGACGTCACAGTGGTGTCACGGCAAGAGCCGGGCAAGTATTTTGCTGGCATGGTGCTGTTGGGACCACAAAGCCATGCGGCAACCGAGGTACCGGCAACTGGAGGTGTTGTAGCTGGCGACAAAATCACAGCAGCGGTCGTAGGAATGATGGTTGCACCGAATGACGAAGAAGCGAGCACCTGAATAGCGCCATTGCTGTTGGTCGAAACCTTGGCAACGTATTTGGAAGTGGTCACGGAAGACTCACAGCCCCAATTGCCTGCGGTGGGCAGCGAACCAGGTTGTGAAGTTTGCACCGACTCAGTGATACTGGTACGGCAGGCAGATGCAGCCAAAATCAACTCAGACACTTTCGCCCGCACCGTGTAATCCTGATAAGCCGGCAACGCCACAGCCGCCAAAATACCAATAATCGCCACGACGATCATCAATTCGATCAGGGTAAAACCCCTTTGTATAGAACGCTTCATGAAAAGCTCCTTAGAAAATTAAAAACAAAACCAACAACGAGAAACTGAGTAGCAGCAGTTTTCGTGCCAGACCAGTCTACCTGCCAAAAACCTGTTTATGAGGCTCTAAAGCGCCACATGATGTTTC
>JANYHL010000135.1 GCA_025359085.1 Gammaproteobacteria bacterium
CCAAAACAAGACCGCAACATGCCTCTCGACTGGAAAGAAATCGCCAACCGCGCCCGCGCCTTTTCCAAAGACTGGAAACACGTCGAACGCGAAGACGCCGATGCCAAAAGCTTCTGGGATGAGTTTTTCGAGGTGTTCGGCATCAAACGCCGCAAGGTCGCCACGTTTGAGAAACGCGTCAAGAAAATAGACCAAAAAGACGGCTACATCGACCTGCTCTGGAAAGGCACCCTGCTCATCGAGCACAAAAGCCGTGGCAAGGATTTGGTCAAAGCCTTCAAACAAGCCAAGGATTACTTCCCCGGCCTCAAAGCCGACGAAGAGCCGCGCTACATCCTGCTGTGCGACTTCTGGCACTTTGAGCTGCATGACCTCGATGAAGATAAAGTCCACCGCTTCACGCTGCCCGAGCTGGACCAAAATCTGCGGCTCTTCTTTTTCATTGCCGGTTACCGCAAACAGCGCATCCGGGTCGAAGAAGCCATCAACCGCGTGGCGGTCGACGCGCTGGGCGAGCTACACGACGCCTTGAAACAGGACGGCTACAGCGGCCACCATTTGGAAGTGTTCCTGGTGCGGCTGTTGTTTTGCCTGTTTGCCGACGACACCGGCATCTTTCAGCCCAAAGACAGCTTCCACGACCTGATCGAGTTCCACACCCATGAGGACGGCTCCAACGTTGGCGCGGTGCTCGACACTTTGTTCGTCACACTCAACAAAGACACACCTGCGCGACAAAATGCGCTGGCCGAACAGTTCTCCCTATTCCCCTACATCAATGGGCGTTTGTTTGAGGAACGCATCGACCCGCCTTCTTTCACCGCCGCCATGCGCACACAGCTCATCACCCTGTGCCAACGCAACTGGGGCAACATCTCGCCCGCCATCTTTGGAGCCATGTTCCAGCGCGTGATTGAGCTGGACGCGGCTGAGCGTCGCCGCGAACTGGGCGCGCACTACACCAGTGAGACCAACATCCTCAAGCTGATACAACCCCTGTTTCTGGATGAACTGCGCGCTGAATTTAAAAAGATCAAAGGCGATGCACCACGCCTGTTTGAGTTTCACAAAAAGCTGCAAACCCTTACCTTTCTCGACCCGGCCTGCGGATGTGGCAACTTTCTGGTGGTGGCCTACCGCGAACTGCGCAAGCTGGAACTGGACGTGATGCGGTCGGCAAGCCACTTTGGCAGCCGCATTGGCCATGTGTTTGACTTTCTCAAGGTCGATGTCGATCAGTTTTACGGCATCGAATATGAAGAATTCCCGGCCCAAGTGGCGCAGGTCGCTATGTGGCTCACCGACCACCAGATGAACGTCGAAGCAGGCACCGAGTTTGGCGAACCCATGCTGCGCGTGCCGCTCAAGCGCAGCGCCCACATCCGCCACGGCAACGCCTTGCGCATTGACTGGGCCGACTTTGTGCCGCCGACCAAGCTCAATTACATTTTGGGCAACCCGCCATTTCGCGGCAAGCACTTGATGAGCGCCGAGCAAAAAGAAGACATGGACACTGTTTGCCAAGGTGTTCGCAACGCTAAAAGTCTAGATTACGTGGCAGGCTGGTACATCAAGGCAGCGCGCTACATCACCACGGCATCCGACAGTTTTTCCGGCATTGCAGCTGCTGCCAGCCGCGACCGCAAAAAGTACAAGGACGTGAAGTTTGGCGGAGCTCAATCCGGCTTTGGCGACCTGTTTGCTGACGTTGACCGGGTGGAGACCTTGGCGCGGCGCAAAGTGCGCTGTGGCTTTGTTTCCACCAACAGTATTTCACAGGGCGAGCAGGCAGGCGTACTTTGGAACTGGCTGCTCCATCAAGGGATGCACATTCAGTTTGCACATCGAACCTTCAAGTGGACGAATGACGCGCCGGGTCGGGCAGCAGTGCATTGCGTCATCGTTGGCTTCGGCGCAGAAAAACCAACAAAAGCTCTATTGGCAGACTATCCCGTGGTGGATAGCGAACCCTTCATCTCCGTTGTGAAAGGCATTAGCCCCTATTTGGTCGAAGGCGGGGATTTCGTATTGAGCAATCGCACCCAGCCTGTTTCGGCCGTACCTGAGGCGATGTATGGCTCCAAGCCCGCTGATGGTGGACATCTCGTGCTATCAAATGATGAAAAAGTGACGCTCCTCAAAGCCGAGCCCGCAGCCGAGCCGTTTGTGCGTCCGTTAATCAGTGCTGAAGAATTTTTGCACGGCAAACAGCGCTGGTGCTTGTGGCTCAAGAATGTTAAAGCGACGGAGTTGAAGCAGTTGCCATTGGTACGCGAGCGCATGGCGCAAGTCACAAAATTCCGAGCGGCCAGCACCAAAGAACAAACCCGCGAACTGGCCGCGTTTCCTGGCTTGTTTGCAGAAGTCCGGCAACCCACGGATCGGTACATTGCAATTCCGCTGCACAGCTCGGAAACCCGCAGTTACATTCCACTCGAATTTCGCGAGAAAACGGACGTGCTGCACAACTCGTGTGCCGCCATTTCCGGGGCAACGCTGTATCACTTCGGCGTGCTGATGTCTGCCATGCACATGGCTTGGGTCAAGACGGTATGCGGTCGAATAAAGAGTGATTACCGCTATTCCAACAACATCGTTTACAACAACTTCCCCTGGCCCGACTTACCTACCGTTCGCCCTGTAAATTCACCCGTTCGCCCTGAGCCCGTCGAAGGGCTTCGACCCCTTCGGCAGAGCTCAGGACGGGCAGCTCAGCCAGAACGGATAAAGGTTGTAGCCCCCGTCAATCAAGCGCAAGCAGCTATCGAAACTGCAGCACAAGCCGTGCTTGACGCCCGTACCATGGAAGTGGGTGCCACGCTGGCCGACCTCTACAACCCGCCCATGCCCGCCGCCCTGCTCAAAGCCCACCGCGCCCTCGATGCGGCTGTGGACGCCGCCTACGCCTTGAGCGGCGGCAAAAAAAGCTGGAAGACCGACGCCGAGCGCGTCGCGTTTTTGTTCACGCGCTATGAAGCGCTGACCAATATGAGCGCTGTCACATGAACGCCGCCCGCTTACCCATTTCAGACGCCGAGGCGGTCACAAACTGTGACCACCTCGTTTTGCACGCTTCTATAAGGTCGCAATTGCAGACTTTAGGTATTGGATACGCCCATCGCCCTAAGTCACTTTATAAGCTAATATAACAACAATATCATTTATAGTGAGTTGATAAATCATGCTTTCTCTCATTACACCCCAAAGCCTCAAAGATTTGGTGGACGCAAACGCCATACGACATGCCACCGTCATCGCTGACAAAGATGTTTACAAGATCACCGTCAAATACGGCACCATTGAGCGCCTCGTATCGGTACGCACACGAACGGGACAGGCCAAGGAGCGTGTCTTCACGTCGCTGGATGCCGTGGCCCGTTTCATGCGCGAGAGGGTGCACCTCACCCACTACGATATCAATGATGCCAATTTTCAGCCGGGGACAAAACGCGTCACGCGCCCAGATACTGTCAGTCGACTAAAGGATGCACACGCAGCACTGTCGCATAGTGACTGGTTGGCAAAAAAGGTCAGTGCCTCACGCGCTGGCCTGATCGATGGGACTAATCAACGCATCGAGCCGCAAGAGTGGGAGAGCGTTCGCGCAGCAAAGCAAAAGCAGCGTGACGCCCAATGAAGCGGGTTGTACGCACGCAAACCTATCAGGACGATCTCGATGCAATCGAGGCCAGGATTGCCGAAGACAACCCCATCGCAGGCACTGACATGTGGCTCCACATTGATGACCAGGTTGAATTGTTGGCTGATCCGAATTTCCCACGCCGATCTGGCCGCGTAAATGGTACCTCCGAGCTGGTGGCCCATCCCAACTACATTGTGATATTGGAAGAGGACGCGGCCACTGTGACGGCGTTGAACGTGGTGCATGCTCGCCAAAAGTGGCCCGCCTGAAAAATATATTTACCCGCGCCGAAAATGAGCCGACCATGAATACCCCGCCGCTCCAATCCAAACTGCCCCGAGTCGGCACCACCATCTTCACCGTCATGTCCACGCTGGCGGCTGAAAAGAATGCCGTTAATTTGGGCCAAGGCTTTCCGGATTTCAACTGCGATCCGCATTTGATCGAGGTGGTCACTGAGGCCATGAAACAGGGCCTGAACCAGTACCCGCCCATGACGGGCGTGCCGGCTCTACGTGACGCCATTGCTACAAAAATAGAAGCACTCCATGCACACCAGTACAGCGCTGCAAGCGAAATAACCATAACAGCGGGGGCTACGCAAGGCATCATCACCATCATTCTGGCTGTGGTTCACGCCGGTGACGAGGTCATCGAGCTGGAGCCGTGCTACGACAGCTATGTGCCCAACATCGAACTCGCTGGCGGCGTGCCGGTGCGGGTGCCCTTGACGCCAGGCACTTTTCGCCCCGACTTTGACAAAATTGCGGCGGCCCTCACGCCCAAAACCCGCGCCATCATCATCAACTCGCCGCACAACCCGAGCGGCACGGTGTGGACGGCAGACGACATGCTGCGCCTGCAGGAAATTCTGGCGCCCACCAACGTGCTGCTGATCAGCGACGAGGTTTATGAACACATGGTGTTTGACGGTCAGCAACACCACAGTGCGGCGCGCTTTCCCGACCTGGCAGCACGCGCCTTTATCGTCTCCAGCTTTGGCAAAACCTACCATGTGACCGGCTGGAAAGTGGGCTATGTGGCGGCACCCGCAGCCTTGAGCGCGGAGTTTCGCAAGGTGCACCAATTTAACGTTTTCACCGTCAACACCCCGGTGCAATACGGGCTGGCTGCCTACATGGCTGATCCGAAACCGTACCTGGAGCTGCCCGCCTTTTACCAACGCAAACGCGATCTCTTTCGCGAAGGCCTCAAGCGCACCCGGTTCAAACTGTTGCCCTGCGAAGGCAGCTACTTTCAGTGCGTGGACATTTCCAATGTCAGCGACCTGGGCGAGACCGAGTTTTGCCAATGGCTCACCTCGGAAATTGGCGTGGCGGCCATTCCGCTGTCAGCGTTTTACGGCAACGGCTTCGACCAGCGCGTGGTGCGCTTTTGCTTTGCCAAGAAGGATGAGACGCTGAACGCGGCCCTTGAGCGCCTGCAATCACTATAAATACAGGAGCTGCTTGCGCTTATTCCATAAGGGCTAGCGGCTGTTTTTATAAATTGTCAGGCAGTTGCCACAACTGCCCCACGATTTGCCCCCAGCTGCCGCAAGGCTTGTTCCACTTACTGCTTGTGCAACGCGCTGGCCACATTTCCACGTCCCTGACACAAGACCAACCCCAAGCGAGCATTGATAAAACACAAGGTCGGTCGCAGTCGAGCACTCCAATATCCACCTCCATTTGTCAAATGGTGACTGCCCGGGTCTGAGCCAGCGGACAGAAAATCATGGCGACGGCAGTCTCCATCCGCCCAGGAGGATTGATCATGAAACGTTCACTCAAATGGTTCCTTTGGATTGTGGCCTTGCTGGTCCTGTTGCTGGCTGGCGCTGTGTTGATTGGCCTGCAGATGAGCGAACGCAAGCGCATGCGCGTTATCGCGGTCCAGGTGACTCCCGTGCCGTACGTCACGGACGCCAGTGCACAGGAACGCGGGCGCTACCTGTTTCAGACACGTGGTTGTGCCGAATGCCACGGTACGAACGGGGCCGGCCGTGAATTTATCAATGATGGCAAAGGCACGCGCATCGTCGGCGCCAACATCACGCCGGCCGGTCAGGTGACCAAGTACACACCCGAGGACGGGGTTCGCACCGTCCGCCACGGGGTGAAGCCGGATGGACGACCGGTCATGGTCATGCCCAGCGAAGACTACAACCAGTTCACCGACACTGATCTGGCCGCGGTCGTTGCTTATGTCCGCAGTTTGCCGCCGATAGCCGGTGGCGGGGCCATCGTGGACTTGCCCTTGCCAGCGCGCGTCTTGTATGGCTTTGACATGATCCCGGATGCGGCGCAGCGCATCAACCACGCGCTGCCGCCCTCGACACCAGTCGCCTCCGGTGTGACGCCAGAGCACGGCGCTTATGTGGCCAATATGTGCATCGGTTGCCACGGCGAAAAACTCTCGGGCGGCAGGATTCCGGGCGGTCCGCCGGACTGGCCCGCGGCAGCGAACATAACACCGGGTGAAGGCAGCGCCATGGTGCGCTACAAGGACGCCGATGCCTTTGTGACCATGTTGCGAACCGGCAAACGCCCGGATGGAAGCCCGATCGCGGTGATGCCGTTTGGGTCGTTCTCGAAAATGAATGATGTTGACAAGCGCGCATTGTTTGCTTTCCTGCAAACGGTTCCCGCCAGAGCGGCCGGCCAGCATTAAAAAAACTTCAGCCCCTTGAGCATCACGACCAGGATCAACGCTGGCGAAACGTAGCGCAGCAGAAAAAACACTGTTCGTGCCAATTTTTCGTTGTGCAGTTGTCCCTGGTTGGTCAACGAGCGGCGGAACTTGTCAAAACCCCACACCCAGCCGACAAACAGGGCGATAAAGATGCCCCCGGCGGGCAGGATGATGTTGGACGAGACGTAGTCGAACAAATCAAACATGGTCATCCCGAACAGCTTGAAGTCCGCCAGCGCGCTGTTGCTCAGCGCACAACTTGAACCCAGCACCGCCAGCAGGCCAATGGTCAGGAGCGTGGCTTTGGGGCGCGACAGGCCCAGACGCTCGTGCAGGATGACCACCGGCACTTCCATCAGCGACAACATCGCGCCGGTGGCGGCAATGGCCGCCAGCACAAAGAAAGCCACCATCAGGCCCTGCCCCATCGGGATCTGTGAAAAGACCGCCGGAATCGTGATGAAGACCAGCGCTGGCCCGGCCGTGGGCGCAAATCCGAAGGTAAACACCGCCGGGAAAATGGCGATGCCCGCCAGCATCGAGATGCACAGATCGGCGCTCATGACGCGCACCGTTGTGAGCGGGATGTTCTGATCGTCGCGGAAATAGCTGCCATAGGTCATCATGGTGCCCATGCCGATCGACAGCTTGAAAAATGCCAGGCCCATGGCGGTGAGCACCACGGACGCCGTGATCTTGCTCAAATCTGGCTGAAACAGAAAGGCCAGACCTTCCCAAGCCTTGTCCAGCGACAGACTGACGGCGCACAGCAGCACCAGCAGCAGAAGCAGAATCGGCATCAGTTTCTTGGTCATGGCCTCGATGCCCTTGGTCACGCCCAACAGCAGGATGCCGCCAATGAACACCAGCACACCCCATTGCCACAAGAGCGACTGCAGCGGGTCGCTGATCAGCGCGTTGAAGGCAGCCTCGGTCACCCGCGGATCATTGCTGAGGATGGAGCCGCGCAGCGCCTTGACCACATAGGCAAAGACCCAGGCAACCACTTCGGAATAAAAAGACAGGATCAAAAAAGCGGCCAGCATGCCGGCCACGCCAATCAGCCACCACGGCTGGCGCTTGGGCGCCAAGGCTTGCAGGGCGGAAATGGGATTGGCCTTGGCCGCGCGTCCGAGCGAAATCTCGGCCATCATCACCGGCAGCCCGACCAACAGCGTGGCCAGCACGTAAACCAGCAAGAAACCGGCACCGCCGTTGGCGCCGGTCAAATACGGGAATTTCCAGATATTGCCCAAACCGACCGCCGAGCCCAGGGTGGCCGCCAGCACGCCAAAACCGGAGCTGAAGCCGGCCCGCGCAAGACCCGGCTTGGGCCCAGCGGTGGAAGTTTTTTCATTCATTGCAGTTGTCCCCATGCCTTGTCCAGGCGTTTCACACTCACCGGTTGCGGCGTGCGCAGTTCCTGCGCGAAGAAGCTCACACGCAGTTCTTCGAGCAGCCATCTAAATTCTTGCAGGCGCTCATCAAGCACGCCTTTGCGCTCATTCACCAGGCGCCAGTAGCGCTGTTCCAGCGGACGCAATTCGGCCAGGCGGGCGGCATCGCGCGCCGGGTCGGCACGGTATTTTTCTAATCTCAAGGTAATGGCTTTCTGGTAACGGGTAAGGTGTTGCAACGGGCCCCAGGGTGACAGGAGCAAAAAGCGTTTGGGCATCAGGCGCGCCAGTTGCTGCGCGCAATCCAGCGTAAGCTCTGGCGCGTTCTTGGTGTCCTTGATCTTGCGGGCGGCAACAGCGTATTCGGCCAATAGGGTGGCGGCCAGCCGCGCCACCTCATTGGCGATCAACGTCAGGCGCCCCCGGCCCTCGTCGATACGGCGTTTGAAGTCGAATTCGTTGGTGGGCAGCGGCTCCAGCAGAAAAGCCCGGTCCAGCGCCAGGGCAATGATCTGTTCACGCAGCTCTTCGAGGGTGCCGCCTCCGCTACCGTCCGCGGACTTGCCGACCTGCATGAAGGTAACCGCCATCTTTTGCAGATCGGGGATGTTCTTTTCCAGGTACTTGAGCGCGTCCTTGATTTGCAGCGAAAACAGCCGACGCAGGCCAGCGCGGTGTTTGGCGGCAGCGACATCGGGCTCGTCAAACACCTCGATCATGACGGCATCTCCCGCATCGATCAGACCGGGGTAGCCGATCAGGGTCTGGCCGCCTTTCTGGATTTCGAGCAACTCGGGCAGCTCGCCGAAGGTCCAGGCGGTGTAGCGCTGGCCTGCGGGGGCGGTGGGAGTCACTATATTTTTAATAGCTTCCTTGCTACTGTTGACGCGGGCTAGAGCCTTGTTTTCCTTAAAAACTGGGAGTGCGGCGGCATCCTTGGCCATTTTGAGTCCGGCCAGCACCTGGAACGCGCCGCGGGCCTGCGCGCCCAGCTCGGCTTTCAAGGCACCCAGGTTGCGCCCGTGCCCAAGCTGGCGGCCATGGTCATCGACCACCCGGAAGTTCATGAAGAAATGCGGGCTGAGCATGTCGGCCTTGATGTCGGCGCGAACCACGTCGATGGAGGTGGCTTGGCGCACCAGTTTCAACACCGCATCGAGCAAGCTGCCGTGGCCAAAGACCTCGGGCGCGTTCAGCGTCTCGGCCATCTTGCTGGCGCTATCGGGCAGCGGCACCAGGCGCGAGCGTGGTCGCTGGTGCAGGGTTTTGATGAGCGCCTGAATTTTGTCTTTCAACATGCCGGGCACCAGCCACTCGCAGCGCTCTTCGTTCACCTGGTTCAGCACAAACAGCGGTACCGTCACGGTGAGTCCGTCTTTCGCGTCGCCCGGTTCGTGCAGGTAGACGGCGGCACAATCCACCCCGCCCAGACGGATATTCTTCGGAAACGACTGGGTGGTGATGCCGGCCGCCTCGTGGCGCATCAGTTCCTCCAGCGTCAGCAGCAAGAGCTTGGGGTTCTTCTTGATCTCTTCGCGGTACCAGTTCTCGAAGCTGTAGCCGCTGCACACATCGGCTGGCAATTGCTGGTCGTAGAAGGCAAAGATCAGCTCTTCGTCCACCAGCACGTCTTGCCGGCGCGCCTTGTGCTCCAGCTCTTCCACCTGCTTGATCAGCTTCTGGTTGGCCTCCAGAAACGCCAATTTGGTGTCCCATTGCCCGTCCACCAAGGCCTGGCGAATGAAAATCTCACGCGCCGCCACCATATCGACCCGGCCAAAGTTGACGCGGCGACCACTGTAAATGACGATGCCGTACAGCGTGGCGCGCTCCAGCGCCGTAACCTCGGCCGCCTTCTTTTCCCAATGCGGGTCGAGCAACTGCTTCTTGAGCAAATGGCCCGCCACCTGCTCCAGCCACTGCGGCTCAATGGCGGCAATGCCGCGCCCAAACAGGCGCGTGGTCTCCACCAGCTCGGCCGCCACGATCCAGCGGCCTGGTTTCTTGACCAGGTGCGCGCCCGGATGCGGATAAAACTTGATGCCGCGCGCGCCCAGGTACTCGCCCCCTGCCCCTTCCGTTTCCAGTTTGCAGCCAATGTTGCCCAACAAGCCCGACAGCATCGACAGGTGCAAATGTTCATAACTGGCGGGCAGTGTGTTGAGCCTCCATTTATGCTCGGCCACCACGGTGTGCAATTGCGAATGGATGTCGCGCCATTCGCGCACGCGACGGATGTTGACGAAATTCTGGCGCAGCAGTTGTTCGTACTGGCGGTTGCTGAGCTTGTGGACGGCATCCGTTCGGGCTGAGCCTGTCGAAGCGCCACCCCGGCTGTTTTCCAGCCACTTCCACAGCTTCAAGTACCCGCTGAACTCGCTCTTCTCGTCATCAAACTTGACGTGCGCGGCATCGGCCTGCTGTTGCGCTTCCATCGGCCGGTCGCGCACATCCTGCACGCTCAGCGCCGAGGCGATGACCAGCACTTCATCCAGCGCACCTCTTGAGCGTGCCTCCAGGATCATGCGGCCCACGCGCGGGTCCAGCGGCAGTTTCGCCAGCTCCTCGCCCATGGGGGTCAACTCATTGGCATCGTCCACGGCACCGAGTTCATTGAGCAGCTGGTAGCCGTCGGCAATGGCGCGGCCAGACGGGCGTTCGATGAAAGGGAACTCCTCCACCAAGCCCATGCGCAGCGATTTCATGCGCAAAATCACCCCTGCCAGCGATGAGCGCAGGATTTCGGGGTCGGTAAAGCGCGGCCGACCGTTGAAGTCTTTCTCGTCATAGAGCCGGATGCAAATGCCGTTGGCAACCCGGCCACAACGCCCGGCGCGCTGGTTGGCAGAACTCTGGCTGATCGGCTCGACCAGCAGCTGCTCCACTTTGCTTCTAAAGCTGTAGCGCTTCATGCGCGCGGTGCCTGCGTCTATGACGTAGCGGATGCCCGGCACCGTGAGCGAGGTTTCGGCCACGTTGGTGGCCAGTACGATGCGCCGCCCGGTGTGGCCGTCAAAAATGCGGTCCTGCTCGGCCTGGCTCAGGCGCGCAAACAGCGGCAGCACTTCGGCGTTGCGAAACACCGGCTGGTGGCTCAGGTGGCCGCGCAGGTGATCCGCCGCTTCGCGGATTTCGCGCTCGCCCGGTAAAAACACCAGAATGTCGCCGCTGTGGTGCACATCGCGCCACAACTCGTCCACGCCATCGGCAATGGCCGAGTTCAGGTCGTAGTCGCGCGATTCCTCAAACGGCCGGTAGCGCTGCTCGACCGGAAACATGCGCCCCGACACCATGATGACCGGCGCCGGTCCATTCCTGGTGGCAAAGTGGTCGGCAAAGCGCTGGGCGTCGATGGTCGCCGAAGTCACGATGATCTTCAGGTCGGGCCGACGCGGCAGGATCTGGCGCAGGTAGCCGAGCAAAAAATCGATGTTGAGCGAACGCTCATGCGCCTCGTCAATGATGAGGGTGTCGTAGGCTTTGAGCAGCGGATCGGTCTGCGTCTCGGCCAGCAAAATGCCATCGGTCATCAGCTTGACCGATGTATCGCGGCTGAGGCGGTCCTGAAACCGAACCTTGAAGCCCACCACATCGCCCAGCGTGGTCTTCAGTTCCTCGGCAATGCGCTTGGCTACGCTGCTGGCGGCAATGCGGCGCGGCTGCGTGTGTCCAATCAACTTGGCATGTTGGCCTGCCGGGTAGTTCAGCTTGCCGCGCCCCATCGCCAGGGCAATCTTGGGCAACTGCGTGGTTTTACCGGAACCGGTTTCGCCGCAGACGATGATGACCTGGTGCGCGGCCAGGGTGGCCATGATCTCTTCACGCCTGGCTGATACGGGCAATTCTTCGGAGAAGTCGATTTTCAAAGGTAGGGGCATAGAGCCGCAATTATCGAGGCCACGTCCGGGTTAGTTGACGGACGGTCAGCTTTATTAGCCAAATTGGCCTCTAGCCCTTATGGAATAAGCGTGAGCAGCTATTCAATATAGAGCGATTTTCCATTGTCAGGTAGCTTAATATTGGTAGCTGGGGATGGATTGGGGCGGCGACCTGGTACTGTCAAAGTCCAAAGATCGGTCGCCAACCCATCCCCGGCTGCGCGCGACTTTTGAGCTCGAACAGGCAGGAACCACGACAACCCTGCTATCACCGACACCATGGGGCAGGCGAACTTTCCGTTGGCCAAACGCCTCCGATTGACGCCCTGGAAAGCCTCGGCGTGCACAGTTGGGATCGCTGGTCGCTGTTGTTCCGCTTGATCGATTCGATAGCGCGGGCTTCGGCGCGACTGCCTTGGCTGTGCGGGCCGGACTATGCGCGCTGGCGCACGGTGTTGCGCAGCACCTTCAACCAGAATACGGGTAGGCGCTCGTTCTCCGATCGTTGCGCCACCCAATACCAAAGAGAAAGAACAACCATGACAGCAATCAAGAACGTCACAGTCCTAGGCACCGGCGTGCTCGGCTCGCAAATTGCGTTCCAGACGGCGTTCCATGGCTTCACCGTCATCGCGTACGACATCAATGCGGAAATCATTGAGCAAGCAAAGGCGCGGTTCGCCAGTTTGGCACAGACCTATATCGATGAGCATATTGCCGGTGCGGCCGATGGCGGTTCGGTAGCGGCGCTCGCCAATATCAGCTATTCGTTCGAGCTCGGCGACGCCGTCAAAGATGCCGACCTTGTAATTGAGGTCGTCCCAGAGAAGCTCGAGATCAAGCGCGCCCTTTACACCCAATTGGCGAAGCTCGCGCCGCCCAAGACGATCTTTGCGACAAACTCGTCGACCCTGCTGCCAAGTGCGCTGAAAGACTTCACCGGTCGCCCCGACCGATTCATTGCGTTGCATTATGCCAATCGTGTCTGGTTGCACAATACGGCAGAGATCATGGGAACGGCGGACACAACCCCGGCTGTCGTGCAGACAATTGTCGACTTCGCGACGGCAACGGGGATGGTTCCGATCGAGATCAAAAAGGAACATGCTGGATACCTCCTTAACTCGCTGCTCGTGCCGTTCCTTGGCGCGGCGGGTGACCTTCTGGTCGACGGCATAGCCGAGCCTGACATGGTGGACAAGACCTGGCGCATTGGCACCGGGGCGCCATTGGGGCCGTTCCAGATCTTCGACATCGTCGGACTCACGACGGCCTACAACATTTCATTAATGAACCCGGATCCGAAGCGGCAGGCATTCGTGAAGCTGCTCAAGGAGCGCTACATCGACAAGGGCAAGCTCGGCAGATCGACCGGCGAGGGCTTCTACAGCTATCCGAAAAAATAAATCTGGCATTCCAAGCCCTGGCATCCAAACACACGCCCAAGAAAGAGAGCATCATGATTAGCCGCACAAAGCCCAGCAAAGACAACTCCCGACTCAAGACCCACATTGACGCCATGGCCCAACACACAATGGATGTAAGCCCTGACGCAACGACCCGGCATTTGCACAATGGCGTTGACACGGCATTGCCGCCTGCTGACCTTCACGGAAGCTATACGAATCATCGCCCGCTCGCGACCGAAGGCATTGCCAAGCGTCATGCCTATATCATTGGCAGCGGGATCGGAGGTCTTTGCGCCGCCTTCTTTCTGATCCGTGACGGCCATATGCCAGCCGCCAACATTACGATTCTTGAATCCCGGAAGATCGAAGGCGGCGCGCTGGATGGGGCGGGCAATGCCGAGAAAGGCTATCTCGTTCGCGGTGGCCGCGAGATGGAGATGAACTACCAGAACTTCTGGGATGTTTTCTCGGAAATACCGGCGCTGGAACTGCCCGAGCCCTTTTCGGTGCTGGATGAATTCCGAATGGTCAATGACGTTGACAAGAACTGGTCAAAAGCCCGGCTTCTTGAAAAACAGGGTCAGATCAAGGATTCTTCGACCATGGAGCTGAGCCGACTGCAGCAATTGGAACTGCTGCGACTTTTTCTGACGCGCAAGGAAGACCTTGATGACATGACGGTAGAAGAGTGGTTCAGTGAAGGCTTTCTGAAGACTAACTTCTACATGTTCTGGCGCACCATGTTTGCCTTCCAGAACTGGCATTCTGTGCTCGAAATGAAGCTGTATATGCACCGTTTCCTGCACCTGATGGACGGGTTGAACGACATGACCTCGTTGATCTTTCCCAAATACAACCAGTACGACAGTTTCATCCTTCCATTGATGACTTGGTTGAAGGACCAGGGTGTGAATATCCAGTACGACACGATCGTGTCCAATCTGGATATGGATATCAGTGGTGAGACCAAAACCACCACGGCAATCCAGTGTCATACCCCCAATGGCGACCAGAAGATCAAGATCCGCGCGCGCGATCTGGTCTTCGTCACCATCGGCTCGATCGTCGAGGACACAGCCTACGCAGACAACGATACCGTTCCCGACCTGAGGGTAAACGAACCAGATACACAGGTTGGCGCAAGCTGGCAGTTATGGAAGAACCTCGCTCAAAAATCCCCCGCCTTCGGACGGCCCGAGAAGTTCTGCGGCAACGTACCTGCCTCCACTTGGGAGTCGGCAACGCTGACTTGCAAACCCTCGGCGCTGACGGAAAAGTTCAAATCGCTATGCGTTAACGATCCCTATTCCGGCAAAACGGCCACTGGTGGCATCATCACTTTCACCGACTCGGCCTGGTTGATGAGCTTCACCCTCAACCGCCAACCCCACTTCCCGGATCAGCCCGCTGATGTCCTCGTGCCCTGGGTATTTGCGTTGATGATGGACAAGCCCGGCGACTATGTCAAAAAGCCCATGCCGCAATGCACTGGCAGGGAAATTTTGACTGAACTGTGTTTCCACCTCGGACTGATCGATCAGGTAGACGAGATAATTTCATGCACCAAAGTACGCATGGCGCTGATGCCCTATATCACCGCACAATTTATGCCACGCGCCAAAGGGGACCGCCCCTGGGTGGTGCCTCAGGGCTGCACCAACGTAGCCTGCCTCGGTCAGTTTGTGGAAACCCATAACGACGTGGTATTCACACTGGAAAGCTCGGTTCGGACGGCACGCATCGGCGTCTACAGCCTGCTGGGGATCAAGAAACAAGTGCCTGACATTTACCCCGGACAGTATGACATTCGCCGTCTGCTACGGGCAACGCGGACGTTAAACAATGATGAGGCGTTTCTTGGCGAAGGCATCCTTCGACGCCTGCTTGGCGGAACCTATCTCGAAAACATCCTTCCCCTGGGCCCTGGTGAGATACCCTCAGATCTGCGTGCACCGGGCCTGTTCGAAAACCAACTGAGCGCTCTGCGTAACTTTCTGGAAGAAAGCCACACGCTGAACACCGCGAAGAAGTGGTTTCAAGGTGCTATAGACAATCTGCGCGCAAGTCGCTGACCGGATCGCTGTATCCAATAAAGACCGGTTAACGCAACTGCAGCGTCGGGACCGCCGAGCCAGCCGCAATCTCGCCAATCTCACAAGCGGCGTCAAAACCGTGCAGCCTGAAAATCTCCAGCACGTCATCCACCGCCGAAGGCGCGCACGACACCAGCAGGCCGCCGCTGGTTTGCGGGTCGCTCAGGAGGGCTTGGTCAACCGCGGCAAAGCCTGCGGGCAAGACAATGTTTTGCCCATAGGCGCTCCAGTTGCGCCCGGAGGCGCCGGTGACGTTGCCCGCAAGCGCCAGTTCACGCACACCCGCCAGCAGTGGCACCCGGGCCCAGTCGATTTGCACGTTGCAGTGGGCACCGCGGGCTATTTCCAAAACGTGGCCAGCCAAACCAAAACCAGTGACGTCGGTCATGGCGTGCACGCCGCTGAGCGCGGCCAATTCGGGACCGGGGGTGTTCAACTGGGTGGTGACGGCGATCATCTGCGCATAACCGGCGCCATCCAGCTTCTCCTTCTTCAGCGCCGCCGACAAGATACCCACGCCCAGGGGCTTACCCAAAATCAGCTTGTCGCCCACTTGGGCGTCGGCGTTGCGCTTGACGCGGTTGGGGTGCACCAGGCCCAGCGCCACCAAGCCGTAAATCGGTTCGACCGAGTCAATACTGTGACCACCCGCAATCGGAATGCCGGCCTTGCGGCACACCGAGGCGCCGCCTTCGAGAATTCTGGCAATCGTGTCAGTGGACAGCACGTTGATCGGCATGCCAACCAGCGCCAAGGCCAAAATCGGCTTGCCTCCCATGGCATAAACGTCCGAGATGGCGTTGGTGGCCGCAATGCAACCAAAGTCAAACGGGTCATCGACGATGGGCATGAAGAAATCGGTGGTGGCGATCAGGGCCTGCTCGTCGTTCAGTTGGTAAACCGCTGCGTCATCAGAGGTTTCAATGCCCACCAGCAACTCCTTGGGCAGCGGCATGGCGCTCATGCCTTTCAGGATTTCAGACAGGACGCCGGGAGAAATCTTGCAGCCGCAGCCGCCGCCGTGCGACAAGCTGGTGAGACGCGGCTGCTGGGGTGGGGTGCTTGCAGGGACGGGGCTCCGTGGGCTGAGTGAGTTGTTCAAGATATTTTTCATGGAGGCGACCGGTATTGTGTGTCAGATTCCAGCAAGCCAGTCTGGGCGGGAAAACCACGCGAATGCCGGCGTGGGTCAGGTCGATAACTGTAAGCCAGAACACATTGCATTATCGGCTGGGGCATTTTTGCAGCCATCAAGCGTCCTGCCTCTGCTGCGGCAGCTGAACAACCGATTGGGGAACTGCGTCATAGCTGAAAAAGTCAATTTTCCTCAGGTCATATTGATTAAGCCACGCGCTCAACCGGGGAGTCCAAGCTCGGGCATCACGGTCCTGGCGGTTCTCAAGTAGAGTCAACGCATTAATTACTTTGTACGTGGAGTCATCATGAAATGGGAAGGCAATCGGGAATCTGACAACGTCGAAGACCGCCGCAGCGGTGGCAGTGGTTTTGGCGGTGGTGGGCTGCTGGGCGGGCGCAGCATCGGCATTGGCACCATCGTGGTGGCGCTGGTGGGCGGTTGGGCTTTGGGCATCAACCCGCTCACTATCCTGAGCCTGTTGAGCGGCGGGGGCGCACCTTCGGCCCAGGTGCAGTCGCAGACGCCCGCACAAAAACCACCGGCCAATGACCGCATGGCCTCCTTTGTGTCCACCGTGCTGGCCGATACCGAAGACGTCTGGACGGACCTGTTCGCCAAGAGCGGCAGCACCTATCAGAAACCCCGGCTGGTGCTGTTTCGCGGTGGCACGCCAACCGCCTGCGGTCAGGGGCAGGCGGCGATGGGGCCTTTTTACTGCCCCGGCGATCAAAAGGTGTACATCGATCTCGGCTTTTATGAAACGTTGCAAAACAAGCTGGGGGCGCCGGGTGATTTTGCCCAGGCCTACGTGATTGCCCACGAGGTCGGCCACCATGTGCAAAACCTGCTCGGCATCAGCGCCAGGATGGACCGGATGCGGGGGCGTGTCAGCACCGCCGACTACAACATCTTGAGCGTGAAGCTTGAGTTGCAGGCCGACTGCTTTGCGGGCGTCTGGGCCAACCATGCCCAGAGTACGCGCCAGATTCTGGAACAAGGCGACGTAGAAGAAGCCATGAACGCAGCGGCCAAAATTGGCGATGACGCCTTGCAGCGTTCCGGCGGTGGCGTCGTGGTGCCCGAAAGCTTTACCCACGGTACCAGCGCCCAGCGCCAGCGCTGGTTTGATACTGGTCTTAAAAACGGCAGCGTCAAGGCCTGCGATACCTTCAGCGCCCGAAATTTGTAGGCCCTGCCCGACCCTCGCTCTCCTACAAAAAACCCCAGGACGGCGAGTGCGTCAAAGCCACGCCGACGATGTAGCCTACGCTGAGCAGCGCCGCCCCAAAGTACGGCAAGCGCTGGCCCGGCGGCGTGTTCTTGTCCAGCGCCCGGGTGCCCAGCAGGATGTAGGCCAACAACGCCAGCACCTTGGCCGTGAGCCAGCCATTGACAAACGGGTATTGTCCGATGCGCCAGGCCAGCCAGAGCGCAGAAGCCAGCAGTACGGTGTCGATCAGGTGTATCACCACCTCGAACAGCCGACCCTTGCGCCCGGCTTGTGCCCACAACGCCAATGCGCCGCGAAAAACAAACAGGCTGATGCTGAGTACGACACAACTGAGGTGCAGATATTTCACCGCCAAATAGTCCATCTTGAGGCTCCCAAGCCGGTGCGATGCGACTCAACCGTCCTTGCCATCCAGCCGGGTGCTCATCAGCCAAGGGGTGTAAATCCACAGGTAAATCAAAAATGCGGCACTCCACAGCGTGGCGGTGGCTATCAGCGCCGCGGTGTAGAGCGCGGGCGTCAGTATTGGCAAGAAGACCCGCAGCAGGGCAGCCGTCATGACCAGCGCGTAGGCCAGCACTTCGGGGCCTGACACTGCCAACAGTCTGCCCGTGTGACCGCGCGCCGTGCGCGTGATCATGCCGATGATGAGACCGCCGGTGGCACCCACGGCCAGCGCATGCACACCCGCCGACACCGGCACCCAGCCCAGCTGGGCCAACGCCAACAGCGCCAGGCCGACCGGAATCCAGGCATAGGCGGCATGCAAAATCCACAGAATCGGCCGCTTGAGCGTGACACCCGGGCGCCAGGCCAGCAGGCGCTTGGTGTGCAAGCCACTGGCCAAGCCCAGCACGATCAGACCGGCCACGCTGGGCGGCGCCAACACCCAGAGCGCCAGACCCAGCGCCGTGACGCCCAGTGTGACCCGCTCCAGCCACACCGGGGCCACCAATTTGAGGTTCGGGGTGACCGTCATCGTGAAAAACGGAATAACGCGCCCGGCCATCACACATTCAATCATGATGATCAGGGCCAAACCAGCATACAGCGGTGTCATCGCCGAAACGTCGAGCCAGCCCAGCACGGCCAGGTGGAAGGCCAGGTTGGCGCCGGCCAGCAGCGCCAGAATCAACGCAATTGGCAAGTTGCGGTAATTGCGGGCGCGCAACAGCAGCGTGACAAGAATGACGGCCACGATCGGCAACAGCGCCAGGTCCAGCACGGCATAAACCGCATAGGGCCCGGTTACTGAGGCCACACGCGCGCCCAGCCATAGCAATGCCAGCGCCGCCAGCGAGGCGC
Organism: Gammaproteobacteria bacterium; assembly: GCA_025359085.1. Taxonomy (GTDB): domain Bacteria; phylum Pseudomonadota; class Gammaproteobacteria; order Burkholderiales; family Burkholderiaceae_C; genus Rhodoferax. The sequence goes on from JANYHL010000135.1 coordinate 18,789, forward strand.
CGCGCGGCGTGGCCAAGCCGGTCCAGGCTTTGCCCGCCGTCATCAAAAAGCCCACGATGATGGCCACCGCAAAACCAAACAACATCTCATGCGCGTGCCACAGCAGGCCCGGAACAGCCGGGCTCAGCGGCCAACCACCCAAAAACATGGCCACCCACAGCGGCACGATCAGCGCTGCAAGCAGCGCACCCCCGACATAAAAGGGCCGAAAGCCCAAGCGCAAAAAAGGCATGCCAGGAAGCCGCTGGACAGTGGCTTTGGCTTCCGAAAAGATAGGCAGGGGGCTTGGCTTCATGGTGAAAGGATGGCGATTACGCCAACTATTTAAAAACTGTATTTTATATGCATCTTATGACAAAGCGGGATAAAATATGCCAAGCACCCCATCTTGAAAGCGCTCATGAGACTGACCGACTACACCGATTACACGTTACGGGTCTTGATGTTTTGCGCCCTCAACCCGGGACGCTCGGTCACCATTGCCGAATTGGCCGAAAGCCACGCGGTGTCCAAAAACCACTTGATGAAGGTCGTCAACGACCTCGCCCGCCAGGGGTTGGTGCAGACCACGCGCGGGCGCGGTGGCGGCTTGCGCCTGCTCAAACCAGCGGCGGATATCCGCATCGGCGACGTGGTTCGCCAGAGCGAGACCGACTTCCGGCTGGTCGAGTGCTTCGACCCCGGCCACAATACCTGCACCCTGACCGCCCAATGCCAGTTGAAGCAGGTGTTCTGGACAGCACAGCAAAATTTTCTGGCCGAGTTGGACAAGGTAACCCTGGCGGATGTGACCCGCGCGAGGCCCGCCCGGCAACGCCCCGGCCAGGCCATGGGCGCCAGCCTCAAAGGTATCGCGATAACCGCGATTGAGCCTACTGTGCCCCGTTGAATCGACAGAAATTAATACTTAATCAGGCTGTAGCCCTTGTCGAATAATCGTATACCGCTATTATTTTTGAAGCAAAATTTGCCTTTCAGCAAAGTTCGAAACACAGCGTTGCTGACTGCCAACTCTTATGGCTCCGCGACCGCGCCGAATGCTGAAACCGTTCGCCCTGAGCTTGGACTGTCCTGAGCTTGGCCTGTCCTGAGCTTGTCGAAGGGTCGAAGGGTCGAAGGGGTGGTTCGACAAGCTCACCACGAACGGTATTTCACGTTATCGGTGACGCCAGTTCGTCTGGCAGCAAGGGAATCACAAAACAGCTGTGCGGGGCCAGGCCGGTCCAGGGCAGCGGCTGACCGGGGTGCAGCAACTGTGCCACCAAGGGCGCGCACCAGGGCGCCGTCATTGCCAACGCTTCGCGGGCGCTGGCCCGCAGCAGAATGAAACGCATGCTGCGGTCATCGCGTACCAGCGTCAGCTCGGCCTGCTGCCAATCTGCAGGCAGGCAAGGTGTGAAAACCAAATCCTGCGCCCCTTGCTGCAAACCAAAGATCGACTCGATGGCGGCGCGGTGCAGCCAGGCCGCAGCCCCCGTGTACCAGCTCCAGCCGCCACGCCCGACATAAGGTGCTTGGCTGTACACGTCCCCGGCCACCACATAAGGTTCAATGCCATAGACCGGTCCCCGCACCGGGTGGCTGGCGCGGTGGGCCGGACTGAGGTAGGTGAAGTAACGGTAAGGGGTGTCAAAGCCCTCGGGGGCGTCCGGTTGACTTTTTGCGAGTTCAGCTTGGGCCATCAAGGCCCAGGCGCCAGCGTGCGAATACTGGCCGCCGTTTTCGCGCACGCCCGGCGGGTAAGCCTGAATATAGCCCGCACTCGGCACGGCGTGCACCAGCGGCGGGTCAAGCAGCTTGATCAAGCCGGCCTGCGGGTCCACCAGATGCGCCTCCAGCGCCGCCAGCGCCGGGCGCTGCAACTGCGGCGCTGCGGCCTTGGACAGCACCGCCCAGGCTTGGGCGATCAAGTCGATGCGGGCCTCGGGATTGGCCTGCGAACCGAGCGCCTGACCGTCGTCAAAAAAGGCGCGTTTGAACCATTGCCCATCCCAGGCGGTGCTATTCAAGGCCACCGCCCAGCCCCGCGCGGCATTCTCCCAGCGCAGCGCGCGCTCCTCGTCGCCCCGACTTCGCGCCAGCGGCGCGAAGTCGGCCACCAGCTGACACAAAAACCAGCCCAGCCAGACCGACTCACCGCGGCCTTCAATGCCGACACGGTTCATACCGTCGTTCCAGTCACCGCTGCCCATCAAGGGCAAGCCGTGCGTGCCCACCGCCAAGCTGCGGTCAATCGCGCGGGCACCATGCTGGTAAACCGACGCTGCCTCGCTGCTGACGTTGGGTGTGTAGTAAGCGTCCTCGGCGCCGGCAGGAATCGCAGCCCCTTCGAGAAAAGGGACTTGCTGATCCAGCAACGTGGCATCAGCGGTCGCGCGCAGGTAGTGCAGCGTCGCATGGGGCAGCCACAACAGGTCATCAGAAAAATGGGTGCGCACGCCGGCCCCCAGCGGCGCGTGCCACCAGTGCTGCACATCGCCCTCAGGGAACTGGCGAGACGCTGCCAGCACGATCTGCTGACGCAGCGTCTCGGGGCTCGCCCAGGCCAGCGCCATGGCGTCCTGCAACTGATCGCGAAAACCGGTGGCACCTCCGGCCTGGTAGAAACCGGCCTTGGCCCACAAACGGCACGCTACCGTCTGGTACAGCAGCCAGCGATTCACCATCGCGTCAAACAAGGGGTCCGGCGTCTTCACCGTGGTGGCACCCAGCAATTGATCCCACATGCTGCGCACCTGCGCCATCCGCTGTGCAGCAGGCAGCGCCGCGGCCAGGGTGGCGAGTTGCCGGGCTGCATCCGCGCTTTCGCCGTAACCCAGCAGAAACACCCGCTCCACCGATTGACCAGGACTCAACACGACACGCGTCGATAGCGCGGCGCAGGGGTCGAGCCCGTCGCCCTGGTTCATGCCGAAATAATCGGGCAGTACCAGACGGCCGCGCGCGTCGAACAGCTCGCGCCGATCGCAGGTCCAGTCCTCGGTTGCGTCGGGGGCACCAGCAAGACCCAAGAATGCCGTGCCGTCGCCAAACCCGGCTGATCGTTCGGGTTGCGTGCAAAGCAGTGCGGTGAGCTTTTGCTCTGGCAACCGCTGGCGGTACAGTGCGGTGCGCACGGTACCGCGATCTGATCGGTTGGCGCCCATCATCCACTCGGCGATGCCGACCACACGTAATTGCAGTGTCTGGTGGCCATGATTGACAATTTGCAGTTGCACTTGCTTGACGGACGTTTGTGCATCGACACACCATGACGCGCTCACCGCCACATCGCCGCGGCGATGGCTGATGCGGCTATAGCCCTGGCCATGCGAGACGTGGTACATCACGGCGTCGTCACCCCAAGCACTGGGCGCCACGCTCCAGACCTGCCGGGTTTTGAGGTCCTGCAACAAAAACCATTCCGCCGGCGGATCGGCCACCGGATCGTTCGACCAGGCGGTGAGCTGGTTCAGACGGCTGTTCATCGCCCAGGTGTAGCCACCACCCGCTTCCGACAGCTGGGCGCCAAAGGCAGGGTTGGCCAGCACATTGATCCAGGGTCGCAGCGGGCGCAGCCGGGCACTGACGTCGAACCGGAACTCGCCCGAGGCCGCGTCAAACTCACCGACCGATGCAGGCACTTCGGCCCGGGCCCCCGAGGCGACGGCGACGGCGAAAGTCGAGATGTCATGGCGTTGTTCGAAGGCTTGCTCATGCATCGCTACCCATTCCTGCACATGGCTGACCAGGGGACGACCGTCGGCGTGCAGACGCACGCGCGCGCAAGCTTGCAAGGTGCTCAGTTCGTCCCGCGAGAGCTCGTCAGCGCGAAGCAGGTAGAACCCGGTGGCGGCGGGGCCGGCTCGTGCAGATTTTTCACCACTGTCACTCACATAGCGCTCGCGCAGCAACGTGATCTCGCGCTGCAACGCCATCAGATACGAGGCCGGTTCGGTGTTCACCACCACCAGGTCACAACCAATGCCACCCCAGGACCACAGACTTAACGCCTGGGTCAGCGAACGCAGCAACGCCACACCTTGCGTCACAGCAGCCGACACCAGAAGGATCGGACGGTCCCCAGAGATACCGAAACGCCACAGCAGCCGCCGGTCACAGACGACCGTCGCCGTGCCGTCAAAGCCGACCGCTTCGGACTGCGCCCGTGTCAGGCTGAGCACCAGCGCCGTCGTCAGGGACTGGATCGCCACGAAGTTCTGGGCGCTGATGCGCAGGGCACGTAAGCGGATGCTGCTCAGCGTGGCCGACATCAGTGAGGCGCGTTCAACATGGCTTGGTTGCACATACTTGTCGATCACGGCGCGCAAGGTGCCGCCATTGTCAGAGGCCGCCGTGGCGAAGGTCAGGCGCGCCTTGCCGTGGGGTGCAATGCGAAGCTGCACGGCCAGGGCGCAGACGGGGTCGAGGCCGGTGTTGAGCTCGACCGCCGGATCGGACGACGCCTGGGGCAAGGCATCAAACGAAGCCAGCGCCTGACTCGCGCTCTGGTTGCGACCCAGCCAGCGTTGTCGGTCGGTCTGGACGCGCACGCTGCGCACTTGCGAGTCACTATCGGAAAGGAAGTGTGCGGCCTGCAAACCTTGTTCGGTGGGCAGGCGGGGCTTGCGCTCGAACAGCAGCGCCTGATGCTCAGCCTGCCATTCGGCGCGCACGAACAGGTTCGCGAACGCGGGGTGAGTTTCATCGGCGCGCGGGTCAGACAGGGTGACGTCGAAGGCCGACATCAGTTCGATGTCGAGGCTGCGATCACTCAGGTTGCGCAGTTCAATCTGACGGAACTCGATGTCGTCCTCCGGGCTGACCCAGACCGTGGTGTGCGCCTGCAACTCGGGCCAGGTCGCATCGAAGCAAACGCGGTCGGCGTGGTAAACGCTGCGATAGTGGGCCGCCGGATCGGGTGCCGGGTGCTGCGTGATGGATACCGGCCGCTGTGACCCGGCGTCGCGCGCCGGATCGAGCCCGCGCAAGTAAAAGAAGCTGCCATACGCATCGCGCAGCGCATCGTCACGCCAGCGTGTAATACCGGTCTGCCCCCAACGGCTCCAACCGGCGCCGTTGGCCCGCAGCGACACGCTGTAGCGCCCGTTCGACAACACATGCGTGGGCTGCAGCGCCGTCGCGCCCGGCACAACGTCGCGCAGCAGCCCCGGCGCGCGCCTGCGCTCGAGCGGCTGCAGTGACGGACCCGAGGGCGGCGCATACAGCATCGACACCTCTCGCGGCACGCGTTCGTGCAGCAGAGAGGCCACCGCTTCGACGTGGGCATTGGCCATGCCCCAGCGCTGCGCCGGGCCGCCCAGTAGCACATTGGCCAACGCCACAATGCTCATGCCCTGGTGATGCGACATGAAGGTGCTCACCGGCGTGAACAGCTCGCCACCCGCCTGCCGCGCGGGAGAAAAGTCAAGGGCCTCAATAAAACCATAGCGCGCACGAGCCGCCAGCTTTTCCAGCGCCGCAAAGTTGGCACAGGCACCGTGGGGAGCAATTTGCGCTGCCAGGGCAGTGGCATAAGGCGCGATCACCAACTCGTCAATCGGCGTACGCCGCAGCGCTAGCCGCGGCACCCCTTGTGGCGCGTACTGGTAGGCCAGCGTGTAGTCGCTACCGGCATAAGCAGATTCCGATATGCCCCAGGGCAGGTTTTGCGCCTGCGCGAAATCAATTTGCTCGCGAAGCGCTGCATGGCTGGCCTGACACAACACGCTGCCATGCGGCTCATCGAGCACCAGGCGGGGCATCAGGTATTCAAACATCGAACCCGACCACGAACGCAAGCCCGCCTCCGCACCGACGGCGTAGAACAGCCGTCCCAGGGAAGCCCAATGGTTTACAGGCACATCGCCCTTGGCGATAGCAAGCAGGCTGGTCAGCCGCGACTCCGACGCCAGCAAGTCATAGAAAGCGGCATCAAGCTCCTGCTCCGCGACCCGGTAACCGATGTGGAGCAGATGCCGTTTGCAGTGGTACAGAAACTTGAAGTCGGCTTCCCCTGCCAGGCGCTCGCAGGCGACAGCCAGCGCCTGCAAGCGCCTAGTCGCCTCAGAGCCGCCTTGTGAGGCCAATGCCTGCGCGTCGAGCGCTGCTGAGCGTAGGGTGGCACGGTGATCAGCCAGACACCACCTCAACTCGGCGCGCATCGCGGGCGTCTGCGTGGACCGCAAGGCCAGCAGCGGCGCGAGTCGTTGCCTCGAAGCTTCAAGGGCACGTTGCGTCGCGCCACTGTCATGCGGTGCGCCCGCCAGCTCCAGGCAGGCCTGGGCCACCGCGAGCAAATGGCCGCTGAGGTTGCCGCTGTCCACGCTCGACACATACATCGGCAGTAGTGGCGAGCAGGTTTGCGTGTCGTACCAGTTTAGAAAATGGCCGCGATGACGCTGCAACGTCGCCAGTGTCGCCAGCGTCGCCTCCATCCTGGTAAGCAGCTCCTGTGTGCCGATCCAGCCGAACTGCCGGGCACACGCCACGCTCAGCAGGTACAAACCGATGTTGGTGGGTGAGGTGCGGTGCGCCACCATGTCATGCGGCATGGTCTGCAAATTGTCGGGCGGCAGGTGGTTGTCCTCGGCGCCGACGCAGCGCTCAAAAAAGCGCCAGGTGTCGCGCGCGATGCCTTGCAGATAAGCTTGATCCTGCAGCGGCAATGCCGCGTCCGCGCGGGGCGGGCGTGGACGACTAACCCACCAAATCCATACCGGTGACGCAGCCCACAATAGGCAGAGCACCAGCGCCAATAGCGGGTGAGGTGCGGCAATGGCGAGCAGAACACCGAGCAGCAACAGGGCCACCACCGGCAGGCTCCAATGCGCCCGCACCAGCGATTTCAGATCGGTCTTTGCTTGCGCTTGGACGGTTGCGGCCGTGGTCCATTGCAACAGGTGGCGATGGCTGACGGTCATGCGGTAGAGCGCACGCACCAGAGCGTCCAGCGCCAGCAGCGCCTGCTGCAGCAACAACGCCAGATGCCACAAACCGCCCCACAGGGCGCGTGCCAGGTCCATGGCGGCCAAACGGTAAAAATGGCGTTTCGCCAGGTCGTCGCGGCTGGGCGCAAGGCCCGCCACCGCACCCAGCAATGGCCCGGCTGAAAACGCCGCCATCACCAGCGTCAAAGCTGCCCATGGCGACACGACGGCGCCAGCCAGCGTCAGCAGCAGAAGCAGCAAGGACATGGGTGCCACGATTGATCGACGCAGGTTGTCGAGCATCTTCCAGCGATTGATGACGCGAAAGCGATAGCGCTTCGGCGCCAGCAGGAACGGCAGCAACTGCCAGTCGCCGCGCGTCCAGCGGTGCACGCGCGAAGCGGCCACATCGGCATGAGACGGCGCGTCCTCAATCACCGTTATGTCGGTCACTGCCGCGCAACGCGCCAGCGAGCCTTCAAGCATATCGTGGCTAAGCACTTGACCCTCGGGCAGGCGACCGGACAACGCGGTATGCATCGCGCGCACATTGATCAGCCCCTTGCCGGTAAAGGTTCCTTCGCCGAACAGATCCTGATAGACCTCCGAGCTCGCCGCACTGTACGGGTCAATACCACACTGCCCGGCAAACAGCCAGTGGTAGAGCGTGAAGTCCTTGATGGCAGGCAGCGGAGTGACCACGCGCGGTTGCAAGATGCCGTAGCCGCCCACCACGCGCCCGCTGGCGTCAAATCTTGGCTGGTTGTGCGGGTGCGCGGCCACGCTCACCAGTTCACGCAGCCGACCGGGAGGTAATTGGGTGTCACTGTCGAGCGTGACGATGTACTGCGTGTCCGCAGCGATATGGGACTCGGCGCCCAAGTCCAGAAAGGCGGCGGTCGAGCCCTCGACCAAGGCAGCAACCAGCAGCTCAAGTTTGCCGCGCTTGCGTTCCCAGCCAATCCAGCATTGTTCGGTCTCGCTGAAACGGCGCTCTCGGTGCAGCACGATGAAGCGCGGCGCAGCGCCAGGTTTCTCCGCCTCATTGGGATAACGAGCATTGAGTTCGCGGATCTGCTGCGTCGCGCTCGCCAGCAAGGCGTTGTCAGAAGCCACGTGCGCGGCATCGGCATCAGCCCAATCGGTCAGAAGAGCAAACTGGGCGTGGCGTTCCGGGTTGGCGAGATAGTGCAGCTGCAAACGGTGCACCAAGTCGTGGATTGAGCCGGTGCCGCTGAGCATGCCCGGAATCACCACCATCACCCGATGCTCAGGCGGTATGCCCTCGCTGAAAGCCAGGCGGGGCAAGTGTTGGGGCCGGACCGACTCGCTGATCAACCGGTTGATTACCGCCACTACCGCCTCGGACGCCGGGAACATCATCACCGCCACGCCCAAGAGGGTCAACCCCAGGTTCGTGCCCACGCTAGTCGGCGCGGCACCGTGACTCTGCAACAGCCAGGCGACCAAACTCAAGCTGCCCAGCAACAGGGTGCCCAGGTAGACGGGCAAGGTCATTCGGCGCGCAACAGCGCGCCAAAGAAACGCCGCGCGTTCGTGCAGACCGAGCGCACGCAGCAGCACCGGGCAACCAGCGCCGCGCAGCCAATGGCTAGCCGCCGCCGTGGCGCTGTTGGCGCCCTCGCCCGCATCCATCAGGTTGAGCAGTGTTTGCGCCACCGACAATTCGCTGCGGCCACTGCGTTTGGCCCACCGCTCGATGCCATGCAGCGTCTGGTCGCGCGTGACGGTTTGCTCCGCTCTGAACAACGTCGAGGTGAGCATCAACTGCATCAGTGGACTGGTGCGGGCGACGATCTCGGGCCAGTCAGCAGCGCCGATAGAGCGCAGCGACGTGACGGCGTTGCTCACGCTCAGGTTGTCAGCGGCCTGGTCGGCGCTTTGCTGCGTCTGCATCGCGGCCAAGTCCGGCAGCGCGTCGCGTAGCCAATCGTGAATGTGAGCAGGATAGCTGGCGTCACCGATAGTGCGGCGACTTTGCAGGCGCTGCGCCATCTGCACCAGAAAGACGCGGCCGACGCCGCGCTGCTCCAGCAAGCGCAACAACTGGTCAAGCACTGGCACGGTATAGGCGTTGATGTGATCGCAACACAGGTTGGCAACACCGCGAGCGGCTTTATTCGTGGCCACACGCTCGGCCAGACGCCGCAGGTTTTCAATCAGCACTACCCGCAAGGTGGTAGGCAGCGCCCACATCTCACTCAGATTGAGTTCGCGGGTCTCCTGGTAGGCGCTCAGATATTGCATCAGCAAGTCTTCATCGAACGCGCCATCGGTGTGGGCCACGAAGGCCCAGGCCACGCCATAGACCCGCGGCAAGCCGGCCAAAGGCTCGTCCAGCAACATAGGCAGCGTGCGAAAGTAGCTGCGTGGCAATCCCTCGTAAATTTCCTTGAGTTGCGCTTCGATCAGATGAAAGTTGTCGAGCAGCCACTCAGCTGCGGGGCTGATGTCGTAGCCGGTGCTCGCCTGAAGCCCAATGTAAAAATGCGCCTCGCGCAGCGCTTCAATGTTGCTGCGCAGACGTGGGAAAAAAGTCGGCGCACGTCGACGTGCCCTGGCTGCACGATGCGTAACGCCCAGACTGCGGCCATGCTGGGCAAAACGTTGCAGCCCAAATATTTCGGAGCGGACCGGATGTTGCACTGGCCCCCGCGCTCCGTCCAGCATCTCCAGCAGCGCTTGTGGAGCGTCCGGCAGCAGGCGCTGCAGCTCACGTTGCGCCATCGCCTACAACACAAATGAAAGGACACCAATCAACAAGGCGACCACCACCACGGTCGTTACAAAGCGCCCGACCACAAAGCCGTGCATGGTCTGCGCCGCGCATTGCAGAGAAAACAGGCGCCCATGTGCTTTTTGGCATAGTTCCAAGTGCGCACCTAGGGCCGACAGCTCCATCGGGGAGGTATCAGCGGTGTCGCCAAATGATGCGGTGCTCCAGCGCGATTTCAAAATAGTATTGGCATTCATAGAAAGCTTTCCGCAGAACCGAAAAATAGATCTCAACAATAAAGAATTTGTTAAACACGCGGGTCTGTGAATGGCACCCAAGTGCGAGTTAAAGATCAAAAAATAGCGCGAGGCCGTAAGTCCCCTCCTCGCGCCGCCGTCATCGTTAACGTGTACCGACAACTTCCACTTCAACCCGGCGATCAGGCTGCAAGCAGGCGATCAGCGCTTTGGTCGCCTTGGTGCCCTTGCAGTCACCCGGCTTTGTAACCGGCTCAGCGCCGTCGACGCCCTTGGCCACGATCTTGTCACCGGCAATACCGGTTGAGGTCATGAGGTAGCCCTTGACGGCCTCTGCACGGCGCTCTGACAACTTCTGGTTGTAGGCATGCGAGCCGATGCGATCGGTGTGCCCGGTGACGTTGATGACATCAAATTGCGTGCCTTTGAGCTCTGCCGCGAACTTGTCCAAGTCTTGCTGGCCGCCTGGCTTGACGCTGGCCTTGTCGAAGTCAAACAGGGAGTCCGCAGAAAAAGACACCTTGCGCGGCAGCACGGGTGGCGGCGGTGGCGGTGGCGGCGCCACATACACCGGCGCCGGCGCTTGGGCAACCACCACGGGTGGCGCAACGTAAGCAACGGGCGCTGGCGTTGGCGACTTGGCACCGAAGCGATAGATCAGGCCGAGCGAGACCAGATCAATGTCACCCTTGTTGCCGACCGCGTCATTGATGCGGTAGCGCTCCACCTCGGCGCGCATGGCCAGGTTGTCGGTAAACGCATATTGCACCCCGGCACCGAATTTGTAATTGGTGTCGCGCTTACTTGGATTCGGGTTGAGTACAGCCACGGCGCCTGTGCTGCGGAAGGTGTCGTTGGCCCGGGCATAGGCCACGCCAGCGCGGCCAAATACGGAAAATTTCTCGGTGATGGGCAAGGTGCCGACGAGGTCAAGATTTACACCTTTGAGCCGGATGTCGCCCGTAAGGCTGCCTGTATTCACGCTGCCCAACTCACCTGCTGATGAGGTGTTGGCAGTAAAGCCGAAGGTGCCCAGGTCAAAGTAACCGCCTTCAACGCCCAAATATTTGTTGAACTGATAGCCACCAAACAGCTTGTAGCCGGTGTCGCGGTCGCGGTCGGAAATAGACGTCACCGTCAGACCTCCGCCCAGCAGCCCGCTGGTGATGCGGGCGTCATCGATATGCGTGCCAGAGCGGCCCACGTTGGCGCCGGCGTACCAGCCCGCGTCGTCCGCGATGGCCCAGGGGCTGACCAGGACAGCAATTGCCATCAACCCCCCCATGCCCAAGGCTTTTGTTAGTTTTGATTTTGCTAATTTCATGATTTTCTCCAGCAAGTGGAATAAGTTCTTGTGCCCGTAGCTTTTATTGGCATGAGCATTGGTTGTGAGATTCTGGTTAGATGGCGGCAAGTTGCCCCTGCCGCCACTTACCCATTGGCTTTAGTTCGCCGGTACCGTGATGGTGGTCTTCGATGGCGAGCCTGCGCCGGTCAAAGTGATGGCGCCGGCACCGGTTGCGCCTGCGAGCACGCGCCCAATAACCGTCGAACCGTTATTGATCACAGCTGTCCGACCTGCCAAGATGTTGCCGTTCCAGCTGGTGCCGGAGCCGATTGTGACATCCAGACCGGTGACAAACCAGACGTTGCGCGCCTGGGCGCCATTTTTCAGAATGATCTGGCTTGGCAGCAGCAGCGTACCTGAGTCAACAAACGAGCTGTCTACCTGGAATAACCAGATGGCGTTGACATCGCCCAGGGCATCAAAAGTTGCCGTGCCGCCAGCTGCCAGACCTAATGTCGCGTTGTGATAGACGCCAGGGAGATAAGGAATCAGCGAAGACAATTGATCGCCCGCCACGGTAGGCATGGTTGGCACCTTAGCGCGAGCTTGATTCCAGGCAGTAACCAGATCATTGGTCACCGATGTCGCGGTTCCACCATTGTCGAATGGATCGCCGGCCCAGTAGATAGAACCGTTGACGGTCATGCCGGTCGGACTTGCATAGGTCTTGACCAAGCAGGTTTGCGAAGCACCGGCGTTACCGGTAGCATCCGAACATGTTGGTGTTGGATTGATCGCAATATCACCGTTCACTACGGTCACGCCGGTTGTGGTCAAGCCTGCGCGTGAAGCGATACCGAAGCTGGCGGCGCTTCGCAGGTTAATGTACAGGGGCGGCGGTGGCACAACCACGATCGGCGCTGCGGCGGTTGTGAAGGTCCAGGGATTGGGCACGGGCAGGCCGCCGACAGCCGGGACCACCAAGGGGTTGCCTGCGAGATCCGTGGCGCCATTCGTCACCGTCACCGTGTACTGCGTTCCGGCTTTGAGGCCAGGAGCATTGGGAAGGAAGGTGGCAATCTTGTTCGCCGCGTCATAGGCCACATTTCCACTCAAAGTGTTGGCAGGTACCAAGGTCTCCGCCACCTTGAAGTTGTTGGTGATCATGGTGGTTGCCAGCATCGGCTCGCTGAAAGTCGCGTTGATGGCTTGGGTGACAGGCACGTTGAGGGCTTGATCTGCGGGAGTGGTTAGAGTCACCCAAGGTGCAATGATGTCCAACGCGGGGGCCGGGAGGGTCGTGAAGGTCCAAACGTAGTCGTTGGCCACTGTTGGCAATGCGGGCTTGCCCGCAAGTTGGTTACCTGCAACGTCGGTCGCAAACCTGGTCACGGTGGCCGTATAGGTCGTTCCGGCAGCAAGCGGGTTCAACGGCGTCAGGATCGCCTGTTTGGCGTTGCTCGAATAGCTCACCGATGGATTGGTTGGCGAGACGCAAGGAAGCGCGCAGGTCAGCGTAAAGTTTGCCGGAATGATCGTGGCCGGGGCCATGTCTTCCGAGAACGTTGCGGTGATCGCCGTGTTGGTCGGCACATTGGTCGGAATTGGACTCGACGTCGCCGGCACGGTGGACGCCACCAGGGGTCGGGTTGTGTCTGGTGCCACGCCGGTCGTGAAGTCCCGCGTAAAGTTGGCAGCCATCGCCGTGCCGATCGCATCTTTGGCGGCAGTGGTCACGGTGGCGGTACACGCGGCACTGGCCGGAAGGTCAGCTGCGGGTACGGTCAACGTTGCCACAACGCCGCCTACCGGGTAGGCAACTGCCGTTCCCGCTACTGACGTCTTGAGTCCGTTGGGGGTGTTGGCGGGACTGCAAGCCAGCGTAAAGCTGGCTGGGGTGATTGTCGTGGCGTCCATCACCTGGCTGAAGGTGGCAGTCACCGTCTTCAGGTTGACTGCAACAACGGCATTGGCGGCTGGGGTAGCCGAGGTCACCGTCGGGACCACAATGATCGCGGGCGCGGTAGTGAAGTCCGATGCAAACGCGGCGCCGAGTGCGATGCCCGTGGCGTCTGTGGCGGCCGTGCTTACCGCGACGGTGCATCGGGTGGCGAACGGCAGGTTGGCTGCTGCTGCCGGCAGCGCCAATGTTGCTGTGTTACTTGCAGCTGCGTAGGTCACCACTCCCGTCAGGCCCGCGGCGCCAGGGCAAGTAAGCGTGAAGCTAGCCGGCGTGAGCGTCGCTGGGTCCATCGCCTTGCTAAACGTGGTGGTGATTATTTTCGTATTGACCGGAACCAAGGTTGCATTTTTGCCGGGGACGACCTCAGTCACCACCGGGACGGCGCCGGCAACGCCGGGTGCTCCCAAGATGGGCTCACCGCCGCCGCAGGCAGCGAGCAAAACGCTCAGAACCAGTGCCATAAACCACGGCAAGACTCTGGCATAGCCTTCATATTTTTTCATTTGCTTTCCTCTGTGTATCTAAAAAACTGATTGATGTAATTGCCCGACTCGTGCCAGGCGCTCACGCTGCTATTTTGCACCATCGCGTCAGCGCCGTGCATCGCGAAGACAGTATTGCCCCGCGATGCTGGGGCGTCTGTGCGATGACACACATAGACGTTTGCGAAGGTGCAAATAAATAGAGGCTGTGTGTTCGCCAGCGCACGGAACTTTGCAACGACTGGGTCTAAGCTGCAGGCTTACTGAGCGTGACAATTGGTGTTGTGCCAGTCTGGTTGCGACCGTGTTCTTAAAGCCGGGCGCTGCATATTATTTTCTTCAAAGGATTTCTCATGAACCGCATGATTCTTATTTCAGCGCTGCTCGCCACTCTTAGCTTGGCCGCTTGTGACCGACCTGCCGTCGTCGCTGTCCCCGTAGCGCCCGTGGTCGTTCCCGGCCCAGCAGGCCCGCAGGGCGCAACCGGCAGTACCGGAAGCACCGGTAGCGCTGGCAACACCGGCGCGACGGGTACCACCGGCGCAACGGGTGCAACCGGCGACACGGGTTATACCGGCGCAACTGGCGCAAAGGGCAAGACCGGAGACGGCACCACCGTGATCGTCGTGCCGACAGAGCCAGCCAAGTAAGACTACTACTTCACAACTTCAAGGAAAAGTCATGAGCTTGGGAACCATACTGTTGATCGTGCTGATCCTGCTGCTGATTGGCGCCATTCCGAGTTGGCCGCACAGCCGCAATTGGGGCTACGGACCCAGTGGTGGCTTGGGACTGGTGGTGATTATCATCATCGTCCTGCTGCTAATGGGACGAATCTAGCGCATAGTCGCGGCGCGGCTTCATGCCGCGCCCCTAAATCAGCACGTCGGCGCGTCAGGCCGGGCTGTTGAAAATCCGGCCACTTGGGCCGGTTCTTGCGATTGACGCGGCTGTTTCAGCAATTCCGTCAGCACCGCCATCCACGATTGGGTGGGTATCTGCGCCAAGGTTTTGGACAAGAGCTGTGGAAGCAGCCCGGCCAACAGGGACGACGTGAAGAGAAGACGCCACGGCCGTGCCCAGGCCAAAGCGCCACCTAACAGTAGCGCGCCCACCACCAGCCCCAGCGGATGACGCTGTGCCAGGGGCTGTACCACAGTCTTCACGGTTTCGCCGGCCAGTAGGCTGGCGACACGCCAAGGGTGCTCTGCCCACCAACTTCGCACCGCCTGGATCACGATACCCGCTACAGGAATTGATTTCAGGCTGTCGAGCCAGGCCAGCCTTGTGCCACTGGTGCGCGCGCTGGCGGCGTGGCCCGCTGGGGCAGCGATGTCACGCATGGCAAGACGCAAACGCTCGCGCGACAGGTTCAGCCGCTCGGAGGGTGTCGGTACCGGTGCACTCATGAGGTACTCGCTTCGCGCAGCATGGCCAGATCGGCCTTCATTTGTTGTCGAATGTTTTCAAAACCGCTGGAATCACCCGGTGACCGAGCCGCCAGCAAACACCCTGCAGCCACGGCCATGGGCAATAACGGCACGGCAATCAAGACCCACGGCGCATGGCTGCTGGCCGCAGGTGCCACGGCCCAAAGCATCAGCGCCACCCCCGCCAACATCGCGCCCACTGCCAGGCAACACAAGGCCAGCGCATAAAGCAACAAACGTCTCTTCCAACTGGCTGAGACATGGGCCGCCTCGGCGGCGACCAGTTCGGCATAAGCCTCCGCGTGGTCGGCCAGCAGTTGCGGCCGGGTCGCGATGAGGAGAAACAGGGGGTGAATCATGAGGATCAAGCTCCAGAATCAAAAAATTAAGGCGAGACTAGAACCGCCCCGGGGCAGCGCAAGGTCTACCTTAACAGGCTCTGCGGCAACGGCAGCCACCCGGGCTGCCGTTGCCTGATGAAAGACCGTTAGCGGCGATCCCGCGAACTTGCCATCATGCTGATGAGTGCCATCAGCGCGGCTCCGGTCGCAGCGGCGATCAGCACCGACTTGATGGGCTCGTCCTTGATGTAGTTCAGCGTGTTGTCCGAGGCGCGCAACGCCTTGTCACGCAGTTGCCTTGAGGTGTCGCGCACGCTGTCCGCACCACGATGCGCAAGTGCGCTGGCCTGGTGACGCAAGTCCTGCACGCTGCCGGCCAGGCTGTCGAGTGCTTCATTGGCCACGCGTTGGGTAGATTCGATGGCGTGGGTGGCCGACTCTGCGGCTTGGTCGGCCAGGCTGGAAGGTTCTTGGATCTTTTTGTTAAACATGATGGTTCCTTAGAGAAAGTTGAGGTTTGATGAAATTTGTAGCGATCAGGCATCGAGCCTGGCGGTGAACCGAGCCCGCCTTGGCGTGCGGTGTTAGCTCTTCTTGATTAGGCCAAACAGGAAACTGGCAACAGCCAGAATTGCAAACACAATAAACAAGATTTTGCCGATGCTGACGGCACTGGCGGCGATGCCGCCAAATCCGAACAAAGCAGCAATCAAGGCAATGACAAAAAATACAACAGCGTAGTGCAACATATCTGGGCTCCTGTCTGAAGGAAGCGGCTAACCGCTTCGGGTGATCAAAATAAATAGGCCGCGAACTGTGCCGGGACAGCCAGGCAAGTGTGATCTTTGTTGTCGGTCCAGACGATAAGCAGGCCTGCCATCGTCTTGTCGGGGAACTACGTCAATCGGCGTAGGAATGCGCTGACACTACCTTGTCAAAGGCAAGAATCAGCTTAGCCAGGCTCTTTTCCTTCAGTTGAGCGCAGCGATGATGGCGGCAGCTTCACCGAAATCAAGGTCCCCCGCGTCGGCTCGGACACCAGGCTCAAGGTTCCGCCTTCCGCCTCAACCCGAAAACGCATGCCCACCAGCCCGTAGGCAGAGCGCGCCTGCACACGGGTATCGAAGCCCACCCCATC
Source organism: Gammaproteobacteria bacterium (assembly GCA_025359085.1). Taxonomy (GTDB): domain Bacteria; phylum Pseudomonadota; class Gammaproteobacteria; order Burkholderiales; family Burkholderiaceae_C; genus Rhodoferax. The sequence goes on from JANYHL010000135.1 coordinate 35,333, forward strand.
ATCACGAACAGAGACCGCCACATGACCATGGTCAACAGCCAAACTCACCCAGACCCGCGACGCATGCGCGTACTTTAGGATGTTGGTGGTGGCTTCCTGGACCAAGCGGTAAATCATCAATTCGGCATTGGCCTGCAATTCCACGGCCGCTAAGCTGCAATGAACCTCGATGCCCGAATTCTCGGCAAACTCACGCGTCAGAATTTCCAGTGTTGCCACCAGGCCCAGGTTACCCAGTGCCGACGGGCGCAAGTCTTCAATAATGCTGCGTCCAAGCGCAATGCCGCTGTTGAGCGTGCTGACCAGGTGGGCCAATAGTTCCAGCGCCTCAGGCGCCTTATCGGCCAGGCGCGATTTGATGCGAGCCGCATCCAGCTTGGCCGATGTCAGCAAGGCGCCCAGATCGTCGTGCAAATTGCGCGCCAGGCGATGACGCTCGTCTTCTCGAGCGGTCTGCAGGTGGTGCGTCAACTCAGTCAACTGCGCCGTGCGCAGCAGGACCTCGGTTTCGAACCGATCACGCTCTGCCTGAACGGTGCGCTGCATTTCCTGTTGCATTTCCTGTAGCGTTGAGCGCTGGCGCCGGTAAATCAGGAGCGCCACCAGACTGATGATCAGCAACGCTGCAGCTAGCCCCGCCATTAGCAGGACAACAAGGCCGGGTTCGACAACATCCAGTGCATCCATTCTTAACCCCTGCCCCAAAGTGTGGGATCATGCAGCAAAGAACGCTGCCACACACCATGATTCGAATTGCCATTGTTGACGACCACGCGATGATCCGCGCCGGATTGCGCCAATTTTTCTCCGACCAGGTGGACTTCACCGTGGTCGCCGAAGCAGTCAATGGCCGAGGGGCGCTTGACATCGTGCGCAAGGGTGAGATCGATGTACTCCTGCTCGACATCTCCATGCCAGACCAAAGCGGCGTTGATGCACTGATCGCCATTCGGGCCCGTGCACCTGATTTGCCGGTACTGATCTTGAGTGGCTTTGCGGAAGAATATTACGCCACCACCTTGCTGCGCCAAGGTGCCAGTGGCTATTTGAACAAAGACTGCGACCCGGAGGAAATAGTTAAGGCGATTCGGACCGTGTGTCGCGGGCGCAAGTACATCACGGCAGGGGTTGCCGAGCTTCTGGCAGAGAGTTTGAGCGAAGGTGCTGACAAGCCGCTTCACGAAAATTTGTCTGAACGTGAGTTGCAGGTTTTTTTGCGTCTGTCCAACGGAGAGGCCATCGGCCATTTGGCGGTCAGTATGTCGCTGAGCGTTAAAACGGTCAGCACCTACCGAACCCGGGTGATGGAAAAAATGAAACTTGAAACCAACAGCGACCTGACCTATTACGCATTGAAAAACGGCTTGATCCAGTAACCCCATACTCAGGCCGACGTGGCGTGACCTGAGGGGCTGCTGTCGTCAACTGGTTCCACCGGCAGCTGAGCGCAGTACTCGATGAGCGCATCGATGTCGTTGGACTTGTCAAACACCCGGTCGGCACCAAGTTCAAGGCATTTGCGCCGAATATCCGGCGTGGCATAGTTACTCAGTACCACCAGCCTCTGCCGCTGCGCCAACCCACTTGCTGCCCTGAGCACTCCCAAGCCGGAGCCAGCTTTCAGAAAAATATCAACAATGATCAGGTCGACATGATTGTCTGGCTGCATCAGCCAGTCTATGGCCGTGAATTCATCGACCGCAGTGCCCACCACCTTGACCGGTGCAAGCTCTTCCAGCGTGACGATCAGGCTCTCGCGTATGACCGGGTTGTCTTCGACGATGTAAGTCTTGAGCTGATGCATGGCCTGTAGCGTTGCTTTTGTGAAGTCGAAAAAATTCACTCGACTATGCCTGTGTCAACCCGAAAAGACCATCGGGCGCCAACCCCCCTCGTTGTCAGAAAATTCCTACAACACCAACTTGTGAGACGAAACGCAGGGCGACCCGTCCCGAGATCACAGGCAAGGCTAAGATGAGGTGCTGGCATACTCACACAGCTCCTCTTTTTTCGTTTTATCTACCGGAGATCGTCCATGTCACGTGAAGTCGTAATCGTCAGCGGTGTGCGCACCGCTATTGGTACTTATGGCGGCAGCCTGAAAGACATTGCCCCCACCGAACTGGCCGCGCAGGTGGTACGTGAGGCGCTCAAGCGCGCCAATACCGAGGGCCAGGATGTCGGTCATGTGGTTTTTGGCCATGTCGTCAACACCGAACCCAAAGACATGTATCTCTCGCGCGTAGCAGCCATCAACGGCGGTTGCGTGCAGGGCACACCGGCATTCAACGTGAACCGTCTGTGCGGCTCAGGTCTGCAAGCCATCGTTTCTGCCAGCCAAAGCATTTTGCTGGGTGACTGTGACATTGCGATCGGGGGCGGCGCCGAATGCATGAGCCGGGCGCCTTATGCCAGCCTGAATATGCGCTGGGGTGCGCGCATGGGAGACACCAAGATGGTTGACATGGTGGTCGGTGCGCTGCACGACCCGTTTGACACCGTCCACATGGGCGTCACCGCCGAAAACATTGCGGCCAAATGGGGCATCACGCGCGCCGACCAGGACGCGCTGGCAGTCGAGAGCCACAACCGAGCGCAGCGCGCGATTGAAGCCGGCTATTTCAAGAGCCAGATCCTGCCGGTCATGCTGAAAAGCAAAAAGGGTGAGGTGGCTTTCGACACCGACGAACACTATCGCCCCAATTGCACCCTGGCTGATCTGGCCAAGCTCAAGCCCGCGTTCCTCAAGGAAAATGGCACGGTCACGGCCGGCAACGCCTCCGGCATCAACGATGCCGCCGCCGCTGTGGTGCTGATGGAAGCTGCCACCGCCAAAGCGCGTGGCTTAAAGCCCCTGGCCCGGCTGGTGGCTTACGCGCATGCCGGCGTGGACCCCAAATACATGGGGATCGGCCCGGTACCGGCCAGTCAAATGGCCCTGAAGAAAGCGGGCCTGACTGTGAACGATCTCGACGTGATCGAGGCCAATGAAGCCTTTGCTGCGCAGGCCTGCGCCGTCAGTCGCGATTTGGGCCTGAACCCGGCCAAAGTCAACCCGAATGGCTCCGGCATTTCGCTGGGCCACCCGATCGGCGCCACCGGGGCACTGATCACGGTCAAGGCACTGTATGAACTGGAGCGCATGGGTGGCCGCTACGCGCTGGTCACCATGTGCATCGGGGGCGGGCAGGGCATTGCCGCTATTTTCGAGCGCGTGTCCTGATTGACCGACGAGCAGCGGGCAGCGCTCCATGGCACGGGTGAAGCATTGGAGTCTGGGCGCCAAGCTGATGCTGGTGGGGGCGCCATTTTTGCTGCTGGTATTCATTTCCACGGTGGCAACGCTGTGGGTTTCCTGGCAACTCGATGGCGGCGCGGCAGCGGTCAATGAAGCTGGTCGCATGCGGATGCAGTCTTACCGCATGTCTTTGGCCATCGGCACGGGTGAAACCGGTGAACTGAGCGCGCAAGCCCGAGAATTTGACCGCAGTTTGGCCACCTTGCGCCAGGGTGACCCGGATCGACCTTTGTTTGTGTCATGGGACGACCGCTCTACGGCCCGGTTTGCCCTTGTCGAGCAAGACTGGGCCGAGTACCAAGCCCGCTGGATGACGGGCCAACCCCGCGTCTTGACTGACTTGCGGGCACAGACCGTGGCCTTTGCCTCCCACATTGATGCTTTCGTCGCCAGCATTGAGGCGCATATCGCCAAATGGACGGCGCTGCTGCATTTGCTGCAGATCAGCATGCTGACGCTGGTAATCCTGGGTGCAGCGGTGCTGCTTTACACCGGTTATCTTTTTGTCCTGGAACCCGTGAGCCAGCTCAAACAGGCGATTGAGAAAATCCAGTCCGGTAATTTTGACGCCCGGGTTGAGCGCGTGACCAGTGACGAGTTCGGCACCCTGGCCGATGGTTTCAATGAGATGGCGGCCCATCTGCAGTCCATGTACCAAAACCTGGAAAGCAAAGTTGCTGAAAAAACCGCCCAGTTGCAAGAGAAAACTGCACGACTGGAAAGTCTCTATGAAGTCACCGCTCTGGTGAGCAACGCCACCTCACTGGAGGTGCTTGCGCAAGGCTTTACCAAAAGCCTGGCGCGCATCGCCCGCGCCGACGGCGTTGCCTTGCGCTGGTCAAATCAGGCCAGCCAGCGCCATCTGATGCTGGCGGCCCACGGCCTGCCGGTGTCCATGGTGGATGCTGAGCACTGCATCTACACCGGCGACTGCCATTGTGGTGCGGCCAACGCTGAAGCCGGACTGAACGTGATCCCTATTCGCAATATCGCCGAATCATCGCTGCAACATTGCGCCAGGGCCGGCTTTGAGACCGTGGTCACCCTTCCGGTGCGCCTGCATGAGCGTTTGATGGGAGAGGTCGATTTGTTTTTCCACGCGCGCGTCAGTCCAACGCTGTCGGAGCGCTCCCTGTTGGAAGCACTGAGCCGACATCTGGCCAGCGGCATGGAAAATCTGCGCCTCAATGCCCTTGAAATGGAAGCGGCTGTATCGCAGGAACGCCACCTGCTGGCGCGTGAGTTGCATGACTCGATTGCCCAGTCCCTGGCTTTCTTGAAAATTCAGGTGCAACTGATGCGCGATGCCCTCAAGACCAAGGACCCGGTAGAAATTGCAAACGTGCTGGAAGAAATCGATATTGGCGTGCGTGAAAGCTACGGTGATGTGCGTGAGTTGTTGCTGCATTTCAGAACCCGCACCAATACCGAGGATATTGAACCAGCGCTGGCCACCACCTTGCGCAAATTCGAGCATCAGAGTGGCATCAAGGCGACACTCACGATGCAGGGGCAGGGCATGCCGCTTTCGCCCGACCTGCAAATACAGGTGCTGCACATTATTCAGGAGGCCCTCTCCAACGTGCGCAAGCACGCCCACGCATCGCAAGTCTGGCTTGATGTGCAGCAACTGCCCGCCTGGCGTTTTGAGGTACGTGACAACGGCATTGGCTTTGAGACCGGCAATGATGCTCTCGACGAAACGCATGTGGGTCTGCGTATCATGTCAGAGCGCTCGCAGCGCATTGGCGCCGAACTGGATGTTCTGTCTGCGCCGTCGCACGGCAGCTCGATTATTTTGACCTTGCCGCGGCCAGCACACCCGATCGCCAAAGTCAAGCCGGTGGCGTCCATCAAGGCTTGAAACCAGTCATGCAAATAATTTCTCCGCCGCCGCCGATTCGCATTCTGGTCGTTGACGACCACACCTTGTTTCGTCGTGGACTGACCGCCTTGCTGGCGCGCGACCCCCAGTTGTGTGTCATCGGCGATGCAGCCGATGCCGGTCAGGCCTTGCGCAAGGCGCAGGAACTGCAACCGGACCTGATCCTGCTTGACAACCACTTGCCAGGCGTGCGCGGCGTGGACGCCCTGCCCGCTCTGCGTGAAGCCGCGCCCAAGGCCGTGATCCTGATGTTGACCGTCAGCGAAGACGAAAACGACCTGGCGGCGGCGCTGCGCGGTGGCGCTGCCGGCTATCTCCTGAAAACGATTGAAGGCGATGCCTTGACTGCCGCCATCGGGCGTGCGATGCAGGGCGACAGCATGGTGGCGCCCGAGATGATGAACAAGCTGGTCGCAGCCTACCGGGGGACAAGCAAAGACGTCCTCGGCATCGGCGCAGCGCTGCCGCCAGCCGTCAACATCGGTCCCGCCTTGAGCAGCCTGTCGCCGCGCGAACGCGACATCTTGCGCGGCATTGCGCGTGGCGCGAGCAACAAAGAAATTGGCCGCGAACACGGTATTGCCGAAACCACCGTCAAGATTCATGTGCAGCACATTTTGCGCAAACTCGACGTCAGTTCGCGCGTGCACGCCGCTGTCATCGCCACTGAGCAAGGCCTGCTCTGAGTGGATGAAGGACGATTACCTGCTGCTCTGGCCCTGCAAGTCGTTGCCTGGCTGGTCTGGCGGATCAACCGGCTGGTGATCCTGATTGTGCTTGTCGCCCCAAGCCAGCCAGTCCTCGCCGAAGAGTTCCACCGGATGCGGTGAGCGTTCGTTCGAGCATGCCATTGACTCGATGGAGCAGTATTGATCGCAGCCCCAGCAAACACGTTCTGGTTTGGCCGGATGGATGGGAAATTTCTTGTTCATCGCTTTGCTGGTAAAAATGGCGCTGCCTGATTATCATGCCGCCAACAATTCCGAAAGAAAACAGCTATGGCCAGGGCGATGCCACACTTGGGCAGCGCAGCGAATCTTGTTTTGAAAATTATTTATCCATTTCAGGCCGCTAGCCCCCGTGTAATATAGCTCTATAGCTATTAATTTAATATCGAACAAGTGCTATTCCCAAGGCGTCGATACGGCGTCTGTTCACGCCTTGATATGGCGCAACAGCGCCGTCTACCGATTCACGCTATAAACTGAAAATTCACGCTGGCGCCTTGCAATGCAGTAAAAATCTGCGCTGGCGCGGCTTGTCCTGCACGCTCCCACTCACCTGAAAGGCTTCTGTATGAACACCTTGTTATCACGTCGCTGGCTGATCCGCTGCACGCCCCTTCTGCTTTTTGCAGCGGCCTCGGCATTGGCTCAAACCGCTGTTCGCGTGGCGTCAAAAATTGACACCGAGGGCTCCTTGCTGGGCAATATGCTGATTCAGGTGCTGGAGGCCAACGGCATCAAAACCGAAAACAAGGTCCAACTGGGGGCCACCAAGATCGTGCGCGGCGCCATCACGGCGGGCGAGATTGACCTGTACCCGGAGTACACCGGCAATGGTGCGTTTTTCTTTTCCGATGAAAAAAACCCGGCCTGGAAAAACGCCCAGGCGGGTTACGAGCGGGTGAAAAAGCTGGATGCCGATAAAAACCAGATCATCTGGCTGGAACCCGCCCCGGCCAACAACACCTGGGCGATAGCGATGCGCCAGGATGTGGCCACCCGCAACAAGGTCAAGTCGCTGGCGGACGTGGGTCCGTGGCTGGACCAGGGCGGCACGTTCAAGCTGGCCGCATCGGCCGAATTTATCGAGCGCACCGACGCCTTGCCTGCGTTCCAGACGGCCTATGGCTTCAAACTGAAGCAAGACCAGCTGCTGACACTGGCCGGCGGCGACACCACCGTCACCCTCAAGGCCGCCGCGCAGCAAACCTCGGGCGTCAACGCCGCCATGGCCTACGGCACCGACGGCGCGATTGCTGCTTTGGGACTGGTGGTGCTGGACGACCCCAAAGGCATTCAGCCTGTTTACGCGCCGGCGCCGCTGATCCGGGCTGAAACACTGGCCCGTTATCCAAAAATCAAGGAGATGCTGGCGCCGGTTTTCAAGACACTGGACGGCCCGACGCTGCAAACGCTCAACGCAAAAATTGCAGTGGAAGGGCAAGACGCCAAAAAAGTGTCGGCCGATTACCTGCGGGCCAAGGGCTTTATCAAGTGACAGGGCGCGGCGTTGCAGCTAGCGTGCAACGCCGCACTGGCGCTGTGAGGCCGCTCGCGTGATCGGTTTGGTCAAAAACCGCGTAATGGCCGTGCTGGTCCTGGCTGGTCTAGTGGCGGCACTGGGCTTGTCACTTTTAACGCACGCGCCCAATCGGCTGGTCACTGGCACGGGTATCTCGTTGGCGCAACTCCTCAACCCCAGCGCGGGCCGCCCGCTCAACTCCTGGCTGACCTTGCTGCCGGCCCTGCTGCTGGTCGTGGCCGTTTTCATGCGCCCGGCACGCCGCACACAAATCCTTGTTTACCTGGCGGCAACGCTGCTGCTAACAGGCCTGGCGGGGCTGGCAGCCGACCACGCAACGCAACTGGCAGGCCAGTCGAGCGCGATTGCCCGCACCTCCCTGGGCGGCGCATTCTGGCTGCTGGGCGCTTTCAGCTGGCTGGCGGCGACCGACGCAGTGCAGCGGCTGACCCTGAAGCCGGGCTGGCGCCTGTTGGGCGCGGGCGTCGTCATCGTGCCGCTGGCGGTACTGCTGGCGGCCGGGGCGTTCAAGGATTTGTCGCTGCTCAAGGAATATGCCAACCGCCAGGATGTTTTCAATGCGGCGCTGGGGCAGCATGTGCAAATTGTGCTGGCCAGCCTGCTGCCGGCGTTGCTCATTGGCGTGCCGCTGGGTCTGGCGTCAAACCGCTCGCGGACGCTGCGCCCGCCCTTGTTTGCCGTGCTCAATGTGATCCAAACCGTGCCGTCGATCGCGCTGTTTGCCTTGTTGATGGCGCCGCTGGCGCTGCTGGCAGCCAGCGTGCCGGTGCTGGCGCAGATGGGCATCAAAGGCATTGGCCTGGCCCCGGCCGTGGTGGCCCTGACGCTGTATGCCCTGCTGCCGGTCGTGCGCAGCACCGCCGCCGGGCTGAGCCAGGTGCCGCAGCCGGTGATTGAGGCGGCACAGGGCATGGGCTTGACGGCACGGCAGATTTTCTGGCGCGTCGAACTGCCGCTGGCGTTGCCGGTTTTTCTCTCGGGGCTGCGCGTGGCCACGGTCCAGACCATTGGCATGGCGGTGGTGGCGGCCTTGATTGGCGCGGGCGGTTTTGGCGCCATCGTGTTTCAAGGTTTGCTCAGCGGTGCGCTCGATCTGGTGCTGCTCGGTGTGCTGCCGGTGGTGGCCATGGCCGTCGCGGTGGACGCCTTGCTCAAGGCCCTCAGCCTGGCGCTGGCGCCCGAGCTCAACGATTGAAGTTCGATGATTGAACTGCAGCATGTCTCCAAAGCGTTCAACGGCGTGACCGTCATTGATGACCTCAGCCTGCACATTGCGCGCGGTGAGTTCACAGTGATTCTGGGCAGCTCGGGCTCGGGCAAGTCGACCCTGCTCAAGATGATGAACCGGCTGCTGGAGCACGACAGCGGGCGCATCCTGTTTGCCGATGACGAGATTCGCAGCTTTCGCCCGGAGGCCATTCGGCGCCGCATGGGTTACGCCATCCAGTCGGTCGGACTGTTTCCGCACTGGAACGTCGAGAAAAATATTGCCACGGTGCCAACGCTGCTCAAGTGGCCGGCAGGCCGCATCCATGAGCGCGTGACGGAGTTGATGACGCTGCTGCAGCTTGACGCCGAGCTGTACCGCCAGCGCTATCCGCACCAGCTCTCGGGCGGGCAGCAGCAGCGCGTGGGGGTGGCGCGGGCACTGGCGGGCAACCCTGAAGTGCTGCTGATGGATGAGCCGTTTGGCGCGCTCGACCCGGTCACACGGGGCGCGCTTCAGTTGGAGATTGCGCGCATTCACAAGGCGTTTGACAAGACCATTGTGCTGGTCACGCATGACATTGACGAGGCGCTCAGCCTGGCCACGCGCATCGTCTTGCTCGACCAGGGGCGCATCGTGCAAAGCGGCACGCCGCTGCAGATGCTCTCCAGTCCGACCAATGACTTCGTGACCGATTTTTTCGGACGCAGCGACGTCGGTATCAAGCTGCTGGGCCTGCAGCGCGTGGCCACGCACTTGCGGGCGGACGAGCGCGCCGCGGGCGAGCCGGTGTTGGCGAGCTTGAGCTTGCGTGAGGCACTGTCGATTTTCTTGTCGCGTCAGGTGGACCGCTTGCCGGTGGTGGACAGCGACGGCCAACCCTTGGGCGTGATCCACTTTCATGACTTGCTGGACCTGCGGCCATGAGCGGCGCAGCGCCGGCCAGCGCCGCCCGCCATGCGTGGAGGCGTGACCCCTTGCCGTGGGCCGTGGCAGCCTTGCTGCTGCTGGTTTTTGGCATGGCGTGGTTGAAGCCGCTGTTTGCCGCGCTGTTTCCGGCGCTGGAACGGCCGGTGTACGCGCAAGACAGCTTTCTGGAGCTGACGCTGGCCCACCTGAAAATCGTCGGCCTGTCCAGCGGCTTTGCCGTCCTCGCCGGTGTCGCCGCCGGTATCTTTGCGACCCGCACCAGCGGGCGCGAGTTTCGCCCGCTGATTGAAACCGTGGTGGCCGCCGGGCAGACGTTTCCGCCCGTGGCGGTCCTGGCGGTGGCCGTTCCCGTGGTCGGTTTTGGCGAAGCCCCGGCCCTGATCGCGCTCGCCCTGTATGGCTTGCTGCCGGTGCTGCAAAGCACCCTGGCCGGTCTCGGATCGGTGCCGCCAGCGGCGCGTGAAGCTGCCGCAGGCTTGGGGCTGAGCCCCTGGCAGCGCTTGCTGCGCATCGAGCTGCCGCTGGCGACGCCGGTGATTCTGGCGGGCGTTCGCACCTCGGTCATCATCAACATCGGCACTGCCGCCATTGCTTCGACCGTCGGCGCCAAGACGCTGGGCTTGCCGATCATTGTGGGCCTGAGCGGGTTCAACACCGCCTACGTTCTGCAGGGCGCGCTGCTGGTGGGTTTGCTGGCCGTCGTGACCGACCTCGCTTTTGAACGGCTGGCGCAGCGACTGGGGCGCTGGCAGACAGCGCCCTAGCCGCAATGCTGTTCATTTAAGCCCGTTCGCCCTGAGCCTGTCGAAGGACTACCAGGCTTCGACGGGCTCAGCCCGAACGGTGATGGGGTGCTATCTGAACAGCATTGGCCCTAGCCGGTGCTGCGCACCGTATCCCAAGTGCAATACCCGCTCAAACGACAGGGTGTCACGGTCGCCGCCGGCTCACTCGACAATTTTGAGAAAAATATTTTTTGATAGCTGCTAACGCCCGTCCCACATGGGCTAGAGCCAAATTTGTTCCTTAAAAACAGCTGCTCTCTGGCCGCCAGGCCGCACCTCCCCACGACCGCCACGCCCGGCCCGGCGTCGGCTCATTCATAAGGTATAAAATATATAGACCTTCAAGGTTCGCGCATCAAAGGAGTTCAAAAATGAGATTTAAGACCTACTGTTCAAGCCCGGAGCAACCCGGGGTGCGCCGCTTCAACGGTCCCACAGGACTTGCATCATGAGCATGAACATCACCCTCACCGAAGCGGCGGCCCAGCAGATCCGCTCGCAAATTGCCAAGCACGGCAGGGGACTGGGCTTGCGCGTCGGCGTCAAGAGCGTCGGCTGCTCGGGCTTTGCCTACACTTATGAGCTGGCCGACGAATTGCGCGCCGACGAACAGCGCTTTGACGCCCATGGTGCCACGCTGCTGATCGCCCCGCAGAACCTGGCTACGCTTGACGGCGCCTGCCTCGACTTCGTCACCGAAGGGCTCAAGCAGAGCTTTCAGTTTGACAATCCGAACGTCGGCAACACCTGCGGCTGCGGTGAGAGCTTCAGCCTGAAAGCGGGCGCTGGCAAAGGAGTCGCGGCATGAGTGCGGTTTTGCAGAACCTGGTCAATCAGCCCTACAAACATGGCTTCGTCACCGACATCGAATCGGATGTGGCGGCCAAGGGATTGAGCGAAGACACCATCCGGCTGATCTCTGGCAAAAAAAACGAGCCCGACTGGCTGCTTGAATTTCGCCTGAAGGCGTTTCGCCACTGGCTGACGATGACCGAGCCCGGGTGGGCCAATGTCAAGTATCCGAAGATCGATTTTCAGGCAATCAGCTACTACGCGGCGCCCAAGCCGAAGGCCAAACTCAAAAGCATGGACGAGGTCGATCCTGAGCTGCTGCGCACCTTCGAGAAGCTCGGCGTGCCGATGCACGAGCGCGCGGCGCTGGCCGGTGTGGCGGTCGATGTGATTTTCGACAGCGTCTCGGTCACCACCACCTACAAGGCCAAGCTGGCCGAAGTCGGCATCATTTTCGGGTCGATCTCCGAGGCGGTGCAAACCCACCCCGAGTTGATCAAACAATACCTCGGCAGTGTGGTGCCATCGGCCGACAACTACTACGCCGCGCTCAATTCGGCGGTGTTCACCGATGGTTCGTTTTGTTTCATCCCCAAGGGCGTCAAGTGCCCGATGGACCTGTCCACCTACTTTCGCATCAACACCCAGGACACCGGCCAGTTTGAACGCACGCTGATCGTGGCCGAAGAAGGCGCCTCGGTGTCTTACCTGGAAGGCTGCACCGCGCCGCAGTTCGACACCAACCAGCTGCACGCGGCCGTGGTGGAACTGGTGGCGCTGGACAACGCCGACATCAAATACTCGACCGTGCAAAACTGGTACGCAGGCGATGAGAACGGCGTCGGTGGTATCTACAACTTCGTCACCAAGCGCGGCCTGTGCCGGGGCGTCAACTCGCGCATTTCTTGGACCCAGGTGGAGACCGGATCGGCCATCACCTGGAAGTATCCGTCGTGCATTTTGCTGGGCGACAACTCGGTCGGCGAGTTTTATTCGGTCGCGGTGACCAACCACCACCAGCAGGCCGATACCGGCACCAAGATGATCCACATCGGCAAGAACACCCGCAGCACCATTGTCAG
>JANYHL010000002.1 GCA_025359085.1 Gammaproteobacteria bacterium
TCGGGCCGTATCCAGGCCACCTCGCCGGTGAACGGCACGGTCATGCCGTCACGCACCTGATAGTTGGACAAACGACCTTCCCAAGGGAGCATGACCATTTCATTACCCACCCCAGCGCCGCGCAACTCGGCGCGGAACGAGGCGATCAAGCCGGCATCGTTGAACCTGAACAGCAGGGTCAGTGTGATCGGACCGTCTACGATCGTGGCGTTCGCTGAAGCGTCATCGACCGCCTCCCATAGCACGCCTTGGCTGGGCACCACCGCGATCGAGATTCCACCCGAAAAAATCGTGGCCATCGTTTTTACCGAAAAGCTCGACAGTTCCTCCACCATCCTGCCGCCCGACCTTGAGACGGCGGCTATCGCGGCGCATCTGGTGGATTTCTTCAAGGAAGAAGTGGCACAAGGGCGACTGACCGAGTGCTTGCTGCCGATGCAGGCCGGCATCGGCACCATCGCCAACGCGGTGATGGCGGGGTTCATCGACAGCCCGTTCAAGCGCCTGACGATGTATTCCGAAGTGCTGCAAGACTCCACCTTTGACCTGTTCGATGCCGGCAAGCTCGACTTTGCGTCGGGCTCCTCGATCACCTTGTCGGCGGAAAAGAGCCGCCAGGTGTTCCATGACATTGGCAAGTACAAGGACCGGCTGGTGCTGCGTCCGCAAGAAGTCAGCAACCACCCCGAAATCATCCGGCGTCTCGGGCTCATCGCGATCAACACCGCGCTGGAGGCCGACATCTATGGCAACGTCAACTCCACCCATGTGCTGGGCACGCACATGATGAACGGCATTGGTGGCTCGGGCGACTTTGCGCGCAACGCTTACCTGTCGGTGTTTGCCACCAAATCGGTCGCCAAGGGCGGCAAGATATCGAGCATCGTGCCGATGGTCTCGCACGTGGACCACACCGAACACGACGTGGACATCATCGTCACCGAAATCGGTCTGGCCGATCTGCGCGGTCTGGCACCGCGCGAGCGTGCCGAAGCCATCATCGAGCGCTGCGTGGCGCAACCTTACCGGCAAATGCTGCATGCTTACGTGGCGCGCGCAAAGCAGCGCGGGGGCCACACGCCCCACATTCTGGAAGAAGCGCTGTCCTGGCACACCCGCTACCGTGACACCGGCTCCATGCTGACGAGCCGGGTCACGCCCGACATCGGTTCCTACGAGAAAAGTTTTTCACTATCTATTTAATAGCGTATTACCTAGACAGGACAAGGGCTGCTGGCCAATTTCTTATATATTCCTGATGAAATCAGGCATCGGCTCCAGTGAAGTCGGTCAAAGAAACCGCCTGCGGGGGAAGATTTTTGGGCCAGAGGGGCGCGGTCACCCCGGCCGTTCTCAGGTCAGCAATTTGACCAAAATGTCAGGATGAATGTGCCAGCCTGCCAGCCCTGCCGTGCCCATGACCAGGCCGAACGCCGTCGGCACCAAAGCGGCCCAGTACAGCGGCCAAAGCTGCGTTAACGCGGTCACGGCGAGGACGGCGATCACAATCGCGATGGCCGCATCCGAGAGGTCAAATTGATCATCGCGGTAGTTCAGATCGTCGTAGGTTTTCTGATCCTGAAGGGCTTGCTGTTGCAGCGCGTCTTTCTTGCTGGCCTGATCCAGCGCCAGCGCCCGGTACTTTGCGATCGCCGCGTCGTAAGCAACGGTTTGACTGGCCGCCTGCGACGCGCGTGCCAGCTCAAGCTGGACCAGGGTCGCTTCGGCGACTTCCTGGCGCAGGTTGCGCGCCTGGTAAAAAGCCCAATGGTCGAGCTTGTCGGCCTGGGCCTGTTGCATCGCCTGCACGATGTTGTCGTCCTTGACCTTGCAAATACCCATGAAGGTGGCCAGGATCGCCACCGTGATCGCCACCACTGCATTCAATCGACTGACCCGGGACTCGGGGGTCTGCACGCCGCTGTGGGCCGTTTCGATAATATCTTTGGGATCGATTTCCATGGCAAGTCCAGGTAAGTGACGAAAATTTCAGTGCAGCGGCAAACGGCGTGAACAGCAGACAGTGATCGTAGTCTAATGCCCTTGGTTGGGCGCAAATGGTTGCTCGACCGTGCCCGTGACCCTTTAGCCACTTCATCCATGCTCCATCAAAGCGGTAAATTCAGTCTGCGCGCCATCTTGCGGCGCCTCGGCCCCGGTCTCATCACGGGCGCAGCGGATGACGACCCCAGCGGCATCGCCACTTACTCGCAGGCGGGCGCCCAGTTTGGTTTCTCCATGCTCTGGACGATGGTCTTTACGCTGCCCCTGATGGTGGCGATCCAGATCGTCAGCGCGCGCATCGGCTATGTCACCGGGCACGGCCTGGTAGCCAACATCAAGGCTCGTTTTCCGCGGCCGGTGCTGTTGAGCGTGGTGGGCATGTTGCTGCTGGCCAACACGCTTAATTTGGCGGCTGACATCGCTGCCATGGCCGAGGCGCTGCGCCTCTTGATCGGCGGCTCGGCGCATGTCTACGCCGTGACCTTCGGGCTGCTCTGCCTGGTGCTGCAAGTATTCCTCAACTACAAGACGTATGTGCGCTGGCTCAAATGGCTGACGCTGGCGCTGCTGTCGTATGTGGCGGTGGTTTTTACCCTGCACATCGACTGGTGGCAGGTGGCCCAGCAAATCGTTCGCCCACAACTGCCGGGTGGCCATGACGTATTGCTGACCGTGGTCGCGGTGTTCGGTACCACCATCAGTCCTTACCTGTTTTTCTGGCAAGCCGGGCAGGAGGTCGAGGATGTCAACGCCGACGCGGGCCAGCCCCACACGGCACACGAGGTGCGCCGCCATCTGCGCCGGATCAAGCTCGACACCGTGGTGGGCATGACTTTTTCCAACCTGATTGCGTTTTTTATCATCCTGAGCACCGCCGTGACCCTGCATGCCGCGGGCGTGCGTGACATTCAAACCTCGGCCCAGGCCGCAGAGGCCCTTCGGCCGCTGGCCGGCGAGTTGACGTTTTTGTTGTTCAGTCTAGGCATCATCGGCACCGGACTGCTCGCAGTGCCGGTACTCGCGGGCTCTGCGGCCTATGCCGTGGCGGAGGCCGCCGGTTGGCAGGGTAGCCTGAGCCTGCGGCTTGACAAGGGAGAAGGGCGCGGTTTTTACGGTGTCATCGCGGTGGCAACGCTAGGCGGCGTGGTGTTGTCCTTTACTCCCATGGACCCGGTCAAGGAGCTGTTCTGGTCGGCGGTGCTCAACGGCGTGATTGCTGTTCCGATCATGGCCGTCATGATGCTGTTGGCATCCCGGCGCGACACCATGGGCGAGCATGTGATCGGGCCGCGCTTGCGCTGGCTTGGCTGGTTGGCCACCGCCGTCATGACCGCCACCGTTGTTGCCATGCTGGCCACGGCCTGAGCATGCACAGCAACACAGACCTGCCGGCACCGTGGCCTGCAACTTTAGGTTGAATCCACCTTGCTGAATCAACTGCTTGTACGCCACTGGGGCACCCTGCACAGCCTGATCGTGCTGTTGGGGCTTGTGATTTATGCCGCTGCCTCGCATACGCGACGGCAGCGCCGTCATCCTTCGGCCGCCATCGCCTGGGTTGTTTCGCTGGTTTTGCTGCCCTATGTCGCGTTGCCTTTGTACCTGATGTTTGGCAGTCGAAAAGTGGTCAATAGCCGCCGCGAGGCGTCTGCACAAACCCCAGCATGCGCGTCAGGCAACACGGTCAGCGCATCCCTGCAGTCCGGTCAGCTTGCCGCTGCCATGGGCCTGCCCGAAGCCGCCACTTTCGAGCGGCTCATGATTCACCAGGACGGTGAGCAAGCGCTGCAAGCCTTGCGTTGCATGATCGGCAGCGCCAGGCAAACCTTGGACCTGAGCAGTTTTCTTTTGGGGCGTGATGTGATCGGTGATGAGATCGCCGGGCTGTTGATCCGGCGGGCCCAGGCCGGTGTTCAGATTCGGCTGCTGATCGACGGCATCGGCTTCTACATGGGCGGTCGCCCGAATCTGAAACGGCTGACCGCAGCGGGGGTGCAAGTGGCTTTGTTCGTGTCGCCCTTGCGGTCTGCGTTGCGCGGGCGCACCAACCTGCGCAACCACCGCAAGCTGGTCATTGCCGACGGCGAGTGGCTGTGGTGTGGCGGCCGCAATCTGGCCGCCGAGTACTTTGAAGGCGAACAAACCTTCTTGCGCAAGAAATCAGCCTGGGTGGATCTGAGTCTCGATCTGGGCGGCGCCCTGGTCCAACAGGCCCAGCAACGCTTTGAACAAGACTGGGCTTTTGCCACCCAGGGCGTGCTGGCGCCAATTGTCACGCTCGCCGGCGCACCATCGCCTCCCGTTGCCACCGGTGCGCGATTGGTTGCCAGTGGCCCCGATCAGGCGGAAGACACGATCTACACGCTGCTGGTGTCAGGCTGCTTCACGGCACGTTCCCGTATTCTTGCGGTGACGCCTTACTTCGTGCCCGACCCGACGCTGCTGATGGCGCTGACACTGGCCGCCCGGCGCGGCGTTGCGGTGAGCCTGCTGTTACCCGCCAGGTCAAACCATCGGTTGGCCGATATCGCCCGCTACGCGGCGCTGCGCGAGCTCGCGGCGGCGGGCGCAACAGTCTGGCTGGCCCCCGGCATGATTCACGCGAAAGCGGTGCTGATCGACGATGACCTGGCTCTGGTGGGTTCTGCCAATCTGGATGAGAGAAGCCTGTTTCTCAACTACGAATTGATGATTGCGTTTTATCAACCTGTGGTGGTGCAACGCTTTGCCAACTGGATCGAAGCCCAACGAAGCCACGCTACCCGCTACCAAGCACGAGAACCCGGCCTGGCGCGTGAGCTGCTTGAAGGTTTGGTGCGATGGATAGCTTTTCAACTCTGAACCCGGCACCCGCTGCGTCGCCAACCGAAAGGCAACAGCTGTGGCATCATCCACGACGCTTTCCACCTGAACCACATTGACCCGCCCCATGCTCTACACCGCGCTTAAAACCATTCACCTGTTGTCCATCATCGTCTGGATTGGCGGCATGGTATTTGCCCAGTTCTTCTTGCGACCGGCGTTGACGCAGCTGGAAGCGCCGCAACGCATCCGCTTGATGCACGAGGTGCTGGGTCGCTTCTTTAACGCCGTGCTGATCGCCGCCGCGTTGACGCTGGGCAGTGGTGTCTGGATGATCGGGCGCACCGCACGGCAAATGGCGCAAGCGGGCGTCAAGTTCAACATGCCGCTTGAATGGATGGTGATGGCGCTATTGGGCTTGCTGATGATGGCCATTTTTGGCCACATCCGTTTTGTGCTCTACCAGCGTCTCGCCCGTGCGGTGACCGCCGCCGCCTGGCCTGTTGGCGGCGCTGCGCTGGCCAGCATCCGGACCTGGGTCATGGTCAACCTGGTGATGGGCGTGCTGATCGTGATGGTCACGCTGGTGGGCGTCTCCAGTTGATGGGTCGCCCATGAATCCGGACGCACACCAACTCTGGCGCGCGCCGCGCTGGGCGCTGGCCGTGCTGCTGGCGGTGCTGGGCATGCTGGGGCCCTTTTCGATTGACACCTACATTCCGGCCTTTTCGGGCATCGCCCAATCGCTGGGCGCGACGCCGGTGCAGATGCAGCAAACGCTGTCGGCCTACCTGTTCGGTTTTGCCTTCATGAGCCTGTTTCACGGCGCCATTTCCGACAGCGTGGGGCGGCGTCCGGTGGTGTTGTGGGGCTTGGCGGCCTTTACCCTGGCGTCGATGGGCTGCGCCTTGTCGCAAAGCATTGGCCAACTGGTGTTCTTTCGGGCCATGCAGGGCCTGACCACGGGCGCCGGCATTGTGGTGGCACGCGCCGTGGTGCGTGACATGTTTGCCCCGGCCCAGGCGCAAAAAGTGATGAGTCAGATCACCATTTATTTCGGTGTGGCGCCGGCCATTGCGCCCATTATTGGTGGTACCTTGCTGGTGCAGCTGGGCTGGCACAGCATTTTCTGGTTTTTGACCGCCGTCGGCGTGGTGCTGTGGCTGGCCAATTACAAGCTGCTGCCCGAGACCTTGCACCTGTCACAACGCCAGCCGCTCAAGGTCAGCAATCTGCTGCAAGGCTATTGGCAGCTCGGGCTGGACCCGCGCTTCTTGCTGCTGGCGCTGGCCAGTGGCGTGCCGTTCAACGGCATGTTTTTGTACGTGCTGTCGGCACCGGCTTTTTTGGGCGATATTTTGGGCTTGGCCCCGACGCAGTTTTTCTGGTTTTTTGTGCTCACCATCAGCGGCATCATGGGCGGCGCCTGGGTCAGTGGCCACATGGCGGGCAAACTGGCGCCCAAGCAGCAGATCAAGTATGGGTTTTCCATCATGCTGCTGATCGCTTTACTCAACTTGGGCGCCAATGCGCTGTTCAAGGCGCAGGTGGCGTGGGCGCTGTTTCCGATTGCGATTTTTGCCTTCGGCTGGGCCATGATGGTGCCGGTGATCACCTTGCTGGTGCTTGATCTGCATCCAGACCGCCGGGGCATGGCGTCGAGCTTGCAGGCCTTTATTGGCGCTTCGGCCAACGGCCTGGTCGCCGGCGTGATTGCGCCGCTGGTGATGCATTCAGCCGTGGCACTGGCGGCGTCGTCGTTGGCCATGATGTGCGTCGGCCTATGGGCCTGGGTTTACCTGCACCGCCGTTGGCCGCAGATTGGCCGCACGGTGGATCATCCGGCGCATTGAGCCGGTTTACCGGGTGGGGGCCGATGGCCTCATTGACTATGACGTTGGTCAGCCGCGTCCTGCAAGACCAGGTCAATCCGCCGCTGAATCCGCGTGGCTGCCGGTTGGTCTGTTGACTCACGCGCAGCCTGGAGTTGCACACCCAACCAGGCCAGCAGCGGGCGCCGCCAACCCTGGCTGGAGGCGGTATCCACGGCACGGGCGATGTCTTGGGCACCCAGCCGACGGCTTTGCAGCAATGCACCGGCGGCAATCAGGCGTGCCAGTGGGTCTTGCATCGTCTCGATGCCGTGGTGCTGCGCCACAGGTGCGGGCTGGGTCGGGGCGGTCAAGGCGATGGCCCGGTACTGCAGCGGCAGGCGGGCCACATCGAGCCCCGCCCACTGTCCGGTCAAAAATGCCGCATAGGCCTGCTCTTCGGAATGCGCGTCCGGCGCCAGGGGCTGGTAGCCCGCACAGTTGTCAAACTCCAGGCTCGCCACCCGCAGCGCGCAACGCGTCAGTTCGGCGCGAGCCATGAGGTCGGCGCGGCCGGTGCTGGCAACCTCAAATTTGGCCCGCGCAAACTCAAAATCAGCCAGCCGGGTATTGCCACTGAGGTAGGCCGCTGAAAAGCCCTTGAGCGCGGCAAAGGCGTTGCTCTGCCAGTCGGGGGGCAGCGGCTTGCTGGCGCAGGCGCTCAGCAGCAGGGCCGTGAGCAAGCAGGCACTGGCCTGAATCCCGGCAAAAGTCCAATGTGTTTTCATGGCAACCTGATCTCCGTATCCCTGGCAAACGGCCATTTGCGGTTCACCTCGTCCACCAGTTGGCTCACCTTGCGCAGGCTGATCTCGACCTCGGCGCGCAAGGCGCCCAGGTCGGCGCTGGCGAGGCGCGCATTGGCGCCCACCGCTTGTGCCTCGGCCAGCACCGCATCGACCTTTTTCAGGCTGGCACGGGCGTCGGTCAAGACGCCGGTGAGTTCACGGATCGCCGCTTGGGTGCCGTCGACCGCGGCCTGGGTGCTGTCCATCACGCCCTTGGCACCAAAAATGCGTTGATCGGCTTTGGCCAGCAGCGCGTTGGTCTGGTCCAGCGTGGCAATGATTTTTTTGGCGTTGTCCTCGCTGCCCATGACGCCGCTGAGTACGCCGTAGCGGCCGGTCAAGCGTTCGCTGACGGTTTTCAAATGACCCAGGCTGGTGTTGATCGCGGACTCCGGCCCGGTCATGGTCTCCAGGTTTTCCAGCAGCACGCGGGTAGAGGCCACGATGCGCGGAATTTCGGCGTTGGTGTCGCCGCGCAGCACGGTGCGCTCGGCGTTGGCCGGCAAGGCCGGGTCGCTCAGAATGCCACTGAAGGCGCGCAGCCTGGTTTCACCCACCATGCCGCGCTCCATGGTGAAGATGCTGGACGTTCGCAGCCAGCGCGCATCCTTGAGCGGCACGTCAATCACCATGCGTGCCTTGCCGTCGTCGGCCAGCTCAATGCGCCGCACGCGCCCGACCGGGAAGCCGGCGAAGGTGAGGTCCATGCCAACAATCACCCCCTCGGCATCGTCGGCCACCAGCACCAACTTCTGGGTTTGCTCGAACACGCCGCGCGCGACCATCACGTACAGCAAAAAACCGCAGACCAGGGCCGTAATCAGGACCAGCAGCAGGATGGCCTTGAACTCGACATGGGCGACGGTCGCCGGGGACGGTGCGGCGTTGGAGGAGGGTGGCGGTTGGAGTGGCATAGGAGGTGAGACAGCTTAGATGTACTTGAGCGCCAGCGAGGTGGCTTCGATCAATATTAGAACCAAGAACAGGCGCACGGCACCGGGTTGCACGCCATTGGCGTTGTCGCGCGCTGCCTCCAGACTGGCGGCCATCGGCACCACTGCCACGGCCAGACTGAAAAAAACAGTTTTCAGCGCAAAGCCGAGCGTGACGGACAGATCGAACACCTGGCCGACCGTGCGTGTGTAGCCCGGCAGCCCCCAGGGCGAGAAGCCATAGACCGTGAGGTAGGCCAGCACCAGCACAATGACACTGTTGATCATGGCCAGCGTCAGCACCGAAAAGGCGCCCGCCAGCACGCGTGGCACCACATCAACGCGCAGCCGGGTAAGGCTCAGGGGCACACCCGGGTCAACCGGGCTCGGTCGGGCGTTGGCCGGGTTCGCGTTGAACGTCATCCCGGCGCGCAGTGCCACAAACAAGGCCGCTGACAGGGGAATGAGCTCCAGCACCAGCACCCGCACCACCATCTGCAGGGCGTATTGCGACAGGCCGTAGCTCAGCGCGGTGACCACCACGATGCGGATCAGCACCAGACTGAACAGCGCGGCCACGCTCGTGAACCAGGGCAACACCTGCCAAGTGCTGGTGTAGATATGGCGCGACGTGATGGCGCGGTTGGCGCGGTTGTAGGTGGAGGGCGACAGTGCCAGCACCAGCACGATGGCACCCAGGTGAATCATCTGCCACCAACTCGCCACCCCGCGCAGCCCGGCCCGGCCCCAGGCAGCGCTGTCAAGGTAGGCGTAAGAGCGGGTCGGCATAGCCGGATGATAACGAGATGAGTCGCTGAGGTTTGACCCAAAGGCTTCGACCGCATGAGATTGATCAGGCCTTGCGCCAGGACTTTTCCAAAGACGCCCTGCTTGGCGCCATCGGCTACACCGCAGGGGTGATCTGGATGGACGCGGCCCACCTCTGACCCTCTGCTACACTACGCATCCGTTCAAAATAAGAACGACATTCGGTCGCTATCGCCACTACCTACCGTGTTCGCCCAAGCCATCAGCCACCGCATGACCATGCCGATTGAAGCCAATTCTCCCAGTCCGCAAAAAAACCCCATGACCCAAAACATAGAAACTGTAGAAGACGACGAAATCAGCTTGCTGGACCTGCTGCAAGTCGTTGCCGACAACCTGCGCCTGCTGGTACTCGCTCCCCTGGCGGCCGGTCTGCTGGCTTTAGGCATCAGCTTTGCCATTGCGCCCACTTTTACCGCCACCACCAAGTTCATGCCGCCGCAGCAACAGCAAAGCGGTGCTGCCGCCATGCTGTCAAGCCTTGGCGCCCTGGGCGGTTTGGCGGGCGCTGCTAGCGGCCTCAAAAATCCAGCCGACCAATACGTTGCCTTCCTCAAAAGTCGCAGCGTGCAAGACGCACTTCTAGACCGCTTCAAGCTCATCGAGCGCTACGAATCCAAGCTCAAAACCGACGCCCGCAAAACATTGGAAGAGGTCAGTAAAATCGCCAGCGGCAAAGACGGCCTCATCACCATTGACGTGGACGACAAAGACCCCGTCTTTGCTGCCCAACTGGCCAATGCCTACGTCGAAGAACTGGGCCGCCTGCTTGACCGCCTGGCTGTCACCGAAGCCCAGCAACGCCGCGTGTTTTTTGAGAAGCAGCTAACGGCCACCAAAGACAAGCTGATCAAAGCCGAGCAGGCCTTGGGCGCCAGCGGCGTCAACAGCTCGGTTCTCAAGTCCACCGGCGCCGCCGTAGTGGCCGTGGCCCAATTACGAGCCCAAATTACCGCGCAAGAAATCAAGCTGGCCGCCATGCGCGGCTACCTGACTGAATCCGCGCCCGACTTCAAGCAAGCGCAAACCGAGCTGTCAGCCATGCGCGGTCAACTGGCCCGCGCTGAAAAAGAAGAACCGACTGCCACCGGGTCCGAGAGCGACTACGTTGCCAAATTCCGCAACTTCAAATACCAGGAAACCCTGTTTGAGCTGTTCGCCAAACAGTATGAAATGGCCCGCATAGACGAAAGCCGCGAAGGCGCAGTTATTCAAGTGCTGGATGCCGCCCAGCCCCCCGAACGCAAAAGCAAACCCAAAAAAGCGCTGATCGCCCTGATGACCACCCTGGCCGTCGGCTTTGCGTTGCTGCTCTTCGTCTTCATCCGCCAAGCCCTGCGCGGCGCGGCCCAAACGCCCGAGTCGGCCGAAAAAATTGGCCGCCTGAGACAGGCATGGGCCAGAGCGCTGGGTCGCCGCACCCCCAATCCGTCACTGTGATCGCAACGCGGCAACCCATGAGCCAAACCAAAATCTTTGTGGCCGGGCACCGCGGCATGGTCGGTTCGGCCATCGTGCGCACCCTGCAACAGCAGGGCCAGACAAACATCGTCACCCGCACCCACGCCGAGCTGGACCTCACCAACCAGGCTGCCGTACAAGCATTCTTTGAAGCCGAAAAACCCGCCCAGGTCTACCTGGCCGCGGCCAAAGTGGGTGGTATTCACGCCAACAACACCTACCCGGCAGAGTTCATCTATCAAAACCTGATGATGGAGGCCAACCTCATCCACAGCGCCTGGCGCACCGGCGTGCAAAAGCTGTTGTTTCTGGGCTCCAGCTGCATCTACCCCAAGCTTGCCGCCCAACCCATGACGGAGGCCGCCTTGCTCACCGGCACGCTAGAGCCCACCAACGAGCCTTATGCCATCGCCAAAATTGCCGGCATCAAACTGTGCGAGAGCTACAACCGCCAATACGGCCAAAGCCACGGCGTTGACTACCGCAGCGTCATGCCCACCAACCTCTATGGCCCGGGCGACAACTATCACCCCGAAAACAGCCACGTTATCCCCGCGCTGATCCGCCGCTTCCATGAAGCCAAGGTCAGCAACGCCCCGACCGTGACCATCTGGGGCAGCGGCACGCCGCGCCGTGAGTTTTTGTATGTGGACGACATGGCCGCAGCCAGCGTGCATGTGATGAATCTGGACCCCGCCACCTACAGCGCCCACACCCAGCCGATGCAAAGCCACATTAACGTCGGCTACGGCACAGACCTCACCATCGCCCAACTCGCGCAGGCCGTCAGCCAGGCGGTCGCTTATCAAGGCAACATCGATTTTGACCCCAGCAAACCCGACGGCAGCCCGCGCAAACTCATGGACAGCAGCCGCCTGAATGCACTCGGCTGGCGGGCCAAGGTGGGGCTGGAACAAGGCCTGATGCAAGCCTACCAAGACTTCTTGCAACACTAGCCCCCTGTGTCTGCCCCCGCAGGGCCAACCTCAGCCCGTTCAACATCAGCTACACTACGCACCCGTTCAAAATAAGAACGCTAGTCGCCCCGCTATAGCCACCGCATGACCGCCATCACACCCATTACCGAAGCAGCCCCAGCCGCAGATCAAGCCCTGCACCTGGAAATTCACTTTAAAGTGATGCGCCTGCTGCAGGCCAAGCCAGACATGAGCCAGCGCCAAATGGCCAAAGCGCTGGGCCTGAGCCTGGGCAAAACCAACTACTGCGTGCAGGCCCTGCTCAAAAAAGGCTGGCTCAAGCTGCAGAACTTCTCCGGCAACGCCAACAAACAAGCCTATGCCTACCTGCTCACGCCTGAAGGCATCGCCAACAAAACCCAGCTCACTACCCGCTTTTTGCAGCGCAAGCAACAAGAATACGTCCTGCTCAAAGCCGAAATAGAAACCCTGCAGCGTGAGGCCAGCTCTGCCCTAAAAAGCTCCCAAACCCAACCATGACACCCAAAATCGCCCTAATGAGCGTCATAACCGACCAAGCGGTTCCTGCCTGGCTGAAGCAAAAAGGCACGCCTTGCTCAAGCACCACGGCTACAACGTCAATGTGAGCTTGGAATAAGCCACCCCATGAACCTCGTTGCCCTCCAAGCCCTTATCGCCGCAGGCGAATCGCTGACGCTGGAACTCAAAAAGTCCACGGCAGAGAAAGACCGCGCGTGTCGCAGTCTGTGCGCGCTGGCCAACGGGCAAGGCGGGCAAGTGGTATTTGGCGTTACCCCATCCGGCAAAGTGGTGGGCCAAAAAGTAACCGACCGCACGCTCGAGGAACTGGCCCAAGAGTTTCAGGGCTTCGAGCCGCCCCTGCTCCCGCACCTTCAGCACATCCCCGTGACTGCGGGGGATACGTCTGGATTAGAAGTCCTGTTGGTTCAGGTCGAACGCGCCACGCGTGGCCCCGTTTCCTTTCGCGGGGTACCTTACGAGAGGGTGCTCAACACCACCCGCGTCATGCCCCGCGCCACCTATCAGCGCTTGCTGATCGAGTCGATGCACGCCACTGACCGGTGGGAAATGCAGCCCGCCATCGGCTGCGGTATCGACACCCTGGACCAGCGCGAACTCGTGGTCACCATCGAAGAGGCGATACGCCGCGGCCGCATGGAAGACCCCGGCACGCGCGACCCCATGGGCTTGCTGCGTGGACTGGGCCTGCTGGTGCAAGGCGACCAAATCAGCCGCGCCGCAATAGCCCTGTTTTGCCAAGACGATCACTCCATCCCGGAGTTTCCTCAATTCAATCTGCGCGTAGCCCGCTTCAAAGGCACCACCCGCGACGAGTTTCTGGACAACCGCCAATACGCTGGCAACGCGTTCGCACTCATGCGCCGGGCCGAGCGCTTTTTGATTGACTGGATGCCCGTGGCCGGCAAAATTGTGCCCGGTCAAATGGCCCGCATCGACACCCCCGCACTGCCTGTTGAAGCCGTTCGCGAAGCACTGGCCAACGCCTTTATCCACCGCGACTACGCCAGCGCCGCAGGCTCGGTGTCGGTGGCTTTGTACGATGATCGGCTTGAAGTCATCTCGCCTGGTGAACTGCACTTTGGCCTGACACCTGAAATGCTTTACCAACCACACGAATCCAAGCCGTGGAACCCCTGGATTGCCAAAGTGTTTTATCGCCGTGGGTTGATCGAAACTTGGGGCCGAGGCACCCTGAAAATCGCGGCTTTGATGCAAGAGGCTGGCCATGCTGCCCCTACCTTGCGGGTCCATAACGACTTTGTGAACATGACTTTTGTCCTCTCGGATGCCATGGTTCGCTACAAGAAGGCTGGCGCCTTGGAAGAGACGCCGGGGAAAACGCCGGGGAAAACGCCCGACTTGATCCTTAACCTGCTCACACATGCGCCGGGGGCATCCATCCCCGAGCTAGCCCAGCAGCTTGGCAAGTCAAACAGCGCTATAGAGCGCGCCATCCGCAAACTACGTGCCGATGGCAAGCTAATCCGTATCGGCCCCGCCAAAGGTGGGCGCTGGAAAGTTATTGAATGAAATCAACCTCTAGCCCCCGTAGAATATGCGCAATTAGCTATCAAAATAATAGTATTTAACCATGCCCACCACCCAACAAAAAACCGCCCTAATCACCGGCATCACCGGCCAAGACGGAAGTTATTTAGCTGAGTTTCTGCTGGAAAAAGGCTACATCGTCCACGGCATCAAGCGCCGGGCCAGCTCGTTCAACACCCAGCGCGTAGATCACATCTACCAGGACCCGCACGTCAACAACGCCCACTTCAAGCTGCACTACGGCGACCTGAGCGACAGCAGCAACCTCACGCGCATCATTCAAGAAACCCAGCCGGACGAAATCTACACCCTGGGCGCGCAAAGTCACGTGGCTGTGAGCTTTGAGAGCCCCGAATACACCGCTGATGTTGACGGCATGGGCACCCTGCGCATCTTGGAAGCCATCCGCATCCTGGGCCTGGAAAAGAAAACCCGCTTCTACCAAGCCAGCACCTCCGAGCTCTATGGCCTGGTGCAAGAAACCCCGCAACGCGAAACCACCCCCTTTTACCCGCGCAGCCCCTACGCCGTGGCCAAGATGTATGCCTACTGGATCACGGTGAACTACCGCGAGGCCTACGGCATGTATGCCTGCAACGGCATTCTGTTCAACCACGAAAGCCCGCGCCGGGGCGAAACCTTCGTCACCCGCAAGATCACCCGCGGCCTGGCCAACATCAGCTTGGGCCTGCAAGACTGTCTGTACATGGGCAACATCGACGCCCTGCGCGACTGGGGCCACGCCAAAGACTACGTGCGCATGCAATGGATGATGCTGCAGCAAGACCAACCAGATGACTTTGTGATTGCGACCGGCGTGCAATACAGCGTGCGCTCCTTTCTTGAATGGTCCGCCACCGCGCTGGGTATGCAGATCCGCTGGGAAGGCGAGGGCGTCAACGAAGTAGGCTATGCAGTCGTCCCCGGCGCATTGCGTGAGGGGTCAATAGTCCGCATCGACCCCCGCTACTTCCGCCCCACCGAAGTCGAAACCCTGCTCGGCGACCCCAGCAAAGCCAAACAAAAACTAGGCTGGGTGCCTGAGATCACCGCGCAGGAAATGTGTGTCGAGATGGTCGCCCACGACCTGGCTGAAGCCAAAAAGCATGCTTTGCTCAAGCACCACGGCTACAACGTCAATGTCAGTGTTGAGTGAAACCAACTTTGCGCACAGTACAAGATAAACACATGATTACTTTGCGTGAAATTACCGCCATGGAGCCGGCCTCAATCACTTGCGACCGATGTGGTCGCATTAGCAACAATGACCCAGGCAACTTCGAGTTTGCCGAATGCCTATCCATCAAACACACTTGCGGCTACGGTTCGATCATTGGGGATGAAGTCACTTTACGCGTTGACCTCTGCCAGCACTGCGTCAAAGAGGTATTGCTTCCCTTTTCAGTTGCTAACTAACCCTAGCCTTTCCACTGCACCAACATGAATCAACAAGCACTCATCCTCAAAGCCAACGTGAGCGTTAAGTAAATCACCATGCTCGACGCACCTGCCTCAGCCCCTTTATTGGCCGACATCCGCGCGCTGATTGAAGGCGCGCGTCAGCGGGTGGCCAGTGCCGTTAATGCGGAGCTTACCCAGCTTTACTGGCATATTGGCCGTCGCATCAACACCGAGTTGCTGCAAGGGGAGCGGGCGGCTTATGGCAAGCAAGTGGTGGCCGAGCTTGCCAAGCAACTCATGACCGAGTTTGGCAAAGGCTGGAGCGAGCGGCAACTGCGCTATTGCCTGCGCGTTGCCGAAGCCTTTCCTACCGCTCAAATTCTGCACACACTGTGTTCGCAATTGAGCTGGTCGCATTTACGGTTGATCATTCAAATAGAAGACCCCCTTAAACGCGACTTCTACATTGAAATATGCCGCCTCGAACACTGGAGCGTGCGGCAACTGCAGGAGCGCATCAATTCGTTGCTGTTTGAGCGCACCGCCATCTCCAAAAAGCCTGAAGAAACCATACGGCAAGACCTCAAACAGCTAAGGGAGCAAGGCCAACTGTCACCGGACCTCACCTTTCGCGACCCCTACGTGCTGGACTTCCTGGGGCTGTCCGACCATTATTCGGAAAAAGACCTTGAATCAGCCATCCTGGCTGAATTGCAACGCTTCATCATTGAGCTTGGCAGCGACTTTGCCTTTATGGCCCGGCAAAAGCGCATCACCATCGACAACCGCGACTACTATATTGACCTGCTTTTTTATCATCGCCGGTTGCGTCGCCTGGTTGCCATTGATCTCAAACTGGGCGAGTTTGAAGCCGCCTACAAAGGCCAAATGGAACTCTATCTGCGCTTTCTTGAAAAGCACGAACAGATGGAGGGCGAAGCCACCCCGATTGGCCTGATTCTGTGTACTGGTAAAAACGCCGAACATGTCGAACTGCTGCAATTGCCCCAAAGCAACATCCGAGTTGCCGACTACCTCACTCTGCTACCCCCGCGCGAAACACTGCAAGCTAAACTCCATTTATCCATCGAGCTGGCCAGGCAGAAACTACTGAAAGATGCCAATCCATTGGCTGACGTGCTTGATAAGAACTGATTCATGAAAGCTATCCCACAAAAAACCGCCCTCATCACCGGCATCACCGGCCAAGACGGAAGTTATCTCGCCGAATTCCTGCTGGAAAAAGGCTACATCGTGCACGGCATCAAACGCCGGGCCAGTTCGTTCAACACCCAGCGGGTAGACCATATCTACCAAGACCCGCATATCCAGAACGCGCATTTCAAGCTGCATTACGGCGACCTCACGGACACCAGCAACCTCGTGCGCATCGTCCAAGAAACGCAGCCGGATGAAATCTACAACCTGGGCGCCCAGTCCCACGTGGCGGTCAGCTTCGAGAGTCCGGAATACACCGCCGATGTGGACGGCATGGGCACCCTGCGTCTGCTAGAAGCTATCCGCATTTTGGGAATGGAAAAGAAAACCCGCTTCTACCAGGCCAGCACCTCGGAACTCTACGGTCTGGTGCAGGAAACCCCGCAAAAGGAAACCACCCCTTTTTATCCACGCAGTCCGTATGCAGTGGCCAAGATGTACGCCTACTGGATCACGGTCAACTACCGCGAGGCCTACGGCATGTATGCCTGCAACGGCATTCTGTTCAACCACGAAAGCCCGCGCCGGGGCGAAACCTTCGTCACCCGCAAAATCACCCGCGGCCTGGCCAACATCAGCTTGGGCCTGCAAGACTGTCTGTACATGGGCAACATCGACGCCCTGCGCGACTGGGGTCATGCCAAAGACTACGTGCGCATGCAATGGATGATGCTGCAACAAGACAAACCAGATGACTTTGTCATTGCCACTGGCGTGCAATACAGCGTGCGTCAGTTCATCGAGTGGACCGCCACCGCCCTGGGTATGCAGATCCGCTGGGAAGGCGAGGGCGTCAACAAAGTAGGCTATGCAGTCGTCCCCGGCGCATTGCGTGAGGCGGCCATAGTCCGCATCGACCCCCGCTACTTCCGACCCACTGAAGTCGAAACCCTGTTGGGCGACCCCAGCAAAGCCAAACAAAAACTAGGCTGGGTGCCTGAGATCACCGCGCAAGAAATGTGCGCCGAGATGGTCGCCTATGATCTGGCTGAAGCCAAGAAACATGCGCTGCTCAAACACCACGGTTACAACGTCAATGTGAGTATTGAATGAAATCAGCCGCTAGCCCCCGTCGAATATGCGCAAGCAGCTACAAATAAAATAGCAATCCAACATGATCACGCAGAAGAAAATGAAAGCAGTCATCCTGGCCGGTGGCCTGGGCACACGCCTGAGCGAAGAAACCGCCACTCGCCCCAAGCCCATGGTCGAAATTGGTGGCTACCCCATTCTG
>JANYHL010000032.1 GCA_025359085.1 Gammaproteobacteria bacterium
ATTGGGTACCGTGCCAGGTTCGGCGGTGAGAAAAACGGCCTTCCCTACCACCCGCACCGGCGGACTGACGAACACCGCCTCCAGAAAGCTGTGCAGGTCGATTGAATCAGACCGTAGCTTGTCGTTGAGCAAACGCCGACCGTCTTTCCAGGTCGTCATAACCACATACAGCGCGATCGCCATGGCCAGGGGGAACCAGCCCCCTTGCACGATCTTGATTGAGTTGGAGGCAAAGAAGGCAAGGTCGACCGTGACAAAAAATCCGGTGGCCGCGATGCACAGCGGCAAGGAGTAGTTCCAGCCAAACCGCAAGACGAAAAAAGTGAGCAGCGTGGTAATCACCATCACCAGGCTGACCGAAATGCCATAGGCCGCAGCCAACGCAGACGACGAGCCAAACAAGGTAACTGCGGCGATCACGCCCGCCAGCAAAAGCCAGTTCACTGTGGGAATGTAAATTTGTCCGGTCTCACGGATCGATGTATGCAAAATCGACAGGCGCGGCAAAAATCCAAGTTGTATGGTCTGCTTGGTGGCGGAAAATGCGCCGGTAATCAAGGCCTGGGATGCGATCACGGTGGCCGCCGTGGCCAGCGCGACCATGGGAATCATCGCCCAACCCGGCGTCATCAGGTAGAAGGGATTGACTACCGCGCTCGGATTGGCCAACACCAGCGCGCCCTGACCGAAATAGTTTAACAACAGCGCTGGCATCACCAGGCCGAACCAGGCAATCCGAATCGGGGTTTTGCCAAAATGACCCATGTCGGCGTACAGGGCCTCGGCCCCAGTCACCGACAAAAAGACCGCGCCCAGCGTAATAAATGCCAGTTGGTAGTGATTGCTTGCGAATTCAATCGCATAAATCGGCAGCATGGCCTTGAGCACCATCGGATTTTGCACAATCTGCATCACGCCGGTGACAGCAATTGCGATGAACCAGATCACGGTAAGGGGACCAAAAAACTTGCCAATGTCGCTGGTGCCGCGCCGCTGCACCGCAAACAGCATCACCAGCACCACCAGTGAGATCGACACCACATAAGGTTTGGCGGCCGGCGTGATCACTTCCAGACCCTCGACTGCGGACAAAACCGAAATGGCCGGCGTAATCACGCCATCACCGAAAAACAGGGCGACCCCAAACACGCCAATCATGAGCAAGCCACGACGCAGCGACGGACGATCCTTGACCGATTGCGAAGCCAATGCCAGCAAGGCCATCAAGCCGCCCTCGCCGACATTGTCTGCACGCATGATTAACACCACGTACTTGAGCGTGACAATGATGGTCAAGGTCCAGAAGAAAAGTGACAGCACGCCCAGGATATTGGCGGTCGTGATCGGAACGTGACCACTGCTAAACACTTCTTTGAAGGCATACAACACACTGGTGCCGATGTCGCCGTAGACCACGCCGATGGCGCCCAGCGTCAACGACGTAAGAGATGATTTTGAAACTGCCATGTGCTGCGCTTAATCGTAGACCTCGGCCTCGGGATCGGTCGCTTCAAGCTCATAGCTGGCCGCCAGCATCGCCAGGCGCCCGACCACGCCATACATGTAGAAACGGTTCGGGGCACTGGCGCCCGGTCGAACACCCGGCTGGGGCAAGTGGGTGCTGTGCTCAAACGCCAGGGGGACAAAGTCCGATCCCGGTGCGCTCAAGTCTTCATCAATGCCTTGACCGGCATGGATGCGGTAAAAACCGCCCACCACGTAACGATCCATCATGTAAACCACCGGCTCGGCAACCGCGTCATTCATGCGCTCCTTGGTCAGCACCCCTTCCTGGATCAGAATGTCTTGCGGCGCCGGCGCACTGCGCGTGCCGCTGGCCGGATGCTGGGTCTTCAGACTCAGCGCGGGCAGTTCCTTGGCATCGCGCACGGTCAGGATGCCCATGCCGTGGGCGCCGTTGTCGGCCTTGATCACCACATACGGTTTTTCCTTGATGCCATACTCTTTGTACTTGCGGCGAATCTTGGCAAGCAAGGTGTCAACCTGGGGGCTCAGGGATTCCAGGCCGACGCCCTGGGCCACGTTGACCGCGCCGCATTTTTCAAACAGCGGATTGATCAGCCAGGGGTCGATCCCCAACAATTTGCCCATGCGCTTGGTCACTTCTTCATAACACTTGAAATGGGTGCTTTTGCGCCGGGTGCTCCAACCGGCATGCAAGGGCGGCAGCACATACTGCTCGTAAATTTCTTCCAGAATGCCGGGCGCGCCGGCGCTCAGGTCGTTGTTGAGCAAAATAGTGCACGGGTCAAAGTCTTTCACGCCCAGGCGGCGCTTGCTGCGGATGACGGGCTCCAGCGTGATGGCGCCGCCCTCAGGCAAGGCCAGGGACGTGGTTTTCTTGATCGCCGGGTCAATCGAGCCCAGGCGCACATTCAGGCCGGCCATTTGGAAAATTCGCTGCAACTGCGCCAGACTGGCGAGGTAACTGGTGCTGGTGGCGTGGTTCTCGGGAATCACCAGCAGATTGCGCGCTTCCGGGCAGATTTTCTCGATCGCGGCCATGGCCGCCTGCACCGCCAGTGGCAGCATTTCGGGGGTCAGGTGGTTCCAGCCGTCGGGGAATAAATTGGTATCCACTGGCGCGAGCTTGAAACCCGCATTGCGCACATCCACCGAGCTGTAGAACGGCGGCGTGTGCTCCATCCACTCCAGCCGGAACCAGCGCTCGATGGCAGGCATCGAGTCGAGCACACGCTGCTCCAGTTCATTGATCGGGCCGGTGAGTGCAGTGACAAGATGTGGAACCATACTGTTTTTTTAATACTTAAGAGTCACAATTTTAGAGCTTGAGTCTGGCTCAATTACCCAACAATCGCGCAGGGGTTGTCCGTTGGATTTGAAACCGGCGCCATAGGGGTCCGAACGGGGGCGCGCAGCCGAGTTTAAGCGCGTAATTGACCGTCGCCCAGCACCACGTACTTGAGCGAGGTCAAGCCCTCAAGGCCGACCGGGCCACGGGCGTGAAATTTGTCGGTCGAAATGCCGATCTCGGCCCCCAGGCCGTATTCAAAACCGTCGGCAAAGCGCGTGCTGGTGTTGACCATGACGCTGGCCGAATCGACCTCGCGTAAAAACCGTTGGGCGTGCATGTGGTCGCGCGTCAGGATGGCATCGGTGTGGTGGCTCGAATACTGGTTGATGTGGCGAATAGCGTCATCGACGTCGGCGACCACCTTGATGCTGATGATCGGCGCCAGGTACTCCTCAAACCAGTCAGACTCTTGGGCGGCAACCAGAATCGGCGTCAAGTTTGCTATATTTTCAGAAGCTGCTTGCCCATGATTGACGGCGCCTAGCGCCTGATTTTCCTTAAATATGGCAAGGGCCTGCGGGTCGCAGCGCATCTCGACCCCCTTGGCGGCATAAATCCGGCCGATCAAGGGCAAGAACTCGGCTGCCACGCCGCGCGCCACCAGCAGGCTCTCGGTGGCGTTGCAGGGGCTGTATTTGTTGGTTTTGGCGTTGTCGGCCACCCGGACCGCCATGGCCATGTCACACGGATCGTCGACGTAGGTGTGGCAATTGCCGTCCAGGTGTTTGATCACCGGCACCTTGGCGTCACGGCTGATGCGCTCGATCAAGCCCTTGCCGCCGCGCGGGATGATCAGATCCACGTACTGCGGCATGGTGATCAACTGGCCAACCACGGCGCGGTCGGTAATTTGCACCAGTTGCACCGCATCGGCCGGCAAACCGCTCTCGGTCAAAGCCTGCTGCACCAGTTGGGCCAGCGCCTTGTTGGAGTCAATCGCCTCGGAGCCGCCACGCAGAATACAGGCATTGCCGCTCTTGATCGACAGGCTGGCCGCTTCGATCGTGACGTTGGGGCGGCTCTCGAAAATCATGCCAAAGACGCCAATCGGCACCCGCATCTGCCCGACGCGGATGCCGCTGGGCTGCTGGCGCAGAGCCGTGATCTCGCCAATCACATCGGCCATGCTGGCCAGCTGCTCGCAGCCCTGGGCGCAGGTCTCAATCACTTGCGGGGTCAATTTCAGCCGGTCCACCAGCGGCGCGGCCAGCCCGGATTGAACCGCGCGCTCGATGTCGCGGGCGTTGTCGACTTGCAGCGCGTCCCCATTGGCGCGCAGTAGCTCCGCCAGCTTGCGCAGCGCTCTATTTTTAATAGCTGTCTGCGCCCGCGCCATCAGGGCTGAGGCCTGTTTTGCCTTAAAACCAAGCTCGTTGGCGTAGTCGGTGAGGTTGAGGGGCTTCATGTACTTCTTTTTCGCTCAAATTCCGCAATTGATCGGGTGTGGTCGCATGGCCGCATTTTGGCAGAGTTGCCCGCTGCGGCACGTCCCATAATCAAGGCCCTTAATAACCCAGCCCCATGCAAGCACCGACCCTCCCCCCCAATCTCAGCATTTTCGAGCGCGGCTGGCTCTCGTCCAACAACATTCTGATCTGCGGCGACGATGCCTGTGCGCTGATTGACAGCGGCTATGTCAGCCACGCGCCGCAAACCCTGGCGCTGGTGCAGGCGGCGCTGCAGGGGCGCCCGCTCGATGTGCTGGTCAACACCCACCTGCATAGCGACCACTGCGGTGGCAACGTGGCACTGCAAAGCGCCTACCCGGCGCTCATCACCCATATCCCGCCCGGACAGGCCCGGCATGTAGAAAACTGGGACCCGCACGCGCTGACCTACACGCCGACCGGCCAGCGTTGCCCGCAGTTCCGCTTCGATGCGCTGCTGCAGCCGGGCAGTGAGCTGCTGCTGGGAGAGCAGCGCTGGCAGGTGCACGCCGCGCCGGGGCACGACCCGCACTCGGTGATTTTGTTTGAACCGGCCTCCCGGACCCTGATTTCAGCCGATGCCTTGTGGCAACGCGGCTTTGGCGTGGTGTTCCCGGAACTTGAAGGGCTGGACGCGTTTGACGCGGTCGGCAAAACCATTGACCTGATTGAGTCGCTGGCGCCCCAGGTCGTGATTCCGGGGCATGGCAGCGCCTTTGACTGTGTTGAACAATCCATTGCCGTGGCGCGCGCGCGCCTGGACAGCTTTGTCACGCAGCCTGACAAACACGTCAGCTACGCGGCCAAAGTCTTGCTGAAATTCAAGCTGCTTGAAGTTCAAACCATCGCGCTGGACGACTTCATCGCCTGGGCCTGCGCCACCCCCTATTTCTCAACGATCTTCCAGCGGCATTTCCCAGCGCTGGATTTCCGGCACGGGATCGAACAACTGATTGGGGACCTGGTCAAGTCAGGCGCGGCGGCGCGGGACGGCGTGATGGTTCGCAACGCCGGATGAAAATCGACCCTTCAAAGTGCGGCTTGACCGGGATCGCCAAATTTAGAAACCAATTTAGCCTCTAGCCCCGTCATTACTTCGTAAGCTGCTATTTTTAAAGGAGCATAAAAAATAGTTGAATGCCCCATCCTGTCCAGCAGGACGCGTAACAATGCTCAAACCGCTGTTGCTGCCAGCAGTTTCACGCCAGATGGTCCGCTAGACCAAGCCCGCTGCTGGTCGCGCCGTGTGATTCATTTTCTTGTAGCGCGCGTTCCGCCCTACCACACGCCTGATAATTCACGCACACGCAGAGCGGCGCCATCTTGGCTGTCACGCTGGAAGAAAAGCTGCACTGGCAAGTGTTTACGATTTAATGGTGTCTTGACTGAAAAAACACAAGAGGCCAAGAAGCCCTGCAGTCAGCCGATCAACAAGGGAGTTCCAAGTGAGTACAAAACAAACAACACCGGTGACCGCATGAAGAACCGCACCATCAATGTCAAAGGTGCCGACGTCGCCATCGCCACCCGGCACGGGCAGGACTACATTTCCCTGACGGACATGTTGAAAGCCAAGGATGGTGATTTTTTCATCTCGGATTGGCTCAGGAACAGGAACACCGTTGAGTTTTTGGGCATTTGGGAGACGGTCTACAACCCCGTTTTTAATTATGGCGAATTCGCCCTAATTAAAAGTCAGGCGGGCTTGAACAGTTACAAGATCAGCGTCAAAGAGTGGGTGGAAAAAACCCAAGCAATCGGTCTTCAGGCCACAGCGGGCAGGTATGGCGGAACCTACGCCCATAAGGATATTGCGTTCGAATTTGGGATGTGGATCAGCGCCGAATTCAAAATCTATCTCATCAAGGAATTTCAGCGCCTCAAGGACGAAGAATCTCGCACTACCTCGCTGGAGTGGAATTTCCAGCGCACCTTGTCCAAAGTTAATTACAAAATCCACACCGACGCCATCAAAGAGCGGTTGATCCCGCCGCGCCTGACGCCCGCGCAGACCGGCATTATCTACGCCAGTGAAGCCGACTTGCTGAATGTTGCCCTGTTCGGCATCACGGCTGCCCAGTGGCGGCAAGGCAACCCAGATCAGAACGGCAACATGCGCGATGCCGCAACCCTTGAGCAACTGGTGGTGCTATCCAACCTGGAAAGCATCAATGCGGTATTGATCCACCAGGACTTGGACGCCCAAGACCGGCTGGTCCAACTTAATGCCATTGCCATCACGCAAATGCGTTCACTGAGCGGCCTGAACGCGATGCAACAACTGGCGAACCCTGGCGCTAAAAAGAGGATTACCAAATGACCGAACCCACCATCATCTGCCCCAACTGCAGAACAGAAATCAAACTCACCGAGTCTTTGGCCGCACCGCTGATTGCCTCCACCCGCCAGCAATTCGAGGCGCAACTCGCTAAAAAAGACAGCGACATCGCCCAGCGCGAAACCGTCATGCGCGAAAAAGAAAAAGCGCTGACGGATGCAAAACGTGACCTGGACGAACAGGTGGCCGATCAGGTAGCCAGCCAGCTCAAAACCGAACGTGCCCGTGTAGCCGCAGAAGAAGCCAAAAAAGCCAAAGCCGCATCCGCCAACGAGCTGGATGCCAAAGCCCGCGAGTTGGCGGAACTGCAAGACGTGCTCAAGGTACGCGACGCCAAACTGGCTGAAGCCCAAAAAGCCCAGGCCGAGTTGATCAAAAAACAGCGTGAACTGGACGACGCCAAACGCGAGCTGGACCTGACCATTGAAAAACGCGTGCAGAGTAGCCTGACCGAAGTGCGCACCCTGGCCAAACGCGAAGCCGAAGACGGCATGAAGCTCCGGGTGGCCGAAAAAGACCAGACCATTGCGTCCATGCAGCAAAAGATTGAAGAGCTCAAGCAA
Organism: Gammaproteobacteria bacterium; assembly: GCA_025359085.1. Lineage (GTDB taxonomy): Bacteria > Pseudomonadota > Gammaproteobacteria > Burkholderiales > Burkholderiaceae_C > Rhodoferax. The sequence continues at coordinate 7,165 of JANYHL010000032.1, forward strand.
AAAGCCGAACAAGGCTCCCAGCAATTGCAAGGCGAAGTGCAGGAGCTGGAGCTGGAAAACCTGCTGCGCGCCAAGTTTCCGTTTGACCTGATTGAGCCTGTGCCCAAAGGCGAGTTTGGCGGTGACGCCCTGCACCGCGTCAACAGCCAGGGCGGGGTGCCCTGCGGCAGCATCTTGTGGGAGTCCAAACGCACCCGCAACTGGAGCGACGGCTGGCTGCCCAAGCTGCGCGAAGACCAGCGCAGCGCCAAGGCCGAGGTCTGCGTCCTCGTCAGCCAGGTGCTGCCCAAAGGCGTGGAAACGTTTGACCTGGTGGACGGCGTGTGGATCACCTCCCCGCGCGTGGCGATCCCTGTGGCCATCATGCTGCGCCAGGCCCTGCTGCAAATCAGCCAGACCCGCGCCCTGTCTGACGGCCAGCAAACCAAAACCGAGATGGTTTACCAGTACCTCACCGGCCCGCGCTTCAGGCACCGCGTGGAGGCGATTGTGGAAGCCTTCTCAAATATGCAGGACGACTTGGACAAGGAGCGCAAAGTCATCATGAAGCAATGGGCCAAGCGCCAGGAGCAGATCGAGCGCGTGATGGGCGCGACCGTGGGCATGTATGGGGACTTGCAGGGGATTGCGGGGAAATCGCTGCAGGAGATAGAGGGGTTGGAGTTGTCGGCAATTGGCTTGGACCAAATTTGAGTTGCAAATCTCCAAATTGACACCGGATGAACGCAATTTTGAGTTAAAAGGTATTGGTGGCGCATGCCCGAATGTGGAGTAAGGAGATAAAAAATGGCAAACGGCAAACTACTACGGCAACTTATCAGCTCAGGGCTTCAGGGGGATGTGCCAAATTTTCGCGCCGCTTCAGAGGCCGTGATTGCCGAAGAGCGTGAGAAAAAGCATCACCTTCTTGCCAATGACCTTGAAAAACTCATGTACGGCACCCAGTCGGCAGGCACGCCGCCATTGGGCCATCTCAAATTGGCATCCAGCATGCCGTCCAACAAAGACAGCGGTTTGTCTTTGCTTGAACTGCGCCCGGTTGTGCGTGAGCAGCAAGACATCGTTCTGGCTGATGTCGCCAAGTCGGCCCTGGAAGAAATCATTCAGGAACATAACCGTGCTGACCTGTTGCGTTCATTCGGATTAAAGCCAGCACAAAAGCTTTTGTTCTTTGGTCCACCCGGCTGTGGCAAAACGCTGGCTGCCGAGGTTCTCGCCAGCGCCTTGTCCCTTCCTCTGGTCGTTGTGCGACTCGATTCAGTGATTTCATCATTCTTGGGTGAAACAGCGTCTAACCTGCGCAAGGTCTTTGACTACATTTCTGACCATCCAACCGTCGCACTCTTTGATGAATTTGACGCCATTACCAAAGACCGGGGAGACAGTGCAGACCATGGTGAATTAAAACGCTCCGTCAACGCAGTCCTCCAAATGATGGACAGCTATCGTGGCAGTAGCATCTTGATCGCCACAACCAACTACGAGTCCCTGCTTGATAAAGCGGTGTGGCGGCGCTTTGATGAAACCATCGAATTTGACATGCCCAATCTGGAGCAGATCAAACGCTTGTTGAGCCTCAAGACTTCGGGGGTTCGGCGTAACTTTGAGCCCACCGACACCAAAATCGCTACGCTTTTCAAAGGCATGTCGCATGCGGATATCGAGCGTGTTCTTCGGCGTGCCGTCAAAGAGATGGTATTGACAGGTAAAGAATTTCTTGAGAGACAACATATTGAGGCGGGACTGGCCAGGGAGCACAAGCTAAAAAACTAAATTTTTCAGGGAGGAGAGCTAATGCCATACGAGCACATAAAAATATCTCGCGACGAACCCATCAGAGAACGCCATCCACGAAAATTCATACCGCCCAATATCAGACCAGCTGATATTCCAGCTTTTGTTACCAACATGCGCGCCAGCCTAGCGCAGGCACAACAACAAGCGCTATCTGAGGATGTTGGAGGGTTTGACACCCGGTTATTGTTGAAGGTAAACCTTCGCGAGGGGCTAATGGCCCCTGCTCTTGGCGACATTCCCGGCATCACCGTGGTGAGCCAGGAAGAAAAGTCGGTTGTTCTTGCATTTGCTACTACTGCGGGGCTTGCCGAATTTGAGTCCCGACTGGTGAGCTTGACCCAGTCAGGCAAAGCCACTCGTGAGGCCATTCTTTTTGCCATTCAAAGCTTTGATCGTTGGACGCCAGAGAACCGGAAAGGTGCGGCACTGGCGGCGAACGGTCTTCCAAATCGATCTGAGTTTTTTCTGGATGTTGAACTTTGGCCGATGGAAAGCCCGCGTGAACGCACACGAATTCTTGATGCTTTCATCGAGTGGGCGCAAGCGCAAGGTTTTGTTGTTTCTGACCAGCTTTCCCAATCCTCCTTAATTCTGGTTCGCCTGCGGGCCAATGCCACCAATGCAGACCTGCTGTTGAATCACCGGGATATTCGTACCGTTGACCTGCCCCCGCGCATGGGGCTTGCTTTTGACCTGTTAACCGCTGACGTTAATCAGTTTCCCCTGGTTCCTGCGCCTCCCGACAATGCGCCCCGCATTGCCGTGCTTGACAGCGGCATCACCGCCGGGCATCCATTGTTGTCAGCCGCCATTGGTGACGCGCAGGGATTCGTCGCACCAGACAGAGATACCGCTGATATGGCAGGACACGGAACCTTTGTCTCAGGGCTCGCCTTGTATGGCGATGTAGCAGCGCAAATTCGGTCCGGGCAATTCGTCCCGCAGCTTCTGCTTTTCTCGGGTCGCGTGTTCAATGACGATGACCTTGACGAAACCACGTTTGTAGAGAAAAGCGTTGAAGAGGCCGTTCGCTACTTCCTGCAAAACTACCAGTGCCGCGTGTTCAATCTCAGCTATGGCGACATGAACAAGGTGTATGACGGGAGGCACGTTCGGGGCTTGGCTTACACGCTGGACCGGCTCAGTCGAGAACTGGGTGTGCTGTTCGTGGTGCCAACCGGCAAGCCGCCCAGCGCTGGCCCAATCTCACGCTCAAGAATATCCCCAAGATGGTGAAAGACCGTTGCGAGTGGGGCCATGACGACTACAGCCTGAACGTGGCTAACCTGCCGATGGCGCAGAAGGTGGCTGAGGTGCTGCCGCCACAGGATGATTTGTTTGGTGGGGATTTGGCATGAAGGCCAAGGCTGTTACCGCCAATCGCTCGGCCAGACCAATTTCCGACGCGCTGCGTCGGAAATTGGCTAGAGGCCCAAGCTGGTTACCAATTCTCCACGCACTGCGTGGAGATTTCCGAGACGCTGTCACGGAAATCTACGAACGGCACTCGGAGCTTCTGGCAAAACAACACGCAGCGCGTGTTGAATCCGATGCCCTACAGATTCGTCACGCACTGGGTGACGAATCTGAATATAGGGTTGCCTGCCGCAACCGGCGGTGCCGGATATGCAAAAAATGAAGGCTAAGGGAACAAGGAAATGAGCCAACGCGAAGTCAACAATATCACCGGCCGCCTTAGTCTGCGCCCACCGCAATCCGAGTCTCTCGCCAAGCTGGCCAGCGCCATTGAGGCGTCGCCCGCCATGCTGCGGCCCAACCGCGATGCGGCCGATGTCGCGGCCATTCTTGCCACGCTCAAGGCCCAGTTCCCCAAGCTGCAAGATTTTGAGCGCGAGTTTCCGTCGCCGGTAATGATTTCGGGCGGGTAGGCCGCAAACTCGGCCACGCCTTTGAACACGTACTTGCGCGTGTTGGGCGTGAAGTCAGCGATCAGCTTGTCGTAAATCGTCAGGTTAGGGGCCAGCACAAAAAAGTGCTTGATGCCATGCGCCGCGTACAGGTAGCTGATGAACGCGCCCATCAGTCGCGTCTTGCCCACGCCCGTGGCCAGCGCAAAACACAGCGACGGAAACTCGCGCTCAAAATCTTGCAGCTTGGGGAACTGGGCCTTGAGCGTGGCAAGAATGGCCGCGACATCGGCCGCATCGCGGTTGGG
>JANYHL010000042.1 GCA_025359085.1 Gammaproteobacteria bacterium
TCCAGCAGCGTGTGCAGCTTGCGCGCAATGGTCGGCACGGCTTTGAAATACTCATGCGCCGCTTCGACCGTGAGCTCCAGAATTTGCGCGATGTTCTTGCCCTTGTACAGCACCTCCAGCGTTTCGCGGTTGTAGCGCTGACCGGCGCAGACGTCGCAGGGCACGTAGACGTCGGGCAAAAAATGCATCTCGACTTTCACCATGCCGTCGCCCTGGCAGGCCTCGCAGCGCCCGCCGCCACTGGACTGACTTACGTTGAAGCTGAAGCGCCCCGGCCCGTAGCCCCGCTCGCGCGCCATGGGTACCTCGGCCATCAGCTCGCGAATGGGCGTGAACAGGCCGGTGTAGGTGGCCGGATTCGAGCGCGGCGTGCGCCCGATGGGCGACTGGTCGACATTGATGACCTTGTCAAAGTGTTCAATGCCTTCGATCGCCACATGCGCCGCCGGTTCCTCGTGCGCCCGGTACAGCGTGCGCGCCACTGCAGCGTAGAGCGTGTCGTTGACCAGCGTGGATTTGCCCGAACCCGACACGCCGGTGACGCAGGTGAACAGTCCGACCGGAAATTCAACATCGACACCCTGCAGGTTGTGGCCGCTCGCGCCAATCACCCGCAGCGATTGCAGCTTGCCCTGGGTTGCCAGATGCACTGCTTCACGCGCGGCGCGGCGTAGCGCCGCCGGACTCGGGGCAAAACGCTGCGCCTTGGGCTTCTCCGCGGCTGCCCGCGCCCGCAGCGTGGGCAGCCAGGGCGTGCGTTGGAGCGGCACCGCGATCTGCAGCGTGTGCGCCAGATATTGGCCGGTCAGCGATGCGGGGTTGGCCTTGACCTGCTCAAACGTGCCCTGCGCCATCACGCGCCCGCCGTGCAGGCCCGCACCCGGCCCCATGTCGATGAGGTGGTCGGCCGCGCGCATCATGTCTTCATCGTGCTCCACCACCAGCACGCTGTTGCCGATGTCGCGCAGGTGTTTCAGGGTGCCAATCAGGCGGTCGTTGTCGCGCTGGTGCAGGCCAATGCTGGGCTCGTCGAGCACATACATGACGCCGGTCAGTCCGGAACCGATCTGGCTGGCCAGCCGGATGCGTTGCGACTCGCCGCCGCTTAAAGATTCGGCGCTGCGGTCCAAGCTCAGGTAGTTGAGGCCGACATCATTGAGAAACTTCAGCCGCAGGCCGATTTCATGCACCACTTTGCTGGCGATCTCACCCTTGGCGCCGTGCATTTTCAGCGTGTTGAAATACTGAAAACTCTCGCGCAGCGTTAAATGACTGAGCTCAAATATGGCACGCGCATGCGCACCTTCGCCAATCTTGACGTGGCGCGCCTCCAGCCGCAGCCGCGATCCGCCGCATTCCGGACAGGGCTGGGTGTTGCGGTAGCGTGCCAGGTCTTCACGCACCACGGCGGAATCGGTCTCGCCGTAACGCCGCTGCATGTTCGGGATGATGCCTTCGAACGGGTGCTTTTTGCTCACCTTCTTGCCCGTTTGAGTGCCCGAGTCCATCACGTAGCTGAACTTGATGTCCTCTGCACCCGACCCAAACAGCACCGCCTGTTGCACCGTTGGCGGCAGCGATTCAAAGGCCTGCTCTATATCAAACTGGTAGTGCGCCGCCAAGCTCTCCAGCATGGCAAAGTAGTAGGCGTTGCGCCGGTCCCAGCCCTTGATGGCGCCACTGGCCAGGCTCAGCGTGGGGAACGCCACCACCCGCGCGGGGTCAAAAAAATCGTTCGCGCCCAGGCCGTCACAGGCTGGGCAGGCGCCGACGGGGGAGTTGAAGGAAAACAGCCGGGGCTCCAGCTCGGCAATCGAGTAATTGCAGACCGGGCACGCGAATTTGGCATTGAATATATGCTCGATTGGCCTGTGACCCCCGTCTTTATTGGCTGTATTGCTATCTATTTCTACAGCAATCGCGCGCCCGCCGGTCAAGCGCAAAGCGGCCTCAAAGCTCTCAGCCAGGCGTTGGCGCAGATGCTCGAAGTCGGTTTGCGCGGCGCGGCGTGCAGCGTCGGGCGCAGCGTCGCTGGTCGCGTCGGATTCGGTGGCGCCGCCTGACCCGGCGCTTGCCAGCGGTGCCGGGGCGTGGCGCACCTTGACGCGGTCAATCACCACGTCGATGTCGTGCTTCTCGGTCTTCTTGAGCGTGGGCAGGTCCTCAGCGTCAAATGCCTGTCCGTCGACCCGAAAGCGCACATAACCCTGCGCTTGCATGTCGGCAAACACCTCCAGGAACTCGCCCTTTTTTTCGCGCGCCAGCGGCGCCAGGATCATCAGCCGGGTGTCAGGTGGCAGCGCCAGCACGGCGTCCACCATCTGGCTCACGGTCTGCGACTGCAGTGGCAAATCGTGTTCCGGGCAAAACGGCGTGCCGGCGCGCGCAAACAGCAGGCGCAGGTAGTCGTGAATCTCGGTCACGGTGCCCACCGTGGAGCGCGGGTTGTGGCTGGTGGCCTTCTGTTCGATGGAAATCGCGGGCGACAGGCCCTCGATCAGGTCCACATCGGGCTTGTCCATCAGTTGCAGGAACTGGCGCGCGTAGGTGGACAGGCTCTCGACATAGCGGCGCTGGCCTTCGGCGTACAAGGTGTCAAAGGCCAGGCTGGACTTGCCCGAGCCGCTCAAACCGGTGATCACCACCAGCTGGTTGCGCGGGATGTCGAGGTCGATGTTCTTCAGGTTGTGCGTGCGCGCACCGCGAATGCTGATGTTCTGCAACTGCAGGGCCTGGCCCAAATGCTGGCCCTGCGGCTGGGCTGCGGGGACGATGGCGTCGTGAGTTAAGTTCAAGGTGAAATCTGGTCGGGGAAACCTGCCATGATAGTCAAGGCCGGTTGACTTGGCACTTTTTCTGAAGCGCCAAGCGTTGGACTGCTGGGAATTCAGAGCCAATACGGTGTGGCCGCACGGTCAGACCCGGTCTATCCGGCCAGCCTCGCCTCTGCCAGTTTGAGAGTTCAATAACTATTAAAAAAGTAGCGCATTACGCATATCTGACGGGGGCTAGAGCCTGATTTGTAAAAAATGTCAAAACGACAAACTGGTCTGCTGCGACGCATGGGCCAGCGGCCGCAGGCGGGCAAAGTCGAGCAAATCCGCCAGCCGTGCGCCCTTGGCTTGCCAGTCTTTCACCACGTCTTCACCCAGCAGCACATATTGCCACGGCGCACCGCCACGCTGTTCGATGCTCAAACCGTTGATGCGCTCGCACCACGCCAGCGCGGCTTTCAGCTTGCGCTGCACGTTGGGGTGAATGGTTTGCTGCTGCGCCTTGGTTTCCACCAGATACACCGCGCCCGCCGTGCGCACCAGAAAGTCGGGTGAATAAAAAGCGGGCAGGCCGTCATCCTTGACGTAGCGCAGCCGTGCAAACGTATGTCGGTTTTCGCTGATCTTGCAAAAGGCCTGCACTTCCGTGTCGGCCTGCGCCCAGTGGATGAAGGCGCGTTCCAGCCCGCCGTTGCGCGCGGGCCAGGCGAGCCGGGTGTAGATGCACTTGGACACCTCGACTGAATGGCTTTCGCGCATCATCAGGCGCGGCATTTCTGACAAACGACGCAAATGCACCTCGGTCTGGCCGGTGATGTGCTTTTGCTCCGACTCCAGCAAGGCCACAGCAAACACTTTGGTCATGTGATCCACCACCGGCTGCAGCAGCAACACGCGCCAGTTCTCGTCGTCCAGCGGGTTGAACGTCGCACCGAAGAGCTGCGTCCAGATGTAGTCGTCCAGCCAGCCGGTCAACTCGGCCGTATTCACCTGCAAATAAGGCTTGGCCATATGCGTCGCCACCTTGTTGCCTTTTGGTACCGGTTCGCTCAGCGCCTGGCTGATACGCCTTGTGAGTCGCGACAAATATTCGTTGTAGCCGCCCACGTTCATCACCGCGCCATCCACGCGGTAGTCGCCAAACAGGGTGGCGCTTTGCAAGTCCTGGGAAATAAAGGTGTCGCCCTTGCCCAGCAGCCCGGTGAGTTGCGCCACCGTCATGGCGGTGAAAACGGGCAGAGTGGTCAGGTCCAGCGCATGGTGGTCACGCACCTCGTCGGCTTCTTGCAGGATGAACGGAATACCGAAGTCAAACGCCTCGTAACCTTCACGCAACTCGGCCGCGATCACGTCGCCGGTTGCGCTGGTGTCGTCCATACCATCACCCGTGGTGCCCGCCAGACCCTCCTGAATCAGCTCGTCGTAAAACGATTGAAAGGCTGGGTGCTCCACAATCGACAGCACATCCAGCAAGCTGTCGGGCTCCTGTCCGGCGTTGATGCGTTCGCGGTTCTCGTGCTTGAGGTCGGTGTATTCGTCATCGCGCCACATCAGCCTTAAGCCCCGGCCAATGGTCTGCTCCAGCAGAATCTGCGCTTGCGAACTGCGCAGCGGCACGATGACGCAGATGTTGTTCACGTCAAAGCCCTCACGCAGCATCAGCACGCTGACGATCACGCGTGGCGTGGCGTGCTGGTCCACACTGAACAGGCGCTGGCGCACCGGTGCCCAGTCTTTCTCACCCAGTTCGGCCTTCTTGCCGGAGTCGATCAGCATGACTTCGTCTTCGTTCAGACCTTCCTGATCCTGCAAAAAAGTGGCGACCAGCGGCGACACCGTGGTGTCCTCGCACACCACCAGCATCTTGGGGTGGCGCGTGGGGTCAATCCGGGCAAAGTCGGTTTCCAGTTTGCGCAGTTTCTTCAAGCCGGCGCGCAGCATCACGCGCTGGCCTTCGCTCAAGGCCGGGTTGCCCTGCTCATCGCGCTCGGCCTTGAACTCCAGCGGCAGCGCACCAATCTCCTTGCGCCGGTCCAGCACCAGCGACTTCACCAGCCCGGCCCGCATGGCGCTTTTCAGGTCAAAGTCCGTGACGATGTGCGGGAAATACACCTTGCGTTTGGTTTTGCCAGCGCCCACGTCGTTGTAAGGCGTGGCGGAGAAATCGACCTGCACAAAACGCCGGCCCTTGGTTGCGGCAATCTTCGAGAGGCTTTTTTGCCATTCCACCTCGGTCGATTCACCCTCGCGTTTGAACTCGTGGATGTGGTGCGCCTCATCGTTGAACACCATCAGTTCCGGCAAGCCGGCCAGAAACTCCAGCACATTGCCGCGTGCATAGCGCCGGTCCAGCACGTCCAGACTGTTGCCGGTGGCGCGCCCAGGCGTGAGCGGCAGCACGGCGTTGATCACCTGCTGCGGGTCCAGCGGCGCGCCCAGGGCTTCGATTTCTTCCACATCTTCGGCGACATCGCCTTCATTAAGCAAATGCCAGTTGGTGATGGCGATCATGCCGTTGCCGGTGGCTTTCAGGCCGATTTCGTTTTTATTGCAGACGTTGCCGCGCACAAAGGCAAACACCGCGTCGCGGTGGGTATCGGGCATGAACAGGTCGGCAAAGCGGGCTATGTCAGAACTGGCAAAGTCACGCGAGCCATTGCCGTTTTCGATCAGCTTGCCGCAAAACGCGTCCAGCAGCCGCTCATAAACAATCAAGCCTGGCGCCACCACCATGAACTGGCGGGTAAAACGGGCGTCGTCAATGCCTTCCGCCAGCGCCGCCGTTTTGTTGAGCAGTTGCCAGATCATCAGCGCCTGCAGCACCCAGGTTTTGCCGGTGCCGGTGGCCATCTTGAAGCAGTATTTGGGATGCGCGTGCTTGGCCTGCGCTACCTCGTTCAAGCGCGTGCCGGTCAGCAGCGCGTCGGGCGCGCAAGCCTTGTAGAGGTCCAGCAGTGTCCAGTGCGCATGCCCGTGGCCCAGCACCTCATGCGCGACGATGGCGTTCAGAATCGCCTGCTTTTGCCCAGTATGAAAATTCAGCCCGCTGCGTGCCAGCACCATGTCCTCGCCAAACCACCACATCAGCAACTCGGCAGTGGTGGGCGTGACCAGCTCCAGAATATCGGCGGCACCGGATTCGAGACCCAGACAGAGTTGGTTGGTTTTGGCGGTGAGGCCGATGGAGAGGGCGAGTTGGTTGTTTTGGGATTGGGGCATGGCAATGAGAGAGATTTAAAAAGGGGTCGGCGTGGGAAAATGTGGCCAATGTCCGAGAACATCAAACCGCCGCGTACCGCATGGGGCAACTTCCCTGACGTGCTGATCCACGCCAACGAGTCGGCGGTGAAGCAGCATCCCGCTTACAAGCGGGCCAAGTCGGGGCATGGCCCTTCGGCTACTGTCGTGGTCAATGACACGATGAGTGAGCTGCAAAATCAGCAACTTGTCGATTTGCTGCGAGGTCACGCGCCCACGCTGGTGAGCGCCCATGCGTACGAGCGCGAAGGCATCAACGCTATTCCCCAAGCGTTTGCGGTGGAGATCAGCAAAGCTGTCGGTTGGCCGCACGACCTGGGCGTGGCGCAAATCAACGTGGTGGCTCACACGGGGGCGGATGGTTTCTCGCGGCTGGCTCGCCAGGCCGAGTTCGCCGGGGCGGTACAACCAGGGTGCGAATACGTGCTGGTCGACGACTTCGTAGGCATGGGCGGCACACTGGCGAACTTGAAGGGCCATATCGAATCCAAAGGCGGGAAGGTGCTTGCGGCGGTGTGCTTGACCGGCAAGCCCCATTCCGCCAAACTGGCACTGTCGCCGGAACGCTTGCAAGAATTGAGGGAAAAGCATGGAACAGAACTTGAGAACTGGTGGTTTGGACGATTCGCTCACACCTTCGACGCGCTTACTGAATCAGAAGCTCGGTACCTCGCCCGCACCGAGACGTTTGACGCCATCCGAAATCGAATTGCTGCTGCAAAGCAAGCGTGAGTTGGCCGAGCAAGCCTTTGCAACACCCACGCGTGCGTCCACACACAAAGTTGTAGCGGCATAAAGTAGTCTCCGCCATGCGGCTGGCATCGAAATCGGCGTTGGGGGTGTGATGCACGATTAGGCTTCCGAGGAAGCATCTTGTGTCGCTAGCGCCTCAACGGCGGCGGTATAGGAGCCCGACGCGCTCACCAGACTGAACCAGAAAGTGAGAAATTTTTCGAATGATTCGATGGAAAGGGTCAATACATTCCATCCGACTCTTTTTCTTTTGCAGCCTGACCCTTCCCTGTGTTCCGAGAAAAATGTCAACTTTTCGATTTTTTGCACGTCAGTGCCAAATGCCACGATATTGTTGTGTGCTAGCGCATTTCTGAGAATGGAAAAGGCGAAGCTCACGTTTTGGTCAGCGAGATTGATAGGTGTGCCTTCGCCATATTCACCTACCTTTCTGACATCCTTCAGCTCCGCACAGCGCGCGAGTTTTGCTTCTTTTAATACGCTGCTGCTTTGCAGGGTTTGCGAAAAAATATCTTTGAATTTTTGCAGTGTGGTTTGATAACTCACCTGATCCACAGCATCAAACCCCGGATGATCAGGTCGAGAGTTTCGATACGCAGGGATATTGATGTCTTCAAGGGGCATCGCCAATCCCGCAGCCGCAGCCATCAACATGACCGTTACTGACAAGTCTTCTGTCTCGTTGTCGGTATGCGCTTTAGCTCTTTCCCAAACCTTAAAAACACGTGAAGGCAAATCACGGTAAATGTCTTGGTAGTTGCTCATGAATAGCTCTCAGGAAGGGTTTCAAATGGACGAGACAACTTCGGCTTCAAATCCAAACACATCCACCACGCGCACGCACACCTTGCGCGGGCCGGTCTTGAGCGGTGTCACCACCATGGCTTGCGTCACCACGCGCAGCGCATCGGCGTCATTGGCCGTGTTGCCCCGGTAGTCCTGCCAGACCGAGCGGAACACCTTGCCGTCGTAGTCCGGGTCCACCGCCCAGTATTCGATCAACGCCAGCGGCTCCTGGTTGATGACGGCTTGCAGCTTCACGCGGTTGGCATCGTCGAGGTTGATGGCTTCGGGCGACAGCAGTACGTAGTTTTTGAGTTTGACAGTCAGCGTTTCTTGTCTTTCGCCCGCAGATGCCACTGATTCCGTTGGCCCTGAATCGGTCAAAGGGCTGCGCTCAATCGGATGAATCGTCAAATATTGCAACGAAGAAAACCGCACTTGACCGCGCAATTTGTCGATGCCGCCTTTCTTCTTGAGCCGATCCATCAAGTCGGGCGGAATCACCAGCACTTCAAGCCGCGAGTCGTTCAGCACGGTGATGGTTTCGCCAATCGAAGGCTCAAAGTTCCAGCCCAACACCACCACGCGATCCCAGCCGCCCATCAGGTTGTCACGCTGGGCGATGGCTTTTTTCAGCGTCGCCAGACCGGTCATTTTGTTGGGCGAATCGGCCAGCACCAGCGTTTTGCTGCTTTTGCCTGCGCCAAATGCCATGCCGGCGATGTGGCCCAGATTGCGTTGTGGATTGACATCCGGCGGCAGGGGCAGGGCGCCATAAAGCGAGAGCACGATTTGCGACAGGTCGCCAATGCGGAAGTCGCGCCCCAACATAGCCTTGGCCGCTTCCACCTGGTAGTCGCCAATGGCCTGGTACAGAAACGGCTTGGCGTCCTGGTCAATCAGCCGCTTGCGCATGATCATGCAGGCGGGTTTGCCGAGATCGGTGGTAATCCAGCGGCGGCCGAGTTTTTCGGCAACGGCGGCGGCGGTGCCGGAGCCGCCGAAGAAATCAACTATCAGTGCTTCGGCATTTGTAGAAGCGCGAATGATTCTTTCCAGAAGTGCTTCTGGTTTCTGCGTTGGATAGTCCAGCCGCTCATTTGAAGTGGGGCTGATGCGATTGAGGTCGGACCAAAAGTCCGTAATTGGCGTTCCTTTCGCATCTTTGAGAAACCGCTTTCTGCTGAGTGATCGACCGGTTGAGGAAACAACAATTTCGCCTCTCTCCCACAGGTCCTGCATCGTGTCTTTAGAGTAGCGCCAATAGCCTCGAACACCTTGAAATTCGTAGTAAGGATTGCCCTTGGCTGCACCGCCTGGCCCATCCACGGGCATCAATCGATAGCGCTCTTCTGAGATCGTATCGACATACTTGTAATCCCGGTCAAGGATGGCAGCCGTGTATGGTTCATAAGGTGGATACCAGACGCGCTGCTCGTTGCGTGCATAGAAAAGAATTCCCTCGGTCACTCGTCCATAGTGGGCTGCACCTTGACCAGAATCGCCGTGGGCGTGTGATCGTTTCCATGAAATTTCGTTGATGAATTTGTCTTTCCCAAACACCTCATCCATCACGATCTTTACGTAGTGCCCGACATGCGAGTCAAGATGCACATAAATCGATCCGGTATCCGCCAGCAACTCCCGCATCAAAATCAGCCGGGGCGTGATCATGGCGAGATACGAAGCGGTGCCGTCGCTCCAGGTGTCGGAGTAGGCGAACTGTTCGATGACGGTGGGCTTTTGCTCCAGCTCCATACCAGGCAGCGTGACCTTAGTGCGATAGTCGGCCTTGCTGTCAAACGGCGGGTCGATATAAATCAAATCCACCTTGCCGCGCAGTGATGGCGTGTTGTCAGCGCCCGCCAGCAGCGCCGCCATCGCCAGCAGGTTGTCACCGTAAATCAGGCGGTTGGTCCACGGCTGCCCCTCGACAGTGGCAACCTCCCCCAGCATCGGCTGCGGGCTCTCAATCAGGCTGGTCTGGCCGGGGGCAAATACTTCACGCTGCACCGTGCGCTTTTGCGCCGTCACCCAATCCTGCATCGCGCTGTCCTTCGCAGGGAGCACGACTTCGCGGGTTTGCAGTGACACGCGGTGGCGACTCTCAATGCCTTCCAGTATTTTTTCAGCTTCTTTGCGGCCATTGGCCACGATGTCGGGGAGTTGTTCGAGCAGGGATTTGGGCATGGAAGCGTTGGTTGACCTCCCTCTGGCGGGCCAGAATCCGTCAACGTGATTATTAATAACGTTATAAAACGTAACTATAAGTCAAATTAACGCTTGAGAATCACGCTGAAAATAACGTCAAGGCATGGAAGATGCCAAGAAACAGTTTGCGAACCAATTACGTGAGGCCATGATTGCGGCGGGCTATGCGCCCAAACCGGCGGTGCTGGAGCGGGAGTTCAACACCCGGCATTGGGGCAAGCCCATGTCGCTGCATGGCGTGCGGCTGTGGCTTCTGGGTGAGACCATGCCCGACTTTCGCAAGATGGAGACGCTGTCCAAATGGTTGGGGGTGTCTGTGCAGCAGCTTAGTTATGGTGGACCCAGTGGTCATGCCGCTGAACTGCGCCGTGCCCGCTGGGACAGCGGCATTGGCTACGAAGACCGGGATATCTTTGAGGCGTTTCTGAAGCTGCCAGTGCCCCAGCGCAAGATCATCCGAGAAGTAATCTTGACCTTTGCCAAAGTGCATGGCGAGGCGGCAACAACGGTGCCAGAGTAAATCTAATTCTGCCAAACAGAATCTCCAACTCAGATTAAAATTAATTCATGATCCGCTCTTTCACCTGTGCCGACACCGAGGCCTTGTTCAACGGCCAGTTGGTGGGCCGGTTCAAAAACATAGAGCGGGTGGCGCGGCGCAAGTTGCTGCAACTGCATGGGGCCACCGAGTTGAACAGTCTGCGGATTCCCCCAGGCAACCTGTTGGATGCGTTGAGGGGTAATCGCAAGGGCCAGCACAGCATCCGCATCATCGACCAATGGCGCCTGTGTTTTGTCTGGCATGACGATGGTGCCTACCGTGTGGAAATTGTGGATTACCACTGAGATATTGTTGAAGAAAGAAGGGCCAACATGACACAAGAACTGCTTGACGAAATTCACCCCGGCGAAATCTTGCTTGAAGAGTACATGAAGCCAATGGGCATTACGGCGCGGCAACTTTCCAGCGACATGGATGTGCCGCCCAGCCGCATCAGCGATATCGTGAATGGGGCACGTCCCATCACGGCCGACACGGCCCTGCGTCTGGGCCTGTTTTTCAGTATGGAGCCTCGGTACTGGCTGAATCTGCAAACTGAGTACGACATGCGCATCGTGACGCGCCAGACGCTCGGTACGATCGCGCCGCGCATCCGGGTTTTTCAAGCCGCGGCGGCGTGAGCAGACCCGTCAGGATGAAACGGCCTGTAATTTATGCCAAATAAGCCTGTAGCCCTTGTCAATACGACGTGAGCAGCTATTAATTTTGACTTCAATTGCACACACCTTGGTGACTTACCAATTCGCGTCTAAACGCCCAACCAGGGCGTTGGCACAGATCGGGGACAATGACCCGGTTCTGAACTAGTGCCATTTTTGGCTTTGTGTGTTGGGGAGCCCCGTTTTGTCCAAGATAAATGCCTCGGTGGAGAGAAAAGGCGCTGTTGCCACTTATGTGATGACGCCGGTCGAGCTGCGCGCCAGTTTTTCGCTGGCCAGTATCTTTGCCCTGCGCATGCTGGGGCTGTTTCTGATTTTGCCGGTATTCGCGATCGAGGCCGCTAAATACCCCGGTGGCGACGACCTGGCCCTGATCGGCCTGACCATGGGGATTTATGGCCTGACCCAGGCCCTGCTGCAGTTTCTGTATGGCATGGCCTCGGACCGGCTCGGGCGCAAACGCGTCATTGTTTTTGGCTTGTTGCTGTTTGCCGGGGGCAGCTTTGTGGCGGCCTGGGCGCCCAGCCTGACCTGGCTGGCGATTGGGCGGGCGCTGCAGGGCGCCGGTGCCGTCTCGGCGGCGGTGACTGCGCTGCTGGCCGACCAGACCCGTGACGAGGTGCGCACCAAATCCATGGCGCTGGTGGGCATCAGCATCGGACTGATGTTTGCGCTGTCTTTGGTGGCGGCGCCGATGCTGGTGGCGGTGGTCGGGCTGAACGGCTTGTTTGCCGTGACAGGCGCGCTGGCCTTAGCGGGCGTGGCGGTGGTGATCTGGTGGGTGCCGCCCGAGCCGCAAAAGCATAAAGATTTGCCGCGTGGCGGCTTGATGGAGGTGCTGCGCCTGCCGGCCTTGCTGCGGCTGAACTTTGGCGTGTTTGTGCTGCATGCGGTGCAGTTGGCGATGTGGATGGCGGTGCCTGCCCTGCTGGTGCAGGCTGGCCTGGCGCGCGAGCATCACTGGTGGGTGTACCTGCCGGCGGTGCTGGGCTCGTTCCTTGTCATGGGCGGTTCGCTGTTTCAGCTGGAAAAGCGGGGGTACCTGCGGGCGGTGTTTTTGATCTCGATTGGGCTGACTGCGGCGGTGCAACTGGGTTTGCTGCTGATGGCCGCCAGCGCGCCCAGCGTCTGGGCGATGGTGGCGCTGTTGTTTGTGTTTTTTTATGGCTTCAATGTGCTGGAGGCGAGCCAGCCGAGCATGGTGTCGCGGCTGGCACCGGCGCATGCGCGCGGTGCCGCCATGGGGGTGTACAACACCTTGCAGTCGCTGGGCTTTTTTGCCGGGGGCGTGATGGGCGGCTGGCTGGTGAAGCATGGGGGCGCGCCGCGCTTGTTTGCTGTTTGTGGTGGCCTCATGCTGCTGTGGCTGCTGGTGGCCTGGCCGATGTCAACGCAGGCGGTGCAAGCGCCGGGGTTGGCGCCAAAGGCTGGATAATGAACTCTGAAATTTTGTGGAACAGACCACAGCTACGTCAATTAAGGAACAACCATGGCATCCGTTAACAAAGTCATTCTCGTGGGCAACCTGGGGCGCGACCCTGAAATTCGTTACCTGCCCAGTGGCGATCCGGTGGCCAACATCACCATTGCGACCAGCAGCAAATACAAAAGCAAAACCGGTGAGATGGTCGAGGAGACCGAGTGGCACCGTGTTACCTTCTTTGGCAAACTGGCCGAAATCGTGGGCCAGTATCTGAAAAAAGGCCGTTCCGTCTATGTCGAAGGCCGCATCAAGACCCGCAAGTACACCGACAAGGACGGCATCGAAAAATACGCCACCGATATCATTGCCAATGAGATGCAGATGCTGGGTGGGCGCGAAGGCCTGGGTGGCCCGTCCGACGAGGATGAAGGCGCCAGCGGCGGCTATTCGCGTCCGGCGCCGGCGTCACGCCCGGCGGCATCTGCGTCGCCTGCGCGCCCGGCCCCGGCCGCCGCGCAGGCCAAGCCGTCGAGCGGTTTTGATGACATGGATGATGACATCCCGTTCTGACGCCCGGCCAGAGAGTTGATGCGCCGCCCGTCATGAATCAGCCTTACGTCCCGCCGCCGCCCGTGGGGCCGCAGGCGTTGATGGTGGCGCTGGGTCTGCGCGATCCTTTTCGCTGGCTGGCCGCTGGTTGGCGCGATCTGCTGGCGCACCCGGCCATCGGCCTTTTCTATGGTTTGTGTTTCTGGCTGATGGCGCTCACGCTGGCCGCGGTGTTTCGGACCAAGCCCGAATACACGCTGTCGCTGATTTCCGGCTGTCTGCTGCTGGGGCCCTTTCTGGCCATGGGTTTGTACGAGGTGAGCCGGCGTCGTGAGCGCGGGCTGCGGCCCGATTTCAGAACTTCCTTGACCTGCTGGGCCGCGCACACCCGCAGCATGGGCATGCTGGTGCTGGTGCTGATCGTGCTGGAGCTGCTCTGGGGCCGCGCCTCGCTGGTGGTGTTTGCGGTGTTCTTCAATACTGGCATGCCCTCCGGCACCGGGGTGATGAACGCTGTGTTCAACCCCGACAACTGGGAGTTTGTCGCGGTGTACCTGGTCGTGGGCGGGGTATTCGCCGTCCTGGTTTTTTCTTTTGCGGTGGTGTCCATCCCGATGATCCTGGACCGCGATACCGATGCCATCACGGCTGCCATTCACAGTATGCGCGTGGTCTTGGCCAATCCGGCTGTCCTGCTGCTGTGGGGAGTGCTGATCACCACACTCGTTCTGCTGGCGTTGCTGCCCTGGGCCTTGGGCCTGGTTGTGGTCGGTCCCCTGCTCGGGCATGCCAGCTGGCATGCCTACCGCGGCGCGGTGTTCTGGCAGGACGCCCCGGGGGTGCCGACGCCAGCTGCGAGCCTGAAACCCTGATTGTTCCTGGTTTCGTCGCGCTCACGCTCGCGCCCCTGGAGGGTGCGAGCTTTTTTCGGTATTTGCAAGCGCACTTGTACTGCAGGGGGTATATTGATATACTCCTACCAGTATATTTTTGAGGTGTCTCCATGAGCTTGCTTTTATCGCCCCATGTCGTTCGCCTGACTCGCCGCGTCCGCCGCCTGTTGCCGTGGTGCAGTGTGTTGCTGATGTCTGTCGCCGCTGCGCAAGGTGGGATTCAAGTGCCGGTGGTTGCGGCCCAGGTGAAGTCAGTCGGCAGCGGGTTTCAACTCGACGGCGTGGTGCAGCCGGTCAAGCAGAGCACCATTTCGGCGCAGGCCAGCGGTCGTATTGCGACCTTGCTGGCCAAGGCCGGTGACAAAGTGCGGGCCGGTCAGGTGCTGGCCACGATTGACGACCGCGAGGCGCAAACCGGTGTCCAGAGTAGTCAGGCGCAGATGGCGCAGGCCCAAGCGGGCTTGAGCAATGCACAGGCCAACTTTGAGCGCACGCGCGATTTGCGCAGCAAGGGCTTTGTCAGTGCTGCCGCACTCGATACCGCTGACGCGCAACTCAAGGGTGCGCTGGCCGGGCGCGATCAGGCCGGCGCTGGCGCCCGCCAATCGGCATTGGCGCAGGGCTTTACCCGCGTGACCGCGCCGTTTGAGGGCTGGGTGCTGCAGACGCACGCTGAAGCGGGTGACCTGGCGGTACCGGGCAAACCCCTGCTCACGCTGTATGCCCCGCTGCCGATGCGGGTGGTGGTACAGGTGCCGGTATCGCGCTCGGGTGCCGCCCGTGCGGCCGGCGTGGTGGAGTTGTTGCTGCAAGACGGTGTCGGCGCCGGGCAATGGCAGCGTCCGGTGTCCATCAGCACCGTGCCGACAGCCGATCCGGTGTCACAAACGATTGAATGGCGTCTTGAACTGTCGGCCGAGGCGGCCAAAACCTTGCTGCCGGGTCAGCAACTGCGGGTGCGTTTTGCCGGTGGACAAGCCGTGCGCATGCTGGTGCCCAGCGCTGCCGTGCTGCGGCGTGGTGAATTGACGGCCGTCTATGTGGTGTCAGGCACGGGTTTTGTCCTCAAGGCGGTGCGTCTTGGCGCTGACCACGGTGACGAGGGGGTCGAGGTGGTGGCGGGCCTGGCAGCGGGTGACAGCGTGGCACTGGAGCCGGTGAAGGCCGGGTTGGCCGGGGCGCAAGCCGTGGCACCCGCAGCAGGGGTCAAGTGATATGTCCATGAGCAACAAACCCATGGGCGTCTCGGGGCGCATTGCGGCGGCCTTTCAGGGCAACGCCCTCACGCCTTTGCTGGCGCTGGTCGCCTTGTTGCTGGGCTTGTTTGCGGTGTTGGTCACGCCGCGCGAAGAAGAGCCGCAGATCAATGTGACGATGGCCAACGTGCTGATTCCTTTTCCCGGGGCCAGCAGTGCCGATGTGCAGAGCATGGTGGCACGCCCGGCCGAGCAGGTGCTGAGCCAGATCGCTGACATTGAGCACACCTATTCGATGGCGCGCCCCGGTCTGGCGATACTGACTGTTCAGTTCAAGGTGGGGGTGCCGCGCACCGAAGCGCTGGTGCGCTTGTATGACGTGCTTAACGCCAACCAGGACTGGCTGCCGCGTGACCTGGGTGCTCTGGCGCCGATCGTGAAACCCAAAGGCATTGACGATGTGCCAGTGCTGGGCGTGACGTTGTGGAGTCGTGAAGTCTTGTCGGCCTATGAGCTGGAACGGGTGGCGCATGCGGTCGAGGCTGAAATCAAAAGCGTGCCCGGCACGCGTGAAGTACAGACCATCGGTGGCCCGGGCCGGGCCGTGCAGGTGTGGCTGGATCCGGTGCGCCTGCGCGAGCGCGGGGTTGATCTGCTCGCGCTCAAAGCATCGCTGGCGGCGTCCAATTTTGGAATGACTTCCGGAGCGGTGCTGGATACGACTGGCAAATCGGTGCAAATGCTCACGGTCGAGACCGGCGAGTTTTTGCGGTCTGAGCAAGATGTGGGTGATCTGGTGGTGGGCGTGAGCAAGGGTTTGCCCGTCTATTTGCGCGAGGTGGCACGCATTGAGACCGGCGCCCAACTGCCGAAACGCTATGTCTGGTTCACGCCGGGAGTCGGCGCAACGCCCGCGCCTGCGGTGAAACCGTCCAGCGCCACGCCCGAGCAGGTGTCGGCCACGCTGCCCGTGGGCAGTGTCTACCCGGCGGTGACGATCAGCGTGACCAAAAAACCGGGTCAAAACGCGGTCGATGTGTCGCGCGCGGTGCGTGATCGCATTGAGTCCTTGCGCAACACCGTGATCCCTTCCAATATCGAGACCAGCATCACGCGCGACTATGGTGAAACGGCGGCCGAGAAGGCCAACAAGCTGATGCAGAAGCTGGCTTTTGCCACCGGTTCGGTCATCTTGTTGGTGGGCTTTGCCTTGGGGCGGCGTGAAGCGGTGATTGTTGGCGCTGCCGTGATTTTGACGCTGACCGCCACGCTGTTTGCATCTTGGGCCTGGGGTTTTACGCTCAACCGCGTCTCCCTGTTTGCTTTGATTTTTTCGATCGGCATCCTGGTTGATGACGCCATCGTGGTGGTCGAGAACATTCACCGGCACCAGCAACTCAACCCCGATGCCACCTTGAAAGACATCATTCCGCGCGCGGTCGATGAAGTCGGCGGCCCGACCATTCTGGCTACGCTCACGGTGATTGCCGCCTTGCTGCCGATGGCCTTTGTGTCCGGGCTGATGGGTCCCTACATGAGCCCGATCCCGATCAATTCGAGCTTGGGCATGGCGATTTCGCTGGCGATCGCGTTCACGGTCACGCCCTGGCTGGCGCTCAAACTGATGAAGCCGCACAGCCATGCCGCTGGCGAGCATGGCGGCGCCCAAACCAAGGGGCTGGGCCCCAAGCTGCAGAAGCTGTTCAGCGGGGTGCTGGGCCCGTTCCTTGAGAGCGGGCGCAAACGCTGGCTGCTGCTGGCCGGTATTCTGGTGGCATTGCTGCTCTCGGTGGGTCTGACCCTGGTGGAAGCGGTGGTCATGAAAATGCTGCCCTTTGACAACAAGAGCGAGTTTCAGGTGGTGGTGGAAATGCCGGCTGGCACACCGCTGGAGGACACGGCCGCCACCTTGCATGAGCTCGGCGCCTTCCTGGCGCAGCAGCCGGAAGTGCTGAACCTGCAAGCCTATGCCGGAACCGCCTCGCCGATCACCTTCAACGGACTCGTGCGCCAGTACTATTTCCGCTCGGAGGCCGATCAGGGCGACCTGCAAGTCAATCTGGTCGACAAGCACCATCGCAGCGAAAAAAGCCATGTGATTGCGCAGCGCCTGCGCGTCGACCTGGAGAAAATCGGGCTCAAGCACAAGGCCATCATCAAAGTGGTGGAAGTGCCGCCCGGGCCGCCCGTGATGTCGCCCCTGGTGGCCGAGGTCTATGGCCCGGATGAAGCCGGACGCCAGCAACTGGCCGCTCGCCTGGCGCAAGCCTTTGCCGCCACGCCCGATATTGTGGGCGTCGACACCTCGCTCAAGGAAAACGCGCCGCGGGCCTACCTGCGTGTGCGGCGTCAGCGCGCCGAGTCGCTGGGTATCCCGGTGGCTGTCATTGCGCAAACCGCCGCCATGGCTTTGTCCGGGGTCGATGCCGCCTATCTGCATGATGGCCAGAGCAAATACCCGGTGCCGGTGCGCCTGCAATTGCCGCTGGAGTCGCAAGTGGGGCTCGATGCTCTGCTGGCGATGCCGCTGCGCGCCGCCAACGGCCAGATGGTGCCCTTAAGCGAGCTGGTGCAGGTTGAGCGCGGCGTGATTGACAAGTCCTTGTTCACCAAGGACTTGAAGGGCGTGAGCTATGTGTTTGGCGACATGGCAGGCAAGCTAGACTCGCCCTTGTACGGCCTGTTTGCCATTCGCGGCAAGTTAGCCGATGCGGCATTGCCGGGCATGGGTGAGCTGGGTGAATACTGGATCAATCAGCCGCAAGACCCGTACCGCCAGTACGCGCTCAAGTGGGACGGCGAATCGCAGATCACTTACGAGACCTTCCGCGACATGGGCGCCGCCTATGGTGTCGGGCTGATCCTGATTTACCTGCTGGTGGTGGCGCAATTTCGCAGCTACCTGACGCCCTTGGTCATCATGGCGCCGATTCCGCTCACCATCATCGGGGTGATGCCAGGCCACGCGCTGCTTGGGGCCCAGTTCACCGCCACTTCCATGATCGGCATGATCGCGCTGGCCGGCATCATCGTGCGCAACTCCATTTTGCTGGTCGACTTTATCGAGCTGCAAGTCGAACAGGGCATGGCGTTCAAGGCGGCGGTGGTGAACTCGGCCGCAGTGCGGGCGCAGCCGATTGCATTGACCGGCCTGGCGGCCATGATCGGCGCCTTTTTCATTCTGGACGACCCGATTTTCAACGGCTTGGCCGTGTCCCTGATTTTTGGCATTCTGGTGTCCACCTTGCTCACGCTGGTGGTGATACCCGTCCTCTATTTCGCCTTGTACCGCAGGCGCATGGAAGCGCGTGCCGAAGGAATCACTGTGGTGCCAGTGCTACCGGCTTCTCATTGAGGCCGTGTTGCCCGTCGTTTTCTCGTTCTATTATTTTTTAACTTCAGGAGTATCACCATGACAGTTCAGCGTTATATCGTTATTTTTGCCGGTTTGTTCATCATGATTTCGTTGGCGCTGGGGGTCGAGGGCAGCCCCTTGTTTGTGAGCAAATGGGCGCTGGCCTTTACCGCTTTTGTCGGTGCCAATCTGTTCCAGTCCGGCTTCACCAACTTTTGCCCGCTGGGCATCATTCTCAAGAAACTGGGCGTGCCTGAGTCGAAAATTGGCTGTGCCAATTGAGATGGGGGAAGACCTGCGGGCCCTCATTTATTTTTGTGATGCAAGGAATCAACCATGACTATTCTCACCGACGCCGATGCCCGCACCGAGATTCTCAACCGTCTGCGGCGTGCTGAAGGCCAAATTCGCGGTGTGCAGCGCATGATCGAAGAAGGGGAGAGTTGTCTCAAAATCGGGCAGCAGTTCTCCGCCGTGCGCAAAGCGCTCGACAGCACTTATTTGCGCATGACGATGTGCTTCATGGAGCAGGGGCTGGAAAACTGCCTGCAACCGGATGAGTCCCAGAAAGCCGGGATGGACAGCATGCTCAAAGACATGGAATCCCTGCTAGCGCGCATGGGCTGACCGGATTTATATGCCAAATCAGGCTGTAGCCACCGTACTTACTACGTAGCTTGCTACTATTAGTATAGTAAAAACAACCCTGACTCAGGCGACAATGACGCCGCCGCCCAGGCACAGCTCGCCGTCGTACAACACCGCCGACTGTCCCGGTGTCACGGCCCATTGGGGCTGGGGAAAGGTCAGGCTGAAACCTTCGCCCGCACCGGCTGCCAGGGTGCACGGCGCATCCGACTGGCGGTAGCGGGTTTTGGCGCTGAACTGGCCAGCAGCCGGGGCCGCGCCCGCCACCCAACTGGCATCCTGCGCGCTCAATTGAAACGACTGCAGCCACGGGTGCTCATGGCCTTGCACCACCCACAGCGTGTTGCTTGCCAGGTCTTTGCGCGCCACGAACCAGGGTGCGTGCTCGCCGCCGCCGCGCTGTGCGCCTTTGGCTTTGAGGCCGCCAATGCCCAAGCCCTGGCGTTGACCCAGGGTGTAAAAACTCAGGCCCACGTGGTCACCAATGGTGTGGCCCTTGTCGTTTTTAATGGGACCCGGCTCGCGGGCGATGTAGCGGTTCAAAAAATCACGAAATGGACGTTCGCCAATGAAACAGATGCCGGTGGAGTCTTTTTTCTTGGCGTTCGGCAGGCCAATCTCCAGCGCAATGCGACGCACCTCGGTCTTCTGCAGTTCGCCCACCGGGAACAGTGTTTTCGACAATTGCGCCTGGTTCAGCCGGTGTAAAAAGTAGCTCTGGTCTTTCGAGGGGTCCAGGCCCTTGAGCAACTCGAAGCGACCCTCGCCCGCTTGGGCCTGCGCCGCGTCGAGCACGCGACCATCCGCGGCCAGGCAACGGACCCGGGCGTAGTGGCCGGTGGCGATTTTCAGCGCCCCCAACCGCAGCGCGTGTTCCAGAAACGCCTTGAACTTGATCTCGGCATTGCACAGGATGTCCGGATTGGGCGTGCGCCCGGCCTGGTATTCGCGCACGAACTCGGCAAACACCCGGTCTCTGTATTCGGCGGCAAAGTTGACGTGTTCAATCTCGATGCCGATCACATCCGCCACGGCGGCGGCATCGACAAAGTCAATGTTGGAGGAGCAGTATTCACTGTCATCGTCATCCTCCCAGTTTTTCATGAAGATGCCAATGACCTCGTAGCCTTGCTGTTTGAGCAGCCAGGCGGTCACGGCCGAGTCCACGCCGCCGCTTAATCCCACCACCACGCGTTGCCCACTGTGTCGCTTGTTCATAGGGGTGAGATTATCCTTGCCTGCTGGCAAGGTCGGCTGCCAGCGGGAAAATTCAGCCGGTGATGCTGGCGTCGGCGATGACCAGTTCCAGCGGGTAACGTTTGCCGGCCAGGTAGTCTTCGATGCAGCACAGCACCATGGGGCTGCGCAAACGCGCGTGGTTGGCGCGGATGTCTTGCAGCGTCATCCAGAGCGTGCGCACAATGCCGTGGTCCAGTTTGCGCGTCGGGTCGGGCGCGCCGAGCTCGCCGCAAAAGGCAAAGCGCATGTAAGTGATTTCTTCCCGGTTGGTCAGTTGCTGGCGCGACAGATAGACCCCCACCAGCGCCGTGGGGGCAAATGCATAGCTGGTTTCTTCCAGCGTTTCACGGCGGCAGGCCTGCTCCGGGGTTTCGCCGCAGTCCAGGTGGCCGGCCGGATTGTTCAGCCGCAGCCCGTCGACGGTGTCTTCTTCGACCAATAAAAAACATCCCTCGTGTTCAATGATGGCGGCGACGGTGACGTTGGGTTTCCAGCGGGTAGTCATGTCGGGATTCTGCCGTAGGCGTCGCGGGGCGACCCGGAGATTGCCCAGTCATTGATTCAAGTCATGGTTTGCGCGGGCGGGAACCGGGACAAACTAAGTTAAGCTCTTGGGCGCAGCGTTTGCCGCGGTTCTTGCCGCCGGACAGGCGCCGAACTCGTAGTTGAAAAATCACATATTGAGGAGTCGTTTTATGCAAACTGGCGTACCTAACGCAACGGTGCCGGGAAGTTCCCCGGCGGCCGTTATCCCCGCAACATCCCGCTCGGTGCAACGCATTGGCGTGCCGCGCGAAGTGTTCCCGGGCGAAAAACGCGTGGCCACCGTGCCAGAGGTGGTTGAGAAGCTCATCAAATTGGGCTTCAAGGTCGTGGTCGAGTCCGGTGCCGGGGATTTGGCCAATTTTTCAGACGATACCTACCGTGCAGCAGGTGCCGAGGTCGTAGCCGGCGCTGCCGCCCTGTGGGCTGCAGCGGACATCGTGTTCAAGGTGCGCGGACCCACCGCCGAAGAAGTCGGCCTGCTGCGCGAAGGCGGCACGCTGGTCAGCTTCATCTGGCCTGCGCAAAACCCCGAATTGATGCAGCAACTCGCCGCCAAGAAGGCGACCGTGCTGGCCATCGACGCGCTGCCGCGCACGCTGAGCCGCGCCCAGAAGATGGACGCGTTGACCTCCCAGGCCGGTGTCGCCGGCTACCGCGCCGTCATCGAGGCGGCCAACGCCTTCGGCCGCTTCTTCAGTGGTCAGATCACGGCGGCGGGCAAGGTGCCGCCGGCCAAGGTCTTTATTGCGGGTGCTGGCGTGGCCGGATTGGCGGCGATTGGCACCGCCGCCAGCCTGGGTGCCATCGTTCGTGCCAATGACACCCGTGCTGAAGTGGCCGACCAGGTCGTGTCGCTGGGTGGCGAATTCGTCCAGGTCGATTACGTCGAAGAGGGCTCGGGCGGCGGCGGCTACGCCAAGGTCATGAGCGAGGGCTTCCAACAAGCCCAGCGTGAGATGTACGCAAAACAAGCCAAAGACGTAGACATCATCATCACCACCGCCCTGATCCCTGGCAGGCCAGCGCCCAAGCTCATCACCGCCGAGATGGTCCGGAGCATGAAGCCCGGCAGTGTCATTGTTGACATGGCGGCCGAACAAGGCGGCAACTGCGAGCTGACCGAGCCCGGTCAGGCGGTGGTCAGGCACGGCGTGACCATCGTCGGCTACACCGACCTGGTCTCGCGCCTGGCCAAGCAGTCGTCCACGCTGTACGCCTCCAACCTGTTTCGCCTCACCGAGGAGCTGTGCAAGACCAAAGACGGCATCATCAACGTCAACATGGAAGACGAGGCCATCCGTGGCCTGACCGTCACCAAGGATGGCAGCATCACCTGGCCAGCACCGGCGCCCAAGGTGGCGGCGGCTCCGGCCGCAGCGGCCAAGCCGGTTGCTGTGGTCGCCAAGCCCAAGGGCGGGCATGGTCAAAGCAGCGAGCCGGCTTCCGGCTCCAGCATGGCGATCACGTTTGGTGTGGCCGCAGTCCTGTTCTGGTTGATCGGCGCGAGCGCACCGGCGGCATTTTTGTCGCATTTCACCGTGTTCGTGCTGGCCTGTTTTGTCGGCTACATGGTGGTCTGGAACGTCAAGCCAGCCCTGCATACGCCACTGATGAGCGTGACCAACGCCATCAGCAGCATCATTGCCATTGGCGCGCTGGTGCAGGTATCACCGTGGATTGGGACAAGCAATCGACCCAATGACTTGATCAGTTGGGTGGCGGCAGCGGCGATCGTGCTCACGGCGATCAATATGTTCGGCGGCTTTGCCGTGACCCAGCGCATGCTGGCCATGTTCCGTAAATAAGGGAGACGATTGATGTCTGCAAGTTTGGCAACGGTCTCCTATATTGGAGCCACGATTCTTTTTATCTTGAGCCTGGGTGGTTTGTCCAACCAGCAAACCGCATTGCGCGGCA
The DNA here is from genome assembly GCA_025359085.1 of Gammaproteobacteria bacterium. GTDB lineage: Bacteria > Pseudomonadota > Gammaproteobacteria > Burkholderiales > Burkholderiaceae_C > Rhodoferax. The sequence continues at coordinate 22,767 of JANYHL010000042.1, forward strand.
ATCTCTACGGCATGGTCGGCATGACGATCGCCGTTCTGGCGACGGTGTTTGGCCCGCAAGTGAGCGCCGCCGGTATTCCCTGGATCATCGGCGCCATGCTGATCGGTGCCGCGATCGGCCTGTACGCGGCACGCACCGTGCAGATGACGCAGATGCCGGAATTGGTGGCACTGATGCACAGCATGGTCGGTCTGGCCGCGATGCTGGTCGGGATCGCCACTTTCATCGATCCGACGGCGTCTTTTCATTTGGTGGATGGCAATAGCATCCCTTTGTCTTCGGCTGAAGAATCCATCCACAAGATCGAAATCTATATTGGCATCCTGATTGGCGCGGTCACTTTTTCCGGCTCTATCGTGGCGTTTGGCAAGCTCTCCGGGCGTATCGGTGGCAACCCGCTGCTGTTGCCGGGCCGCCATTGGCTCAATCTGGTCGGTCTGCTGATGGTGATCTATTTTGGCCGCGAGTTCATCAATGCCCATACCATTGCTGACGGCATCATGCCGCTGGTCGTGATGGCGGTGATCGCCCTGCTGTTTGGTGTTCATATGGTGATGGCCATTGGCGGTGCCGACATGCCGGTGGTGGTGTCCATGCTCAACAGCTACTCGGGTTGGGCGGCAGCTGCGACCGGGTTCATGCTGTCAAACGACCTGTTGATCGTCATCGGTGCCTTGGTCGGCTCCAGTGGTGCGATCCTGTCCTACATCATGTGCAAGGCGATGGCACGCAGTTTCATCAGCGTGATTGCGGGTGGATTCGGTACCACCAGCGCCACTCCGAAACCGACTGGCGACGCGGCACAACCGGCCGGTGAGGTGACGCCTATCAGTAGCGTCGAGACCGCTGAACTGCTGCGCGAAGCCAAAAGCGTGGTCATTGTTCCCGGCTACGGCATGGCGGTGGCGCAGGCCCAGCACACGGTGTATGAGATCACAAAACACCTGCGTGCAAAGGGTGTCAATGTGCGTTTTGGCATTCACCCGGTCGCCGGTCGTATGCCCGGCCACATGAACGTGTTGCTGGCCGAGGCCAAAGTGCCGTATGACATCGTGTTCGAGATGGATGAACTCAACGATGACTTTCCCAAGACCGATGTGGTGATGGTGATTGGTGCCAATGACATCGTCAACCCCGGCGCCCAGGACGACCCGACCAGCCCGATTGCCGGTATGCCGGTGCTCGAAGTCTGGAAAGCCAAGACCTCCATCGTGATGAAGCGCAGCATGGCGTCGGGTTACGCTGGTGTGGACAACCCGCTGTTCTACAAAGAGAACAACCGCATGTTGTTTGGCGACGCCAAGAAGATGCTGGATGAAGTCCTGATCGCGTTGAAAACCTGAGCCAGCTCTGCCCTCATTAGTTTCAGGGCTTAACGCTTTTTCCAAACGATCAAGGTGGGCTCAGCTGTGTCAGCTGCGCCCATTTTTTTCGACTGGGGATTAGGGGAAACACCCTCACGTCAACAAGGATGTTCACGCGAAAATAGGCTATTTAAACAACCTTGAGGAGACATCACAATGACCGACCGTATTTGGCTTAACAGCTACCCCAAAGGTGTGCCCGCTGATATTGATCCGGGCAAGTACTCGTCGATTGTGAAAATGATGGAGGAGAGCTTCAAGAAGTATGCCGACTGCACGGCTTACAGTTTCATGGGCACGGAGCAAAGTTACAAACAGGTGGATAGCCTGAGCCTGGCGTTTGGTGTGTATCTGCAAAGTCTGGGCTTGGTCCCGGGCGACCGGGTGGCGGTGATGATGCCCAATGTGCTGCAGTATCCGGTGGCGGTGGTCGGAATTTTGCGGGCTGGCTATATCCTGGTGAATGTCAACCCGCTGTACACCGCGCGGGAGCTGGAGCACCAACTCAAGGACTCCGGCGCCAAAGCTATTGTCATTCTGGAAAATTTTGCTTCCGTGCTGCAAAAGTGTATTGCCGCGACACCGGTCAAGCATGTCGTTCTCTGCGCCATGGGTGACCAGCTGGGACTTCTCAAAGGCGCCCTGGTCAATTATGTGGTGCGCACCAAGAAGAAACTGGTACCCGCCTATTCGCTGCCAGGCGCGGTGCGCTTCAATGCCGCCATCGCCAAGGGCAGTGCGGGGACGCTCAAAAAGGTAGTCCTGAAGCCGGAAGATGTGGCGGTGCTGCAATATACCGGCGGCACCACCGGCGTCTCCAAGGGCGCGGTGTTGCTGCATCGCAACCTGGTGGCCAACTTGCTGCAGGCGCAAGCCTGGAATGAACCGGCGCTGAAGAAGATCCCGGCCAACGAGCAGTTGACCTCGGTTTGCGCCTTGCCGCTGTACCATATCTTTGCCTTCACGGTGGGCATGATGCTGTCGATTCGTCTGGGCGGCAAGCTGATTCTGATTCCGAATCCGCGTGACCTGGCGGCTACGTTGGCTGAATTGGCCAAGCACAAAATCCATGTGTTCCCGGCGGTCAATACCTTGTTCAACGGCCTGGCCAACCATCCCGATTTCAACAAAGTCGACTGGCGCAGTCTGGTGGTGTCTGCCGGTGGCGGCACGGCGGTACAAAGTGCCGTGGCCAAGCTTTGGTTCGAGAAAACCGGCTGCGCGATTGCCGAGGGCTACGGCCTGAGCGAAACCTCACCGATTGCCACCTCGAACCCGGTCACCATCACCGAGTACTCGGGCACGATTGGTGTGCCGGTGTCGAGTACTTATCTGAAGTTGCTGGATGACGAGGGCAAGGACGTGCCGATCGGTCAATCCGGCGAGATTGCCATCAAGGGCCCGCAGGTGATGGCCGGCTACTGGCAGCGCCCGGATGAGACCGCCAGCGTCATGACGGCTGATGGTTATTTCAAGTCCGGTGATATCGGCGTGATGGATGAACGCGGCTACTTCAAAATTGTGGACCGCAAGAAGGACATGATTCTGGTCAGCGGTTTCAATGTCTTTCCGACCGAACTGGAAGACGTCGTTTCCCAACTTGCCGGGGTGATGGAGTGTGCTTGCGTCGGTGTACCTGACGCCAAGTCCGGCGAGGCGGTCAAGCTGGTGATTGTCAAAAAAGACCCAGAATTGACCGAGGCGCAGGTGCGGGCCTACTGCAAAGAAAATCTCACCGGCTACAAACAGCCCAAGGTGATTGAATTCCGCGCTGACTTGCCAAAGACGCCGGTTGGCAAAATTTTGCGCCGGGAACTGCGCGACAAATAACCAAACCGGGGCAAGTTATGCAAAAACCAGTTCTTGGCATCATCGGTGGCAGTGGTGTCGAAGACATTGAAGGGCTGGTCAACAAGCGTTGGCAGCCGGTTAACTCGCCGTTTGGCGCACCATCGGACGCGCTGTTGTTGGGGGAACTCGATGGGCAGCCATTGGCTTTTTTGCCGCGCCACGGACGCGGCCATCGCATCCCGCCCTCTGAAATCAATTACCGCGCCAACATCGACGTGCTCAAACGGGCCGGTGTCACGGATCTGATTTCAGTCAGTGCGGTGGGCTCGCTGCGCGAAGATTTGCCGCCCGGCATGTTTGTGATTGTTGATCAGTTCATTGATCGAACCTTTGCCCGCGAAAAGAGCTTTTTTGGCACCGGGCTGGTGGCCCACGTCTCGATGGCACACCCGGTCTGCAAGCGACTGGGCGACCACCTTGAAATTGCGGCCCGCAGTGCCGGCATCGACGCCGTGCGGGGCGGCACCTACCTCGTGATGGAAGGTCCACAGTTTTCCAGTCTGGCCGAATCAAATCTCTACCGCAGCTGGAACTGCGACGTGATTGGCATGACCAACATGCCGGAGGCCAAGTTGGCGCGAGAAGCCGAGTTGTGCTACGCGGCCGTCGCGATGGTGACCGATTTTGATTGCTGGCATCCCGATCACGACGCCGTCAGCGTGGAGACGATCATCAAAGTGCTGTTGACCAATGCCGACAAAGCACGCAGCCTGGTTAAAACAGTGGCGCCTCTTCTGCATACCGACCCCACTGCGCTGACTTGTTCGTGCCGAACCGCGCTTCAGCATGCATTGATCACCGCGCCTGGCGCGCGAGACCCGGCACTGGCGCAGCGTCTTGATGCCGTGGCGGGCCGTGTGCTGGGGCGTTGATGGCGGATATTCAGGCAAACGCGGGTGAGCAAGTGCTGCGTCAAAAAATGGTCGCTGCGGCCCGTCGCTTGACCGAATTGGGTCTCAACCGAGGCACGTCGGGCAACATCGGCGCCAGGTGCGGTCCATCGTTTCTCATCACGCCATCGGGTGTCCCCGCCGAAGACCTGTCGCCTGAGGCGATGGTGGCGATGGATTTTTCGGGCGCAATCGTGGGGTCCGGTAAACCATCGAGCGAGTGGCGATTTCACCGCGATATTCTTGCCGCGCGGCCAGAAGTTGGCGTGGTGGTGCATACGCACTCACGTTATGCGACGTCGCTGGCCTGTCTGCAGCGTGAAATCCCTGCCTTTCATTACATGATTGCGGTGGCGGGCGGGGACACGATTCGCTGCACACCCTATGCGATTTTTGGTAGCCAGGCGCTCTCTGACCTGGCTTTGCAGGCTCTCGAAGATCGCAAGGCCTGTCTGCTTGGCAATCACGGCATGATTGCCCTCGGCGTGGATCTGGCTGATGCACTGGCCGTGGCGGTGGAGGTTGAGTCGCTGTGTGAACAGTATTGGACGGCCTTGCAATTGGGGCAGCCCAAGCTTCTGTCAGCCAGCCAGATGCAGGCGGTGTTGGAGAAGTTCAAAGGCTATGGCCGGGCCTCGCACACTCTCAGCGACCAAGCGGCAATAGGCCGTCATCAAGAGGGAGGTGAGGCATGAGCAAACGAGTGGAGAGCGGAGTCCAGACCATCCAGACCTTGAGATGGGTCGAGGGTCACCTGGAGATGATTGATCAGCGCGTATTGCCCGCGCGCTTTGAGTATGTGCGCTACACCTCTGCCGCGGAGGTGGCACAAGGCATTCGCGCCATGGTGGTTCGTGGCGCGCCGGCCATTGGTTGCGCGGCGGCCTACGGCATCGCCCTGGAATCCATGGTCTTGCGCCACTTGAGCCCAGACGCATTTGCCAGCGGCATGGAGCGCGGCTTTGAGGTGCTGGCGGCGAGTCGCCCAACGGCAGTTAATTTGTTCTGGGCGCTGGACCGCATGCGTCGTGTCTGGCAGGCGAATCAGCAGCTCAGCGTGGCTGAAGTGGTCGACTGTTTGATTGCCGAAGCCCAGGAAATAGCCGTCGAAGACGTTCGCATCAATCGCGCCATGGGGGCTCATGGGGCCGCGCTCCTGGCTGACGGCGCCCGGGTGCTGACGCACTGCAATGCGGGCGCCCTGGCAACCGCCGGGCATGGCACGGCGCTGGGCGTGATCCGCTCCGCGGTCGACGCCGGCAAGCGCATTTCGGTGATCGCTGATGAGACCAGGCCCTTTTTGCAGGGTGCGCGGCTGACCGCCTGGGAGATGGTGCAGGAAAAAATTCCGGTGACTCTGATTACCGACAACATGGCCGGGCACTTGATGAGCCGGGGTGATATTGATGCGGTCGTGGTCGGCACGGACCGGGTGGCGGCTAACGGCGATGTGGCCAACAAGATCGGCACCTACATGGTGGCCGTGCTGGCGCAGCGCCATGGCATCCCGTTTTATGTGGCGTGTCCACTGTCCACCATCGATCTGACCATTGCGGATGGCGCTGCCATTCCAATTGAAGAACGCGCTGCCGATGAAGTCACCGGATTTAGGGACTGCCAGTGGGCCGCCAAGGGCGTCCAGGTCCGCAACCCGGCTTTCGATGTGACGCCCGCTGAGCTGGTCACTGCGCTGATCACTGAAAAAGGCGTGGTGATGCGACCGGATCAGCCCCGTATTGCTGAGCTCTTCGCTGTCTGAGGGTTTGCGCATGACAGCGCCAGACTGCTTGCTGCCCTTGGTGTTTCCCGATCGCTGCCGCTCAACTTGCATCGCCAACCAGAGACGTTACCCGCAGAGATTGGGGTCTGGGTTTCTCTACTTCAGCCAGCCGCGTTTTCTGAAATACCACATCGGCACCAGGGCGCTCGCCACCATCAGCAGCACGGCATACGGGTAGCCCAGCGCCCAGTCGAGTTCGGGCATTAACTTGAAGTTCATGCCATAGACGCTGGCGATCAATGTCGGCGGCAGCAGCGCGACACTGGCGACCGAAAAAATCTTGATGATCTTGTTCTGGTTGATGTTGATGAAGCCGACGGTGGCGTCCATCAAAAAGTTAATTTTGTCGAACAGGAACGCTGTATGCGAATCGAGCGAATCAATATCGCGCAGAATTTGGCGCGCCTCTTCAAACTGCTCGCTGTTGAGCATTTTGCTGCGCATCATGAAGCTCACGGCCCGGCGCGTGTCCATGGCGTTGCGGCGGATGCGCCCGCTCATGTCTTCGTGGCGCGCAATCGCGCCCAGCACTTCGCCCGCCATGGCGTCCGTCACATCGCCAGACAGCACTTTGCTACTGACCTTTTCCAGGTGGTCGTAAATGCCTTCCAGCGTGTCGGCCGAGTATTCGGCGTCGGCATCAAACAGCTTGAGCAGCACTTCCTTGGCGTCTTCAATCAGGCCCGGCGCGCGCCGCGCCCGCATGCGCAGCAGCCGAAACACCGGCACGTCTTCGTCGTGGATCGAAAACAACACGCCCATGCTCTTGAGTTCAACATTCACCAGATTCAGGATGAAGGCGACCCGCACGGTATGCGGCTCCTCCTCGTCGGCCACCAAAAAGTCACTGCGAATGTGCAGGTCCCCGTTGTCTTCCTTGTAAAAGCGGGCTGATTCCTCGATGTCCTCGTCCATCGCGTCTTCCGGGATCGACAAGCCGTAGTGCTGCTTGATCCAGCGTTTTTCTTCCTGGGTGGGCGACTCCAGATCGACCCAGATCGGCTGGAATTTAGACAGTTCTTCCAGCGAATCGATCTCTTCCTGGAACAGCCGGCCATTGGCCAGCGTAAAGATGTTGAGCATGGCTCACTCCCGGGTAATGGTTTGCATCTGGCAGGGTTTGCAGGTTTTTGCTTTCAACCCCGATGCAGTCAAGGCGGGTTGAAAGCTAGCAACTGGGGCAGGATTTCAAGGCGTGGTTTTCGGAAGTTAATCAACTTAAATTATCGCATTGCAAGGCGCTTGCGCCAGCGGCGACAACACCAAAGGCCGTTATCTTGAAGGCGTGGCCCGAGTTTCATATACTTGCACTCTTGCTTCGCGCACCTGTTGGCCGCCTTGGCTGCTGCTGGGGGCGCATGCTCGCCCTATTCCAACGACCCCGCCATGTCCAACCCAACCCATCCCATCTGCCCGCTTGTCCCGAGTGCCTGCTTGAAGACACTTACCCGAAGGGTGACAACTATGTTGGCCCGGATGGCGGCCATGAATGGCCGAGGATCGATTCGGCTGGCGCTGCGCCCCAACCACCATGACCACCATGACACCGTGTTCGCATTACTGGGCTGACTGGTCGACGCGCGACTTCGCCCAGCTGATCGTCAGCGGACAAGCCGCGCAAACCATCGCCGTGCTGCCGGTGGCCGCCACCGAGCAGCATGGTCCGCACCTGCCGCTAAGTGTGGACACGGTGCTGGTCGATGGCATTGTGGTGGCCGCTTTGCCGCATTTGGCTGCTGACTTGAAGGTGCTGTTTTTGCCGACGCAAGCGGTCGGTTTGAGCCCGGAGCACGCCCGCTTTCCCGGCACGCTGACACTCAAGAACGAAACCATCCTGCGGCTGTGGACGGACCTGGGCGAGTCGGTGGCGGCAGCCGGTATCCAGAAGCTGCTGATCTTTAATTCGCATGGCGGTCAGGTCAGCGTGATGGACCTGGTGGCACGCGATCTGCGCGCGCGGCTCGACCTGCTGGTGTGCAGCGCCAGCTGGTTCAACTTGCCGCTGATCGATGCACAAGGGCAGGATGTCAACGCCTTGTTCAGTGCCGACGAACATCGTTTTGGCATCCATGCCGGAGACATGGAGACCTCCATGATGCTGGCACTCGACCCGGCGCGGGTGGCTATGTCACAGGCGCAAAACTTTCATTCCAGCGCGCAGGACCGGGCGCAACGATTCGCCATTTTGGGCAATGGCAAGAGCGCCAAGCTCGGTTGGCAGATGCAGGACTACCACCCGGCCGGTGCGGTCGGCAATGCCGCCGCCGCCAGCGCCGACAAAGGGCGCGCGCTGGTGGCCGCAGCGGGGCTCGGTCTGGCCCGTTTGTTGGCCGAAATGGACCAACTGTCGCCGGGCACGCTGGTGTCCCGGCCAGCACCCAGCGTCGGCTGATTTCGCTGATTGCCGCGTCACCCGCGCCCCTCGCTTAACTCATGCTGGTTTCTTATGATTTGTTCGCCCTGGGCGCCGCCGCCTGCTGGGCGCTGGGCAGCGTCACCTCGGTCACGCCGTCGCGCCATCTGGGCGCCTTTGCGTTCACCCGCTGGCGCATGCTGATGGTGGCGTTGATGCTGTGGGCGGTGGTGCTCGCCACCGGCAGCTGGCGCGCGTTTTCGCCCGGTGCCTGGGGCGTCATGGCGGTCAGCGGCTTGATCGGTATTTTTGTTGGCGACACCGCGCTGTTTGCCGCCATGAACCGGCTCGGGCCGCGCCGCGCCGGGGTGTTGTTTGCGACCCACGCGGTGTTCAGCGCGCTACTGGGTTTCTGGCTGCTGCACGAGCGCATGAGCCTGCAAGCCCTGTGGGGCGGCGTCTTGACGCTGGTGGGCGTGATGACCGCGATTGTGTTGGGGCGCCGCAAAGAAGAAAGCCACGCCTGGGAGGTCGATCAGGGCCACGTTGGCGCCGGGCTGCTGCTGGCCCTGCTGGCGGCGCTGTGCCAGGCGCTCGGCTCCTTGATTGCCAAGCCCGTGATGAGCACCGGTGTGGACCCGGTGATGGCTTCGGCCGTGCGCGTGAGCGTGGCCACTTGTGCCCACTTTGTGCTGTTGGGCGCGGGTTTTCGGGCGGCGCGGGCGCAGCAGCCGCCGACGCTGCGGGTGCTGGCGCAGACCGGGCTCAACGGTTTCATCGCCATGGGTGTCGGCATGACGCTGATTTTGCTGGCGCTGCAAAAAGGCGACGTCGGCATGGTGGCGATTTTGTCGTCGGTGTCACCGGTGCTGGTGCTGCCGCTGTTGTGGCTGCACCTGAGACGTGCACCGGCGCCGGGCGCCTGGCTCGGTGCCGTCATGACGGTAGCTGGCACGGCGCTGATTTTGCTGCGCTAACGCGGACGCTCCGACTGGAGGCTTCTCAGGCGTGCGTGATCCACGACGCGTGTTCCGGCTGATCCAGATGCGCCAGCGCGTTGAAGGTCAGCAGGGTATGGCGTTTCGGGTTGAAGGCAAACTCGGTGACCGCGCAGTTGCGCAGGCGCATATTGAGCTCGATTGTGGTCTCGGGGCTGGTGCCCAGCACATGGCCGATGGCGGTGGCAATCGGCCCGCCGCTGGAGACGATCAGCACATGGCCGTCGCAGTTTTTGCGGATATGGTCCAGCGCACTGACCACGCCGTGCCGGAACTCCCGGTAGCTGGGCATCCCGACCGGGCTGACCACGCCGTTCATCCACTGTGTCAGTCCATCGCGCAGCAGGCGAAAGTGATGCCGATAGAGTTCCGGGGTGTCGGGCTTTGGCAATGGGTAGGGGTGCACGGTGGCGATCAGCGCCAGGCTGTCAAATTCGTTCAAGCCAGGCCAGAGCAAAGGTGTTACCCCCACGCTGGCCTCGCCATGCAGACCCTCACAGAGGGCCGCATAGGTTTGCCGGTGGCGCTGCAGCGTGCCGGTCAGCACGGTGTCAAAGGTCAGCCCTTTGTCGCGCCAGTATTGGCCCAGCCGCACGCTTTGCTGCTGGCCCAGAGGGCTGAGCTGGTCGTAGTTTTCTGCGCCAAATGAAGCCTGGCCGTGGCGTACAAGGTAAAGGTGTCCCATGGCCGTAATTTATAAGATAGAGGGCACTGGCCCTTGTCGCGCTTGCGACCCCAGCTATAAATTAAATAGCGCTCAGAGTTGGACGTGGCCGTCGATGCAGGTGACGGATTCGCCGCCGACCCAAACCTGGCCCGCGTCGTCTTGCCCGATGTGCACCTGGCCCAGGCGCCCCAGGCAACTGCCTTGGGTGGCGGTGTAGTGCGTGGGGGCCAGGCCATCGGCGATCAACCACTGCGCCAGGCTGGCGTTGAAGCTGCCGGTGACCGGGTCTTCATTCACCATCACATCGTTGGCAAAAAATCGCACTTCAAGCTGCGCTTGCGCTGGCTGCGCGCCATGGATTCCGGCGGGTGCGGCGAAGCCAAAAGCGCGCGCTTCCCGGTTCGATCGCCGGATGAGTCCGTTGCCGCTTGAGGCCGCCGCCACGGCCGCCATGCCGACACCGCTGATGCCCGCCTCCAGCATCCAAAGCCGCAGCGCTGCCAGATCGGGCTGAAGCTGCAGCACCGCGGTTGCGCTGCTGAGCAACAGACCAAAGTGGCGCGGGCCATTGGTCAGGTGTTGCGCGGCCAACACCTGGTCGTGGCGCAGGCCCAGCGCTGCGGCCAAACGCGCCACGGCTTCAGGTTCGGGTTGGCTGCGCGTGAGGGCGGGAGCGGCGAAGGCCAGTTGCGTGGCGCTGCGGCGGATGCGCACCAGTCCGACCTGGCATTGCTGCACGATGAGTTCGGGGTGCTTGGGCGCGCCCCCGTGCTCCAGCCAGGCGTGGCAGCTGCCCAGCGTGGGGTGGCCGGCAAATGGCATCTCGTGCGCGGTGGTGAAGATGCGCACCTGGTAATCCGCGCCCGCCGCCGCCGCCGCGGCACTGGGGGGCAACAAAAACGCGGTTTCCGACAGGTTGGTCCAGCGCGCGAAATGCTGCATTTCTTCGTCGTTTAAATCCGTGCCATCCAGCACCACCGCCAGCGGGTTGCCCAGGTAGGGCGTGCCGGTGAAGACGTCAACTTGCTTGAACCGGCGGGTGGTCACGGTGCGAGCTGGCTTTCTGATCGCTGGTCTGCCAAGGCCCAGTGCGCCGCGCTGCGGGCGTGCAGCAAGGTGGTGTCAAAGAGCGCCAGCGTGCTGTCTTGCGCTTGGATCAGCATGGCGATTTCGGTGCAGCCCAAAATGATGGCCTGTGCGCCGCGTGCGCCCAGCTCGGCTATCACCCGCAGGTAAGCGTCGCGCGAGGCCGGCAACACCTGGCCCAGGCACAACTCGTCATAGATCACCCGGTGCACCAGCTCGCGGTCGGCTGGCGAGGGTGTCAGCAGCGTCAGGCCGTGATCCTGTTCCAGACGGCGACGGTAGAAGTCTTGCTCCATGGTGAAGCGCGTGCCCAGCAAGCCAACAGTCGTGTAACCGGCCTGCTGGATCGCCGCCGCAGTCGGGTCGGCAATGTGCAGCAACGGAATATGCACGGCGTTTGAAATGGCATCGGCGACCTTGTGCATGGTGTTGGTGCACAGCACCAGCGCGTCGGCGCCGGCGCGTTCCAGCTTTTGCGCTATGTCGGCCAGCACGGCAGCGGCTGCGTCCCATTGGTCGGTAGCCTGCAGGTGTTCAATCTCGTGAAAATCAACGCTGTACAGGATGATTTTGGCCGAGTGCAGCCCGCCCAATCGGGCTTTGACGGTTTCGTTGATCTCGCGGTAATACGGCACGGTGGATTCCCAGCTCATGCCGCCGATCAGGCCAAGGGTTTTCATGTCATGGGTTTTCATGGAGCGAGGATAAGGCCGTCCTGGGGTTTTTTTGAAAACGGCCGAAAACCGAGAGTTTATATGACAAATCAAGCGCTAGCCCTTGTCAATAGTGCATAAGTAGCTATGTTAAAAATAGCATTCCAGCGCCTTCGGCTGAAAGCGGCCGTGCCCAGCGCGGGCCGCATGACGCAGTGCCAGATGCCCACGGCAACCGCCCGAGACAGGTCAACCGGCGTCAGTAACGATTGGGTGTCACTTTGGATTGGCAAGTCTAGGGGAAAACCCTTATAGTGCAGCGCATGACTGAAACCAAAGAAAAAGTTAACCCCCCCTTTGACAGGGATTCGGCGACGTGGTTTGCGCCCATGGAAGGGGGGACTGGGTCGTCGCCCGGCCGGGCCTCGCCTTTGATGGTGCCGATCCGCTCACTCGGCGCCAATCACCGCGCGCGCATCGCCCGGCACTTGCTGGCGCTTGAGTCGCATGACCGTTACCTGCGTTTCGGCTTTGCGGCCAATGACGCGCAAATCCAACGCTATACCGACAGTCTCGATTTTGAGCGGGACGATATCTTTGGTATTTACAACCGGCGGCTGGACCTGATTGCCATGGCGCACCTGGCTTTCGACACTGACAGCAAGCAGCGTGACTGCGCCGAGTTTGGCGTCTCGGTCTTGAAAGCAGCGCGTGGGCGCGGCTACGGGGGGCGCCTGTTCGACCGGGCGGCCATGCATGCCCGCAACGCCGGGGTCAGCCGGATGTTCATTCACGCCTTGAGCGAGAACACCACCATGTTGAAAATTGCCCGCAAAGCCGGCGCCACGGTGGAGCGCGATGGCTCCGAGTCCGAGGCCCATTTGCTGCTGCTGCCCGCCACGCTGGACTCCCGTTGGACCGAATTGGTGGAAGAACAATTGGCCCAGACAGATTACCGCATCAAGGTGCATGTGAAACAGTTTCGCGACGCCTTGGGCGGGGTGATGGCACGCCGTTCCGAGGCGCAGAACGCCCAGCGAAACAGCCCGAAATAACGCCGCTGGGGAGTCTGGCGCGGCAGGGTCGCGCCCAATCCGCTATCCTTGAGGCTCGCAAACAACCGCATGTCCTGCTCTCCTGGCTGTGTCAGACCCCCATCCCACGCGTCCCGATCGGGAAGATAAACGCACATTTCTGCGAAAACTGGCCGAGTTCCTTCACCCCGGGCCGGACTCGACCGACGAGCTGATTGCCACGCTGGCAGAAGCCGAAGACAACGAAATCATTGGCGCCGAGTCGCTCCGGATGCTCGAGGGCGTCATCGGCATGGCCGACATGACGGCCGGTGAAGTGATGGTGCCCGCCACCCAGATGGAGCTGGTCAATATCGCCGACCCCTACGATGTGATGATGCATGGCGTGATTGATACCGCGCACTCGCGCTTTCCGGTGTATGACGGCGAACGCGAAAACATTCTTGGCATTCTGATGGCCAAGGACTTGCTCAAACTCCAGCGCGCGCCTGAACTCAACATCCGCGCCTTGTTGCGCCCGGCGGTGTTTGTGCCGGAAAGCAAGGGGCTCAACGACCTGTTGCGCGATTTTCAGAGCAACCACAACCACATGGCGATCGTGATCGATGAATTTGGCCGGGTTGCCGGTCTGGTCACGATCGAGGACGTCCTGGAAGAAATTGTGGGCGAGATCGAAGATGAGTTCGATATTGACGAGGATGAAGGGGATATTTATGGTCTGGCCGACCGCAGCTACCGCGTCAGTGGCGACACGCCGATCGAGCGCGTGGAGAACGCCTTTGGCGTCAAGTTGACCGGCACCGACCCGGACGACGAGTTTGACACCATTGGCGGCTTGATTGCCCATGAAATGGGCCATGTTCCCAAGCGCGGGGAACGTCATGTGCTGGCCGGCGTCAACTTTGTGGTGATGCTGACCCAAGGCGGGGCGGTGAAGTGGTTCAAGGTGTCACCGGTGGCTGAGGCCGCTCCTTAGCGTGCCGCCCTGCTGGCCTGACACGGGGGTGGCGCCCGCGCCAGCGCTCACGCTGGGGCGCGTGGCCCTGGTCTTGCTGGCGGGGTTTGCGCAGGCGGCCAGCCTGGCCTGGCCCTGGTCGCTGCCGGACGCTTCTTTTGATCTGTTGGGCTTACGCCCGGGGCAACCCGTTTGGTGGTTGCAATTGCTGGCGCTGGGCGGGCTGGCCTGGCTGCTGGAAAGCGCCCGCCAGGCCGGTCACGCCAGCGCGGCCAGCAAAACGCATTGGCGGCGCAACTGGCGCTTGGGCGCCTTGTGGGGGTGCTTGTTTTCCACCGCCTGGTTGATCGGCTCCTTTGGCTGGACCTATGTCGCCATGCACACTTACGCCGGTTTACCGAGCTGGCTGGCGGCCTTGGCGGTGCTGGCGCTGGCCGCTCTGCTGGCGCTCTACTACACCGCAATTTGTGGGCTTTTTGTAGCGCTAGCCCCCGTCAATAGGGCGTTTGCAGCTATTGTTTTTGCGTCACTTTGGTTGTTGGCCGAATTGGCGCGCGGCATCTGGTGGACCGGGTTTGGCTGGGGTGCGGCGGGCTACAGCCACGTCGAGGGGCCGCTGGCGGGCTACGCCCCGTGGCTGGGCGTGTACGGCTTGTGCGCGTTGGCGGCGTGGCTGGCGATGAGCCTGGTGCAGATCGTGGCGCCCGATGCGTCTTGGCGCCAGCGGGCCATCACCCTGGCTGCCGCCCTGGGGCTGCTGGCGCTGCCGCAGTTGCAACGCCTGGACGGTGCGGACAGCGCGGGCTCGAGCGGCCGCCTGGCCGTCACCCTGTTGCAGGGCAACATACCGCAGAACGAAAAGTTTGAACCGGGCAGTGGCGTGCCGCTGGCCTTGCAGTGGTACGCCGAGCAGCTCACCCACAGCCGCACCGCGCTGGTGATTTCGCCGGAAACGGCGCTTCCCGTTCTGCCGCAGCAATTGCCCCCCGCCTATTGGCGTGCACTGCAACTGCGGTTTGCCAGCGGCCAGCAAGCGGCCCTCATTGGCACCCCGCTGGGCAACGCGCAGGACGGCTATACCAACTCCGTGGTCGGGCTCAAACCGGGGCAGTCGCAGCCCTGGCGCTACGACAAACATCATCTGGTGCCGTTTGGCGAGTTCATTCCGCCGATGTTCAAGTGGTTTACCGCGATGATGAACATCCCGCTGGGCGATTTCAACCGCGGCGCGCCCCGGCAAGCCCCGTTTGAATGGCAGGGGCAGCGGCTGTCGCCCAATATTTGCGTGGAAGATCTGTACAGTGAGGAGCTGGGGCTGCTGTTCAGTGAGCCGGCGCAGGCGCCCACTATTTTGGTCAATGTCAGCAACCTGGCCTGGTTTGGCAATGGCTGGGCGATGGACCAGCACCTGCAGATCGCGCGCCTGCGTGCGCTGGAATTTGCGCGCCCCTTGGTGCTGGCCACCAACACCGGGCTGACGGCGATTGTGGACCACCGGGGCCGCGTCACCCACGCGCTGGCACGCAACACGCGGGGCGCCCTGGTGGGCGAGGTAGAGGGGCGAACGGGTGTGACGCCTTATGCCTGGTGGGTGTCACGCTATGGTCTTTGGCCGCTCTGGCTGCTGGCGCTGGCTGTGGTGGGACTGGGCACGCGCAGCGGCTTGCGAAAACGCCCGTCGTCGGAGCCGCGGTCGTGCTAGGCTGGCGCGCTTGTCCAAGCCTCGTAAAATCAGCATTTGCACGCGTGCAGGCGTGTCGTTTTCAAAAACCCAGGGCGTAGCCCGCATCAGCACCCCCTTATGTTGACCTTCCAGCAAATTATTTTGAAACTGCAGTCCTACTGGGCCGAGCAGGGCTGCGCCTTGCTGCAGCCCTACGACATGGAAGTCGGCGCCGGCACCTCGCACACCGCGACATTCTTGAGGGCGCTGGGGCCGGAGCCCTGGAAGGCGGCCTACGTGCAGCCGAGCCGCCGCCCGAAAGACGGCCGCTACGGCGAAAACCCGAACCGCCTGCAGCATTACTACCAGTACCAGGTGGTCTTGAAGCCAGCCCCCAGCAACATTCTGGAACTGTACTTGGGCAGTCTGGAGTCGCTCGGCTTTGATCTGAAGAAGAACGATATCCGTTTCGTTGAGGACGACTGGGAAAACCCGACCTTGGGCGCCTGGGGCCTGGGCTGGGAAGTCTGGCTCAACGGCATGGAAGTCACGCAGTTCACCTATTTTCAGCAGGTCGGCGGCATTGACTGTCGGCCCATCACCGGCGAGATCACCTATGGCCTAGAGCGCCTGGCGATGTACCTGCAAGGCGTGGACAACGTCTACAACCTGCAGTGGACCGAGGGCTTGCGTTATGGCGACGTCTACCTGCAAAACGAAAAAGAGCAGTCGGCCTACAACTTCGAGCACAGCGACGCCGACTTCTTGTTCACCGCTTTCACGGC
Source organism: Gammaproteobacteria bacterium (assembly GCA_025359085.1). GTDB lineage: Bacteria > Pseudomonadota > Gammaproteobacteria > Burkholderiales > Burkholderiaceae_C > Rhodoferax. The sequence continues at coordinate 38,846 of JANYHL010000042.1, forward strand.
GCACGAGCGTCAGGCCAAGCACCTGATTGAGCAGCAGTTGGCCCTGCCTGCCTACGAGCAGGTGCTCAAGTGCGCGCACAGCTTCAACCTGCTCGACGCTCGGGGCGCCATCAGTGTGACCGAACGCGCCGCCTACATCGGGCGCATCCGCAACCTGGCGCGCGCCGTGGCGCAGAGCTATTTTGAGAGCCGCGAACGCCTGGGCTTCCCGCTGGCGCCGCGCGAGTGGGTGGCGCAGATGACCAAGAAGGCTGCGTGATCAAGCAAGCTCAGCCGAACAGCATAAAAGAATAGTTAACCATGACGACTCAAAACCTTCTCGTTGAATTGTTTGTTGAAGAGCTGCCGCCCAAGGCGCTCAAGAAGCTGGGCGAGGCGTTTGCCAGCCAGCTCGGTGAACAACTGCGCGCCCAGGGGCTGGCCAGTGCCGCATCGGTGGTCACGGCCTATGCCTCGCCGCGCCGTCTGGCGGCCCACATCACCCAGGTTTGGCACAAGGCCGCCGACCAGGCGGTGCAGCAAAAACTCATGCCGGTGAGCGTCGGGCTGGACGCCGCCGGCCAAGCTACCCCCGCGCTGATCAAGAAATTGCAGGCGCTCGGTGCGGAGGTTTCCGACCCGGTGGCGGCGGTGGCGGCGCTGCGACAAGCCCCCGACGGCAAGGCGCAAGCGCTGTTTTACGACAGCCTGGTCAGCGGCGCCACGCTTGACGCCGGCCTGCAAAAGGCGCTGGAGCAAGCGCTGGCCAAGCTGCCGATTCCCAAGCTGATGAGTTACCAGCTGGAGGCCGATTGCGAGTTGCCGGGCTGGAGCAGCGTGCACTTTGTGCGCCCGGCGCACGGCCTGGTGGCGCTGCACGGCAGCACCGTGGTGCCGGTCAAGGTGCTGGGGCTCACGGCGGGCAACAGCACCCAGGGCCACCGGTTCGAGGCCCGCGTCTCGCCGGTGCTGATCGCGCATGCCGACGACTACGCCACCACCCTGGCACAAGACGGCGCCGTGACGGCCAGCTTTGCCGAGCGTCGCAGCGACATCGTGCAGCAGTTGGAGGGCGCCGCGGCTGCGCTGGGCCGCAGCGACCCGCGTGGCTCACACGCCGCGCTGCACCCGATTGAAGATGAAGCGCTGCTGGACGAGGTGACGGCCCTGGTGGAGCGCCCCAACGTGCTGGTGTGCCAGTTTGAGCCCCAGTTCCTGGAGGTGCCGCAGGAGTGCCTGATCCTGACCATGAAGGCGAACCAGAAATATTTTCCGCTGCTCGATGATGCAGGCCAGCTGAGCAACCAGTTTCTGGTGGTCAGCAACATCAGTCCGGTGGACGCCAGCTTTGTCATTGGCGGCAACGAGCGCGTGGTGCGCCCGCGCCTGGCGGATGCCAAGTTCTTCTTCGACCAGGACCGCAAGAAGACGCTTGCTTCGCGCGTCGAAGGACTGGACAAGGTCGTTTATCACAATAAGCTGGGCTCACAGCGCGATCGTATGTTTCGTGTGCAGGCCATCGCCATCGCTATCGCTCGCCAACTTAAGGAGGCGGGCGTCAGCACAATTGATGACGGACCAGCAGGCACTGCGGCCATGCTCGCCAAGGCCGACTTGCTGACCGACATGGTGGGCGAGTTCCCCGAACTGCAGGGCATCATGGGCGGCTATTACGCGCGCCATGACGGCCTGGGCGAAGAGATTGCCTGCGCCATTGAAGACCATTACAAGCCGCGTTTTGCCGGAGATGAACTGCCGCGCAATTTGGTAGGCGTGGTCGTGGCGCTGGCTGACAAGCTGGAAACATTGGTGGGAATGTTCGGCATTGGCAACTTGCCGACTGGCGACAAAGACCCGTTTGCGCTACGCCGTCATGCGTTGGGGGTGGTGAGGATGCTTGTGGAAAGAGACTTGCCACTGGATTTATATAAGCTGCTTGTGTTGGCCGAGGGACTTGTTGATAACGCGTTGGCCGATAAAGGCATTGACAACAGCCAGACGGTGCTTACCGCAACTGGTCAGCCTATTAAGGAATTGACGCATAGGACGATTCGTTCGATTGCACCGTTAACGGCAGAGTTTCTGCTTAGTTTCATCTATGACCGCCTCGCCGGAAGCTTGCGCGAACAGTCGTTCAATTCGCAGGAGGTCGATGCTGTACTGGCGCTTCAGCCACAACGCCTGGGCGACATCCCCAAGCGCCTCGCCGCCGTGCGCGCCTTTGCCGCGTTGCCCGAAGCCCCGGCGCTGGCCGCGGCCAACAAACGTATCGGCAACATCCTCAAAAAAACGCCTGACGTGGACCCGCATGTCAGCGAAGTGCTGCTGCAGGAACCTGCCGAAATTGCCCTTTTTGCCGCGATGCAGTCACTGGTGCCGCAGGCGAATGCGCAGTTTGAAGCGCTTGACTACACCGCCTCGCTGCAAACCCTGGCGGCGCTGCGCGCGCCGGTGGATGCGTTCTTTGACAGCGTGCTGGTCAATGCCGAACAATTGGACTTGCGCCTGAACCGCCAGGGCTTGCTGAAAAGCCTGCACGGCGCCATGAACCGCGTCGCTGATCTGGCGCGGCTGGCGGCCTGAGCCGCTGGCTGCGTCCACAACCCCATGGGCACCATGAAACTCGTCATCCTCGACCGTGACGGCACCCTGAATCAGGACAGTGCCGAATTCATTAAAACCCCCGAAGAATGGCTGCCCTTGCCCGGCGCGCTGGAGGCGATTGCCCGTTTCAACCATGCCGGCTGGCATGTGGTGATTGCCAGCAACCAGTCCGGCTTGGGGCGTGGTTTGTTTGATGTGTCGATGCTCAATGCGATCCACGCCAAGATGCACAAGATGCTGGCGGCGGTCGGTGGCCGGGTCGATGCCGTCTTTTATTGCCCGCACGCGCCCGATGAGGGCTGCCACTGTCGCAAGCCCGAGTCTGGCCTGTTTGAACAAATTGGCGAGCGCTATGGGGTGGACTTGCGCGGTGTGCCAACGGCGGGCGACACGGCGCGCGATGTGCTGGCGGGCGCGCGCGTGGGTTGCGAGCCTCATCTGGTGCTGACCGGCAAGGGTGCCGCCTACCGCGGTCGGCGTTTGCCGCATAACTTTCCAAAGGCGACGCAGGTGCATGAAGATCTGGCCGCCTTGGCTGACTTTTTGATTGCGCGGGATACGGCCAAGACTGAGCGGGCGACTACAAAGTTATAAAAATAGTAGCTGCTCAGGCAGTATCCACGGGGGCTAGAGGCCTAAAACGCATAAATGTTACTGATTCGCTCCCTGTTGCACATGGCCTGGTTGCTGCTCACGGTGATTCCGTGGGGGCTGGCGCTGGTGCTGATTTCGCTCTGGGTGCGCCGCACCACGCTGTGGTGGTTTGCCGTCAACTGGTTCCGGCTGGTGATTTGGGGCACGCGCGTGTTGCTGGGTGTGCGGGTGCGCGTCAATGGCTTGGAACACTTGCCAGCGGGTGCCACCCTGCCCGCAGTTTTGCTGTGCAAACACCAGTCCACGCTGGAGACGCTGCTGATCCCGACCTTGATGCCGCGCCCGCTGGCGTTTGTCTTCAAGCGCGAACTGTTGCGCCTTCCGTTTTTTGGCTGGTCGATGGCGCGGCTGGACATGATCCACATTGACCGCGAGTCCCGCGCCCTGGCCATGAAGCATGTCATTGAGCAAGGAAAGCGGCGCCTGGCGCAAGGGACCTGGGTCATCATGTTTCCCGAGGGCACGCGCATCGCGCGCGGCCAAACCGGCACCTATCAAACGGCGGGCACCCGGCTGGCGGTGGAGACCGGGGCGCCGGTGGTGCCGATTGCCGTGTCGTCCGGCAAATGCTGGCCGCGCCAGGGTTTCATCAAGCACCCCGGGGTGGTCGATGTCTCGATTGGCCCGGCCATTGCCAGCGTCGGGCGCGAACCCAAAGAGCTGATGCGCGAGGTACAGGCCTGGATCGAAGCCGAAATGCGCCGGATTGACCCCGACGCCTACTTGTAAGCGCCGCGCGATGCATCCCTTGCTCCGCTTTACGCTTGATCTGTTTGAGCCAAATTGGGCACCAGCCCGCGAGAATAAAGCGCCACTAGCTATTGAAATAAGAGCGTCAGAGGGCTTGCCGGTCAACCCGCCGCCGCCGCCCGCGCCCGCCCCGGTCGCGGCTCCCAGCAGCTGGCGCCACCCGCGCGCCAATCGCGAAGCCCGGTTGTGCGACCGGCTGGTGGCCTACGAGTTCAAGCGCGGCCAGCGCCGCAGCATTGGGTTTGTGATTCGACCCGAAGGGCTGGTGGTGAGCGCGCCCAAAGGGGTGCCTCTGCATCAGGTGGACGCGGCGTTGCGGGATAAATCGCACTGGATTGTCCAGAAACTGGGTGAGACGCAAGCGCGCCAGCAGCGCCTGCTGGCGCGTCGCATCGCGTGGTGTGACGGCGCGATGATTCCGTACCTGGGGCAGTTACTGCGGCTGTTGCTGGTGCCGCAGCAAGCCGCCGCTGGCGCGGGCGTCAAACTGAAAGCGGGGGCCATCGGCATGGCTGAACTCACGCAGGCCGATGCGCCGGGCCTGACGCTGCGCCTGACGCTGCCGGTCGACGCCACGCCGGATCAAATTCGGGATGCAGTGCAAGCCTGGTTGAGGCGCCAGGCGCAGCAGCTCTTTACCAAACGGCTGGACCACTTTGCTCCGCAGCTGCAGGTGCAGTGGCGCAGGCTGGCCCTGAGCAATGCCCGCACCCGCTGGGGCAGCGCCCGCATTGACGGCTCGATCCGGCTCAACTGGCGCCTGATGCACTTTCAGCCCGCCGTCATCGACTATGTGGTGGTGCATGAACTCAGCCACTTGCGGGTGATGGACCACAGCCCGCGTTTCTGGGCCACCGTGCAGGCGGTCGTGCCAGACCATGTGGCGCTGCGCCGGCAACTCAAGGACGAGGCCTTGCCACACGGTTTGTGACCCGCCCGGCGCGCCTGGCTGGGGCTGTTGTTGTGGTTTGATAGCCCTTGACGGTCGCGCTGCGTGCTAAGCTGGTAAGTTCAAACGCAGGGGGGCCCAGCCTCTGTCCAGTGCAACTGAAAAAGGAGAACGCCATGTCCGGCCTGCTACCCCACGTCGACCCCGAAGGTCTGCTCGAATTTTCTGTGGTCTATACCGACCGCGCGCTCAATCACATGTCGCAAAGTTTCCAGCGCGTGATGCAGGACATCTCCGCCATGTTGAAGGAGGTGTACCACGCCCAGTCGGCGCTGCTGGTGCCGGGCAGTGGCACTTTCGGCATGGAAGCGGTGGCACGCCAGTTTGCGGGCGGCAAAAAAGTGCTGATCCTGCGCAATGGCTGGTTCAGCTACCGCTGGACGCAGATTCTGGACATGGGCCAGATCGCTGCAGAGTCCACCGTGCTCAAGGCGCGCCGGGTGGGCTCCGACCCGCAATCGCCCTGGGTGCCGGCGCCGATTGACGAGGTGGTGGCCGCCATCCACGCCAAAAGGCCGGACGTGGTGTTTGCCCCGCACGTAGAAACCGCCAGCGGCATGATGCTGCCCGACGCTTACCTGCGCGCCGTGGCTGCTGCCGTGCATGCGGTCGGTGGCCTGTTCGTGCTGGACTGCGTGGCCTCCGGCGCGATGTGGGTCAACATGGTGGACACGGGTGTCGATGTGTTGATCAGTGCGCCGCAAAAAGGCTGGAGCAGCTCGCCCTGCTGCGCCATGGTGATGCTCAGTGAGCGTGCCCGCGCTGCCATCGAGTCCAGCAGCAGTAGCAGCTTCGCCTGCGACCTGAAAAAGTGGTTGCAGATCATGGAAACCTACGAGAACGGCGGCCATGCCTACCACGCCACCTTGCCGACCGATGCGCTCACGCGCCTGCGCGACACCATGAAGGAGACACAGGCTTACGGCTTTGAGCGCGTGCGCGCCGAGCAGATCGACCTGGGCGCCAAGGTGCGCGCGCTGTTCGCGCGCCGCGGCATCCCGAGTGTGGCGGCAGAGGGTTTCACGGCGCCGGGCGTGGTGGTGAGCTACACGCGCGATCCCGAGATCCAGTCCAGCCGCAAATTTCTGGCGCTTGGCCTGCAAACCGCCGCCGGCGTGCCACTGCAGTGTGATGAGCCCCTTGATTTCATGACCTTCCGGGTCGGTCTGTTCGGTTTGGACAAGTGGCACAACGTGGACCGCACGGTCGGGCAACTGGCCGCCGCCTTGGACCGTATGTTGTAAGCCCGGGTGATCTTGTCGCAGGCGTCAAGCGCGGCGTTGACGCCTGCGACCTGCGCTGACGGTGTGAAGGCGCTCCTACAATTTAATTAATATCTTAGCAACAAGGGTTTTTATGAACGTTATCCGCTTTTCCGATCTGTGCGCCCAGGGCCAAGTCTGCGGCAAACGGGTTTTTATCCGCGCCGATCTGAATGTGCCGCAAGACGAAGCCGGGCACATCACGGAAGACACCCGCATTCGCGCCTCCATCCCGTGCATCCAGATGGCGCTCGACGCCGGGGCGGCGGTGATGGTCACCTCGCATCTGGGGCGCCCGACCGAAGGTGCGTTCAAACCAGCAGATTCGCTGGCGCCGGTGGCCCAGCGCCTGGCCGAGTTGATGGGTCGCGCCGTGCCCTTAATTTCCAACTGGGTCGATGGCGTCAGCGTTGAGCCCGGCCAGCTGGTGTTGCTGGAAAATTGCCGAGTCAATCCCGGCGAGAAGAAAAACAACGAAGCGCTGGCCAAAAAAATGGCGGCCTTGTGCGATATTTTTGTGCATGATGCCTTTGGCACGGCACACCGCGCTGAAGCCTCCACCTACGGCATTGCGCAATTTGCCACGGTGGCGTGCGCAGGTCCGCTGCTGGCGGCTGAGATGGACGCCCTCACCCAAGCGCTAGCGAACCCGAAACGCCCGCTGGTGGCGATTGTGGGGGGCTCCAAGGTGTCGAGCAAACTGACCATTTTGAAAAGTCTGGCCAGCAAAGTGGACCAGCTCATCGTCGGTGGCGGCATCGCCAACACCTTCATGCTGGCGGCGGGCTTGAAGATCGGCAAGAGTCTGGCCGAGCCTGACTTGTTGGAAGATGCCAGGGTTGTGATCGCCGCCATGAAGGCGCGCGGCGCTGCCGTCCCCATCCCGACCGATGTGGTCACCGCCAAGACCTTCGCGGCCGACGCCGTGGCAACCGTCAAGGCCGCCACTGAGGTCGCCGACGACGACCTGATTCTCGATATCGGTCCCCAAACCGCCGCTGCCCTGGCGACGCAACTCAAGGCGGCCGGCACCATTGTCTGGAACGGCCCGGTCGGCGTGTTTGAGTTTGCTGCGTTCGAGAACGGCACCCAAACCATCGCCCGGGCCATCGCGGAGTCGAGCGCGTTTTCAATTGCCGGGGGTGGCGACACCCTGGCAGCCATCGCCAAGTACGGCATTGAAAAGCAGATCGGCTACATCTCGACCGGCGGCGGCGCCTTTCTGGAAGTGCTTGAAGGCAAAACGCTGCCGGCCTTTGAAATATTGACGCGGCGGGCAGCGGGTTAGAGCCGGTTCGGTCATACACGGGGCATTGGGTGGCGGGTTGCGCCTTTGCCCCGGCTTTTTCGGTGGGCGGCCCCTCCCGCCGCCCCAGGCACCAAGCAAGCGGCTACCGGATGCGCGGCTCGGCCAGCAGTTGTTCTGGCAGCGTGAAGTATGCCGAACTCGCGCCCCGGTGCTCTCGCGCCTGCGCCAACTCATGACGGGCTACGGTGCGCAAATGCACTTCATCCGGGCCATCCAGCAGCTGCATGGCGCGGCCCCAGGTCCAGAAGTAAGCCAGCGGCGTGTCGGGTGACAGACCCATGGCGCCAAACACCTGCATCGCGCGGTTGACCACCCGCGTCTGCAGCCGTGCCGTCACCACCTTGATGGCGGATACATCCACCCGGCTCTGCGGGTGGGCACCTTGGTCGAGTTGCCAGGCGGCGCGCAATACCAGCAGGCGGGCTTGGTCAATTTCCAGGCGCGACTCAGCGATCCATTCCTGCACATTTGCAAAGTCGGCCAGGTACTTGCCAAAGACGTGCCGCTCCAACGTGCGATCACACATCATGGTGAGTGCCAATTCGCACTGGCCGATGGTGCGCATGCAGTGATGGATGCGCCCCGGGCCCAGCCGCGCTTGCGCCATGGCAAAACCGGAGCCCTCCTGGCCCAGCATATTGGCAGCCGGCACGCGTACGTCTTTGAAGATGATTTCGCAATGCCCTTCGGGCGAATGGTGCTGCATGATCGGGATGTTGCGCACCAGCGTGACACCAGGCGTGTCGATGGGTACCAGCACCATGCTGTGCTGGGCATGTTTGTCGGTGCTTTCGTCATCGCTGCGGCACATCACAATCAGCAATCGACAGTTTGGATGCGCGGCGCCCGTCACAAACCATTTTCTCCCGTGCAACAGCAATTGCTCGCCTTCATGGCGGACACGGGTCTGTAGGTTGGTGGGGTCCGAGGAAGCGACGTCGGGCTCGGACATGGCAAAAGCAGAGCGTATTTCGCCGTTCAGCAAGGGGCGCAACCAGCGCTGGCTTTGCTCTGGGGTGGCAAACAGATGCAACAGCTCCATATTGCCGGTGTCGGGTGCGCTGCAGTTGAATACCTCCGAAGCCCACGGCAGGCGCCCCATCACCTCGGCCAGTGGCGCATAGGCCAGGTTGCTCAGTCGCTGGCCGGGCTCGTCGTCGTGGAGACTGGGTAAAAATAAATTCCACAAGCCTTCCGACCGGGCCAGGGCCTTGAGATCGTCTATAAAAAGGGGGGGGAAGATGCCCTGCGCCACGGAGCGATGCCATGCGCCGTTGTAGGGCAGTACGTAACGGTCGATAAAGTCCTCCAGGCGCTGGCGCAGAGCCTGCACTTGGGGTGAATACTCAAAATCCATAGCGGACCTTTCTAATTTCGCAACGACGCTAAGGTGTCGATCTGGCCGACGCGCTGCGCGGACTCGGACTGGCCGTCGTCTGTAGGATGAAGTTTGCCGAAAGTGGGCTGAATTGGCTGTCACCTTGGTGCTGATCTGCCGCGGCGGCGCAAGATGCTCGGTCTACACGGCCTGCGGTGGCCACAAACAAGCTGCCGGGTGACAGGAAGTCGGTCAATAAAAGCTTCACAATGAGCAAATAGGTGCTATAGTTCAAGGCTTCGCTGAAGAAAATCAGATGGGTACTTGGTGCCGGGTTAAGACGCTAATAAATGCGATTTAACCGCAATTCAGATTTAAGTCGGCAAGAAAAATAAATAAGAAATTTCAAAATTTCCAAGAAAAGCGCAAAAAGCGTACTATAATTTAAGGCTCCGCTGATCACAGTGAAGAGCAAGAAGGCAAAGCGAGACGCAAGTTGAGTGGTGCTGAAGATCATTAAAAACATACAGCCGATAAGTGTGGGCGTTTGAGGCGAAAAGCCAAGTTCTTCGGAACTATGTCTTAACTGACATACAAACGCTCATGAAGTAAAAAAGATGTGAAATTCAGAAATGAAGTTCACGTTGATTCCAATTTATGAGTAGCCTGAGAAATTGGGCAAAAAATTCAAGATCGAACTATAGAGTTTGATCCTGGCTCAGATTGAACGCTGGCGGCATGCCTTACACATGCAAGTCGAACGGCAGCACGGGAGCAATCCTGGTGGCGAGTGGCGAACGGGTGAGTAATATATCGGAA
>JANYHL010000065.1 GCA_025359085.1 Gammaproteobacteria bacterium
TCTGCATAGTCGTCCGGGGTCACCGTTTTGCCGTTTATCGCCACCAGCCGACCCCGAATCATGGGATACCAGTCAAATTTGGACACCCCGGCCGCGCGCAAGGCCGCTGCAAACGCATCGCCTTGTTCCGGCATGACGTTGATGACAAAGCGGTTCGGCGCATCGGCCGGCGTGGCCTGGCGCCAGCTGTTGATCAGGTCGGTGCGCAATAACACCAGCAGCACCAGCGCCAGCAATCCGAGCGCCAGCGCACTGACCTGCACCACGGCATACGCCGGACGGGCCGAAATCTGGCGCATCGCCAGAATCACGGCGCGCGGCGCGGTGCGCTCGTTGACCAAACGGCGCAGCAGCATGACGGCGCCCCAGCTCAAAACAGCAAACAGCACACTGGCCGCGGCAAAGCCGCCCACCGCAATCAGACCAAGTTTGACATCGCTGCTGGCGGCCAGCAGCAGCACGGCAAAACCGGCCACGCCCAGACCGAGCACGCCCAGCGAGGCGGGTTTGAGATTGCCCACATCCCGGCGGATCACACGCAGTGGCGGCACCTGGGCCAGTTGCAAGACCGGCGGCAAGCCAAAGGCCAGCAACAAGGTCAAACCCATGCCCAGGCCAAAAATAACCGGCCACAGGCCCGCTGGCGGCAGCGCAGCCGCCACCAGACCCGCCAACAACAACACAAACACGTAATGCACCGCGTAACCAATGGCCACCCCGAGCGAACTGGCCAGCAGGCCAATCAGCGTGAACTCAAAGGCATAACTGGCGGCGATGCTGCGCTGACTCAACCCCAGCACGCGCAGCATGGCGCAATCGTCGAGGTGCTTGGCCGCAAAACCACGCGCCGCCAGCGCCACCGCCACGGCACTCAACAGCGCCGCCAGCAAGGCAATCAGATTGAGGAACTTCTCGGCGCGCGCCAAAGTCTGCCCAAGCTCCGGGCGCCCGCCTTGCAGCGACTCCACGCGCACGCCGCGTACCTGGGGCTTTTTGACCTCAAGCTGCGCCCAGTCGACAAACGCATTGACGCTTTTGTCCGCGCCAGCCACGGCCAGGCGGTAAGTCAGACGGCTGGCGGGCTGGATCAGTCCGGTGGCCGCAACGTCGGCGCGGTTGATCATGACGCGCGGCGCAAAATTCATGAATCCGGCACCGCGGTCCGGCTCGCTGACAATAATTTTTCCAATGCGCAAACTGCTGTCACCCAGCAACACAGCATCGCCCATCTGCGCCCGAAGAGCCTCCAGCAAGGGCGCGTCGATCCAGGCCTCACCCGGCGCGGGTATCGTTTGCGTCAGGCTGCCGGGCTCACCCGGCTGACTGCTGACCTGCAACCGACCGCGCAGCGGATAACCGGGCTCTACCACCTTCAAGGCCACCAGTTTGCTGGCGCCCCCCAGGGCTTCCGGCGCGCGCGCCATGGTTGGAAAACCCAGCGTTTGCACCACGTCCAACCCCAGCGAGCGCGCTTTCTCGGCAAAAGCAGCGGGGGTGGCGTTGTCGCTGGAGACCAGCGCATCGCCCCCGAGCAGCTGCCGTGCATCGCGCTGTAGACCGCCCTTGAGCCGATCGGCAAAGAAGCCTACCGCCGTCAAGGCCGCCACCGCCAAGGTGACCGCCACGATCAGCAAGCGAAGTTCACCGGAGCGCAGGTCGCGCCATAAAGAGCGGGCGCCCAGGCGCCAAAATGTGATGTTCATGGCGCTACCTTAGCGCAGTTCGGCGCGGGCTGCAGCGCGCCTGCGGTAGGGGCCTGCGGCAGAAACTAGCGCTTGATCCCGGGGCGCCCCTGCTGTTACTCGATGTCTGCGCCTCATTGGCGCGCGCCGCCTTTGAATTTGAGGCTTGGGTTCAATACTCGTATTCGACCTGCACACGCACGGTGTTGTTCGCTGTGTTCGTGTTGTGGCCCAACAGCCATGCCGCGTTGTAGTTGAGTGCACGGCGGCCATCCAGCCGAATTTTTCCGAACACCGCGGGTCCAGCTTTATGCTCTTGTTGGTCGCTCGGCAACCATTCTCGCCACGGCCCTAAGCTGCCCAAGCCCTGCGCTCCGACCTCAAATTCAGGCTTCCATCGGTACTTGAGTTGCCATTGATAGTCCATGCTCATCGACGAGGGCGTCGCGGCGTTGTAGTGACGGCCAAACAATAGATTCACGTTGGCCACCACCTTGGGCGTCAACTCCATCTGAAACAGAGGGCCAAAGCGCAATTCCCAACCCTCCGAGCGGTCTTGCGGACGCTCAATTTCCACTACCAAACCGACATCGACCGGATACTTGCCGGTTTCGGTCAACTGGAACTTGTTTTCCCATTCAATGGCGTCAAAGCGCCAGCCATCCGGCGTCTGCCGGTTGCCTTTGACATAGACCTCGGTGAACCACCATGAATTCACGCCGAATCCAAGCCCCAGGGACAGCGCACTTTCGCGGGTTCCGTCACGAGCGTTGGCCGTTCCAAACTTGAGGTCGACCTCTTTTTCCCCCTCTTCCACAATCGGGTTATAGATGTAGTCACTGGGTCCGGCGCGGGCCACTGTCGCGAGTGGTAAAGAGAGTGCGAGGGTCAGCAAAACGCCTGCCCCCGCCTTGGTAGCGGTATGCATGAAAATTAACTCCTGAGTAAAAAAAGAAAGGGAATGAGGACGCGAGGTGCGGCTTAACTGACCGGGCTGGCCCGAGCGCGGGTCTGCGCGCTTTTTACCCAGTGGGTGCCGCTGATCATGGCCAACAACGCCAGCAGATAGAAGGCAACTTGCAAGCCGGTCGGCTGCGCCTCATAGCCTGCCAAGGCATGGGCCACCGTGCCAATCGGGGAATCCACCCGCAGCCACTCCGAGGTATCCCACACGGTCTGCCCCCATTGGTTGAACAGACCGGCCTGTGACAGCGCACGCGCCAACTGGCTGGCAATGGATGCGGCGAGCAACTGGACCAGTAAATTGGTCACCGCAAACACGCGCCTCACCGGGATACGCGACAGCCCGACGTACAACAGCAGCCCCAACGCGGTGCCACCGAGCACGCCTGCTAGCGCACCCGCCACGGTGCCAGTCTGACCCGACCCGTTGGCGAAGCCTGCCACAAACAATACGGTTTCGGCGCCCTCGCGCAATACCGTCAAAGCAACGACGACCAGCAGCGCCCAAGGCTTGCGCTGGCCGCGCTCGAATGAATTGCCAAGTGCGCGCGCGTCAGCGGCAGATTGAGCACCCTGATTGGATACCCAAACAGAATGCCACATCAGCATGGCAAGAGCTACGCTCAGAATAGCCGCATTCACCAGGTCTTGGCCAATCCCATCGGCCAGTGCACCAATGCGTTCGGCACCCGCTGCCAAGGCCAGTGCGCCGGCCACGCCGACCAGAACGCCGCCCGTCAGGTAGCGACCTCGCCCCAGCAGGTCGCGGGTTGCCGCGGCGATGATGCCGACAAACAATGCGGCCTCCAGAGTTTCACGAAAGACAATGATTGCAACGCCAAGCATGAGTTTTCCAGTAGGTGTAATAGGTGACCGTTATTCCGCGACGACGACGCCTTTGGCGGAGGCTGCGTTGTACTCGCCGTAAAAGCTGTAACGCCCCGGCTTCAGCGGTCCAATGTAGATCGAGACCTTCGAGCCAGCAGGCATCATCTTTTCACGGTTCAAACTGTGGCTTTCGAACTCTTCGGGCGTCGTGTCCTGGTTATGGACGATCAATTTCACACGCTGACCGGCGGGGACTTTCAACTCACTGGGTTCAAACTGATGGTTCTTGATGACCAGCAGTAGCTCGGGTTCACCCGCCAAGGCATTGCCCGTCATCACGCCGACGGAGAGGAGGCTTAATACAAAAAATCGCAGTCGTGTCATGGTATGAGGCTTCGCTGGTAAAAAAAGTTAGTAAAACTTAAACGCAGACAAATCTTAATGCGAATTATTCGCATTGTCAATTAAATCTTTTGAAATCTTTTCATGAGTCGCCTGCTAACTGCAGACGCCGGATCGAAGCGTGCAGGGCGTGCATTGGCAGTGACACACCATCGGCATCAGACTATTTGCCGCTTTCGACGCGTCGACTCGCCTTAGGGTAAAAACCCGATGTCAGGCTGCGGCATGCAGCCGTGGGCCCACCAGTTCCGGCTGCAGCAGCAAACGTTCGGTGCCGCTGTAGCAGAGAAAACGCTTGTTGGTCGCGCGGCCAATGGCGCACAAGCCGAGGCGCTGCGCCACGTCATGGCCCATCTGGGTGATGCCGCTGCGCGACACCACGATCGGCACCCCCATTTGCGCCGACTTGATCACCATCTCGCTGGTCAGACGTCCGGTGGTGTAAAAAACTTTGTCGTGCCCCGTCTTGGCCGCAGCGGGTTGCAACCACATCCAGCCGGCGATGGTGTCAATCGCGTTGTGGCGGCCTACATCTTCCACAAAAACCAACATTTCTTCACCTTGAAACAAGGCGCAACCGTGCACGGAGCCCGATGACTTGTAGGTAGTTTCTTGCAGCCGGATGGCATTGACGATGCCGTACAACTGCTTTTGCGTCAGAGTGGCTGCCGGCAGTACCAAGCTGTCCACCTCTGCCATCAGGTCACCAAACACACTGCCCTGGCCACAACCGGTGGTAACGACGCGCTTGGCGGTGCGCGCTTCAATATCGGAAATGCCCCGGCGGGTTTTAACAGCAGCGGCGCCCACGTCCCAATCGACGCTAATGGATTCAACTTCTTGCACCGAATGCACCAACCGCTGATTGCGCAAGAATCCCAGCACCAGTAACTCTGGGTGGGCGCCCAGCGTCATCAGCGTGACCAGCTCGCGTTTGTCGACATATACGGTGAGCGCGCGCTCAGCCGGGATAGAGACCGTGTCAACGTCGCCCCACTCATTGAGTGCGGTCACTTCACGCGTCAGCGGCGCGCGAGCCTGGGTCAGAGACGGCAGCAAGGCGTTCAGGGTTTTTTGGCCGGGGCAATGGCTGCGGCCGGCACATTGCCACTAGGTGGACTGGTGGCCGTGGCGGGTGGTGAATGCGCACCGGCCGCCTCCAATGGCTTGGCAAGTTCGCCTGGCGTGTAAGAAAAAGCGCCCGGGTCGGCGCAAGGCGGCATGACTGTAGCCGGCTTGACGTCCTTGTTTTGGGCTTTAGCCGTCTGGAAGTAATGGGCTGCCACCTTGTCCTGCGCCTTGCAACTCAGGTAGGCGTCGACCTTGCCGCTCCAAGCAGCCTTGGCCGCCGCCTCGGCCGCTTTCGCTTTGACTTCATCGGATGGAGCGGGCAACTTGGCCATCACTGCGGTGCCCATCACGAGCAGGATGCTGATCACAACTATTTGTTTCAGAGGTTTTTCCATACAGGCTTTCTCAAACTTCTCAAACTTGAACGGGTTGACCGGAAACCGCTGTCGCTGAACGCTGGGGCGGTATTTTTCCGCTCTTGACGTCCTCGAGCCAGAGCGCGTGATGCGCCTTGGCCCAGGTCTCGTCCACATAGCCAGTCTTCATGCCCTGGTAAGCACCCTCGGTGCCCACGGTACCCAGATAGATGTGGGCCATGAACATGACAACCATCAGAATATTGGAGACCGAGTGCACCAAGTGGGCCAACTGCATGGTGCCACGCTCGTAGCCCAGGCCGGGAATCAGTTTGTCCATGACCAAGCCGGAGCCGATCACAATCAGCCCGAGCAAAAAGACACCGCCCCAGAACACGATCTTCTCACCGGCGTTGAACCGACCCGACTTGACTTCTTCGCCTCCCAACATACCACCGCCCTTGAGGACCCAGCTCAGGTCACCCTTGGCCGGCAGGTTGTCACGAACGAAGGTGATGATCACAATCAGCAATGAAACAGCAAACACGGGACCGGCAAAATTGTGTGCGTTCTTTAACAAGTACGTCAGCCAACCGAACAAGCTGAGGCCCATGACGGGCAGCAAGAAAAACTTGCCAAAAGCCATGATCAGGCCGGAAATAGCCAGGATGCAGAAAGCAATGGCGTTGGCCCAGTGCGCCGCGCGCTCGAACAAGGTAAAGCGCATGATCATGCGGCCGGTGGGCTTTTCGTGCAGCTTGATGGGGCCGACACGCCAGTAAAACAGCCCAAGGGCACCCAGCGCAATCAGCACCAGCGACCCGCCGTAAGGAATGATCCATTGGTTGCGTGTTTGCCGCCAGGCTTCGCCCGCATTGGTCAGGCGCGAGCCGGGGTACTGAACAAACGGCTGTATTAGCACACCAGCCTCCGGCGCTTGGTCTTTAGGCAGGCTGCTGTAGCCCGTCACACCAGAGCCAACCTGACGCCACATTGGCGCGTTGTTACCCGGCTGCACTTTGGCGCGTTCACCATTGGTTTGCGCGGCGTATCCGGGCTCCTGACTGGCGTCGGGCTTCACTTCGAAAATATTTTGACTCTTGACGGCTCGTGCATCCGCAGGCGCCGCCTGCACGGCCGGAATCGCAGCCGCTGGCGCCGAGGCAGGTGGGCTTTGCGCCCCAACCTGGCCCGAGGCCAACACCAGCGTCAGTGCAAAAGCAGAGACAATAGAAAAGACGTTTTTCATTCGGGCCTCCGACTCAGTTCATGCGGGTGTAGTCGTTTTGACCGTACTGATTGCGGGCCTTGAGGTGCGACTCCCAACTGGCTTTGTCGCCCTGCTTCCAATCTTTGTTGACAAACGCCTTGCCGGTGCCGGTATAGGCCGATGCGTCCCGCTTGCTCGTTTGCAACGCCTGCGGCTTTTCACCGCAGGCGCTCAAGGCAGCCAGCATCGCCATTGCAAACAAGATGTGCTTCATGATTTCGCTCCTTCAGGGGCCGCAACGCCAGGTTGACCGGCTTGTTTGGAGCCGTAAGCCGTGCCCCAGCCCCAGACCTCGGCGCCTTTGCCGCGCATGACCACCCGGTTGCGGAAGATATCGGCAACGACATCGCCGTCACCAGCAATCAAGGCCTTGGTCGAGCACATTTCGGCACACACCGGCAATTTCCCTTCAGCGAGCCGGTTGCGACCATATTTTTCAAACTCGGCCTGGCTGCCATTGACTTCGGGGCCACCCGCGCAGAAAGTGCACTTGTCCATTTTGCCGCGCACGCCAAACGTGCCTTGAGACGGGAATTGCGGCGCACCAAATGGGCAGGCATAGGCGCAATAGCCGCAGCCAATGCAGACATCCTTGTCGTGCAGCACCACGCCTTCATCGGTGCGGTAGAAGCAATTCACTGGGCACACCGCCATGCAAGGCGCATCGCTGCAATGCATACAGGCGACCGAGATTGATTTTTCACCGGGTACGCCATCGTTGAGCGTGACGACACGGCGCCGGTTCACGCCCCAGGGCACCTCGTGCTCGTTCTTGCAGGCTGTGACGCAACCGTTGCATTCAATGCAACGCTCGGTGTCACAAACAAATTTCATACGTGCCATGTTTTCTCCATACGCAGCGCAGGGCCGCCCCAAGCAAGTACAGCCCCCTCGGGGGGCAGGGAATTACACAAAGTGAATAGCGTGGGGGTCATATATTTATGCCCGCTCGACGTTGCAGACCGTTGTCTTGGTTTCCTGCATCATGGTCACGCTGTCGTAGCCATAGGTGGTGCCGGTATTGATGGCCTCGCCGCGCACCATCGGTGCCGCGCCATTCGGGTAGTAAGCCAGCATGTCAGCGCCTTGCCAACGGCCCGAGAAATGAAACGGCATGAACACCGTGTCCGGCCCCACGCGCTCGGTCACCATCGCCTGCACATTCAGGCGCGCACCCGTGGGTGTTGATACCCAGGCCCGATCGCCATTGCGAATGCCTTTGTCAGCCGCCACCTTGGGGTTGATCTCGATGAACATCTCCTGCTGCAACTCGGCCAGCCAGGGGTTGGATCGGGTTTCTTCGCCACCACCCTCGTACTCGACCAAGCGGCCCGAGGTCATGATGAAAGGGAACTTCTCATGCACCTTGTCCGCAATGTTTTTGTCCTGAATCGTCTTGTACAAAGTCGGCAGGCGCCAGAACGTCTTTTTATCGTCGTGGGTCGGGTACTTGGCCACCAGATCGGGGCGGATGCCGTACAAGGGTTCCCGATGCTGCGGAATCGCATCCGGGAAGTTCCACACCACAGCGCGCGCCTTGGCATTGCCAAACGGGTGGCAACCATGAATTTGCATACACACGCGAATGATGCCGCCGCTGGCATCGATCTTCCAGTTTTTGCCTTCAGCTGCCAACTTCTCAGCGTCGGTGAGGTCCTCCCACCAACCCAGCTTTTTCATCAGCACATGGTCGAACTCGGGGTAACCGGTGGTGATGTCAGCCCCCAGTGAATGTGAACCATCTTCGGCCAGCAGATTGACCCCCTCCCGCTCCACGCCGAAATTGGCGCGAAAATTGCCGCCGCCTTCCATCACATGTTTAGAGTTGTCATAGAGATTGGCTGAGCCAGGGTGTTTGAGCGCGGCCGTGCCGTAACAGGGCCAGGGCAAGCCAAAGTAGTCACCGGTGAAGTCATAGCCGGTTTCCTTGTCCTTGCCGCCCTTGGCCTTGAGCGTCTTCACGTCAAATAAGTGCATGTTGCGCATGTGGGCTTTGAGTCGCTCTGGACTTTGACCGGTGTAGCCAATGGTCCAGACGCTTGCGTTGATTTCACGCAGGATGTCTTCCGGCATAGGTTCATCCATGCCGTGAACTTTTTGCATCTTGTAGTTCTTGGACAGTTCCTTGCCAAAGCCGAGTTTGTCGGCGAACTGCTGCATGATCATGTGATCGCTGCGACTCTCCCACAGCGGTTCAATCACTTTTTCACGCCACTGCAAGGAACGGTTGGATGCGGTCACCGAGCCGCTGGTTTCAAACTGGGTGGCCGCTGGCAGCAGGTAGACCGCGCGGTTCGGGTTCAAATCTTCAGGCGTTCCCGGCATGGCAGCCATCGCCGCCGTGGCCGACGGATACGGGTCCACCACCACCAGCAGATCGAGCTTGTCCATGGCCCGTTTCATCTCCAGGCCACGGGTTTGTGAGTTGGGAGCATGACCCCAGTAAAACACGCCACGCAGGTTCGAGTCCTGGTCGATCAGTTCGTTCTTTTCGAGCACGCCATCGATCCAGCGCGACACGGTGATACCGGGCTTGCTCATCATGGCAGGCGATGCAAACTGCTTTTTGATCCACTCAAAATCAACGCCCCAGACCTTGGCGAAGTGCTTCCAGGAGGCTTCCACAATGCCGTAATAACCGGGCAGTGAATCGGGATTGGGGCCGACATCGGTGGCGCCCTGCACGTTGTCGTGGCCCCGGAAAATATTGGTGCCGCCGCCGGATTTGCCAACGTTGCCCAGCGCGAGTTGCAGGATGCACGAGGCGCGCACCATAGCGTTCCCAATGGTGTGCTGGGTTTGGCCCATGCACCAGACCAGCGTGCTGGGCCGGTTGTCGCTCATCATTTTGGCGACGCGCAGCACCTGCTCTTCTTTCACGCCACAGGCCTCTTCGACCTTGTCGGGCGTCCACTTGGCCAGCACCTCGGCCCGGACCTTGTCCATGCCATAAACGCGGTCGTTGATGTACTGCTTGTCTTCCCAGCCGTTTTGAAAGACGTGGTACAGCACGCCAAACAGGAATGGAATATCCGAGCCGGAACGAATGCGCACAAACTCATCGGCCTTGGCTGCCGTGCGGGTAAAGCGCGGATCGACCACGATCATCTTGGTACCGGTTTCCTTGGCGTGCAGCATGTGCAGCATGCTGACCGGGTGCGCCTCGGCCGCGTTGGAGCCGATGTACAACGCGCACTTGCTGTTTTGCATGTCGTTGTATGAATTGGTCATGGCGCCATAACCCCAGGTATTGGCCACCCCGGCCACCGTGGTGGAGTGGCAAATACGGGCCTGGTGGTCGCAGTTGTTGGTGCCCCAGAAGCTGACAAACTTGCGCAGCAGGTAAGCCTGCTCATTGTTGTGCTTGGAGGACCCCACAAAGTACACGCTGTCGGGGCCGCTGGCTTTCTTCAACTCCAGCATGCGGGCGCTGATCTCGCTCAAGGCCGTGTCCCAACTGATGCGCTGGTACTTGCCGTTGACCAGCTTCATCGGGTAACGCAGCCGGAACTCGCCGTGCCCGTGCTCGCGCAAGGCCGCACCCTTGGCACAATGGGCGCCGAGGTTGATGGGCGAATCAAACACCGGCTCTTGACGCACCCAAACGCCGTTTTCCACCACCGCATCAACCGCACAACCGACCGAGCAATGGGTACACACAGTGCGCTTGATCTCGATCTTGCCTTCACCCAGGGCCACCCCACCCTGCGCTGCCTCGGCCTTTTTGACCAGGCTCAGCTGCGAGGCTGCCAACCCGACACCCACCCCCATGCCCGAGCGGCGCAAAAAAGCGCGCCGGTCCATGGTGGGCAACGCCTGCGACAAGCCGCGGCGCAAACTGTGCACAAATAGCGAACGGGCAGCGGGGTCAGAAGGACCGGATTTTCTGGTCAACAACATGGAACTCTCCAAAGTCGGCGTGATTCAGCACTGAATCAACTTAGGTCGATGCGAGGGGAACGCTCAGACCCGCGTGGTCTGGTAGTACTGCTGGACGTGGGCACTCAGGGTATAGCCGCCGCCCTTTTCAGGCGCTGGTTGGGGCAACGCTGCCACCGATACCGCGGTTGGCGTCTTCAACCAGCCAGCCGACGCGACGGCAGCACCGGCCACCGATGCCGAAATAAAAAATCCGCGACGGGACGGTTTGGGTTGGCTGTTGGGCATGGTGGTCTCCAAGTAACGCTATTTGTTGTGCAATTATTTGCATAGCCTATGTGGTGCAAGAGAACTTACCATGATCATTCACAAAAAGATACGCCTTAAAGACTAGGGAAAACACCAGCCCCAACCCAAGCCCAAGCGATGTGCACCTGCTGTCGCGCCTCATTGCAGCATGTCAAATCCTTGCGTCTCTACCGCCATGAAGGCACTGGTCAGCCCGGCCAGCGCCGCATAAAACTGCGCCTTCGGGTGCTGTTGCAGGTCGTCACACAGCGACAAAACCCAAGGCTGCAGGTAGCTTGTAAAGAACGCGCGCTGGCGCGTCAGGTTGGCCACCGCCACATCCTCGCCTGCAATCAGATAGCGCATCACCTCGCACAGGTAGGCAATGTGGTCTTCGGTATCAAGCATGGCGTCACCGCGCGCCAGCCCCAGTTGCGCCAACTCGGTGCGCAGCCGCACCAGCGGCTTTTCGTTGAGAAACCCGCTCAAAAAATGGGACGCGTACAGGTAGACCTCAGGCTTGCCGACACCCCCAAACAGGGCGTTGTATTCATCTTGAATGGTGCTATCGCTCATCTCGCGCGCCAACCCCACCAGGACGCGCCAGGGTTCTTCCAGAAAAGCGCCCGCCGCTGGTGCCTCGGTCACGGCCAGGCGCAGTTTAGCTATTAATTCAGTAGCTGGTGACGCATAGTACACAAGGGCTAGCAGCCCATAGAGTTCAGAACGCGCGGTTTCTTCGTCAAGTGCGCTGCTGCGCAGTGTGTCAGGGGTTGCGAACATGGTCAAAGGTCGGTGATTTTGGTTTCGTTGTCGGCCGAATAAATGTCAATGACGCGGCAATCCGCGCACATTTTCAGGCGTAGCAGCGCCTCGCCCTGGAACATGCTGTGGCTGGCCAGCTTGCCCAACATGGCTTCAATGGCCTTGAGCGTGCCAAACGGTTTGCCGCAGCGCACACAGGCGTAGGGCTGCATCGCGTTCAGCACCACGGCTTCCTTGCGTTGTGGACTCAGGCTCAAGCGCGGTAGCAGCGTCAGGGCTTGCTCCGGGCAGGTCTTGACGCACAAGCCGCATTGCACGCAATTTTTCTCGATGAAACGTAGCTCCAGTGCCTGCGGGTTGTCGAGCAGGGCACTGGACGGGCAGGCATTGACGCAGCTCAGACACAGGGTGCAAGCGTCTTTGTTGATGACCAGGGCGCCCAGTGGCGAGCCGGCGGCGGGCAGAGCAATCACGTCATTCTTGACCGGGGCGTGTTGGATCAAATGATCCAGCGCCAATTCCAGCGTGGCGCGCTTGTCCGCCTGCACGGCAAAGCCCGCGGCGCGGCTGACCGTTTGAGCCGGGTTGGCCTGCAAGTCACGGTCAAGCGCAGCGAGATCGCGTGCATCCTTGACCTGGAGCAGGCGAAAATGCTCGCCCTGGTAGCCCAAACCCGAGAGAATGGCCTGCGCCACCGCCATCTGGCCCGCCAGCGCGTCGCGGTATTGCGGCGCTTCTTCATCCGTCAGCAGCACCCACAGCTGCGACGCACCATAACAAATAGCAGACAGCCAGACCTCCAGCCCGAGCGACGAGGTGTGCCACAGCGCCAGCGGCAACACCCGGGCCGGCACGCCCAGGGTGCCGGCCTTGCTGGCACGCTCCAGTTGCGCGGCGCGCCCCAGATCGCCCAGCAGGCGCGCTCCCGCCTCCTGACTGTGCAGCAGCAGCGCGGCATTCTTGCCGCCACTGCGGCTGTAGGTTGCCAGCAAGGTCTTGAGCTTGACGCCTTGATCGCTGGCACGCGGGTAGGCAAAGCTCATGGCGCCGGTCGGACACACCGTGCTGCAGGTGCCGCAGCCAATGCACAAATTCGGGTTGACCTTGATTTGTTGATGCCTGCGGTCGCTTTCAATCGCCGAGGCCGAGCAGACGTCGATGCACGCGGTGCAACCCGTTTTCTCATTGCGGCTGTGCGCGCACAACTTGGGCTTGTAGGCAAAAAAGCGGGGTTTCTCGAACTCGCCGACCATGCTGCGTAGCTGTAGTAATGTCTTGAACTCACGCCCATCCCAGCGCAAATAACCCTGCGGCAAGGCGTGCTGGCTGAAGGCGGGCATGGCGCGCAAATCCAGCACCAAATCGAAGGTTTCGGTGGCAATTTCGGACGTGCGATTGAAATCAATCGCCCCGGCCACCTGGCAAACCTTGACGCAGGCGCGGTGCGCCTGGCAGGCTTTCAAATCGACCTGGTAGTCCAGCCCAATGGCGTCTTCCGGGCAGACCGCCAGACAAGCGTTGCAGCGGGTGCACAAATCCAGATCAATCGGATTGCTGCGCAGCCATTGAAGTTCAAACGCCCCAAGCCAGCCGCGCAAGGACTGAATCTGCCCACCCAAGACCGGGTAACGCCGCTCCTGCGCCGCGTCCGCGTCGCCTGCGCCTTGCGTGAACAAGGTCACGTCCAGCGCATCGCCCAACAAGTCGGCGGCCCGCTCGGCCGCGCCCAGTTCGCCAATGATTAGCAGCCGCCCAGTACTTTGGTAGGTGACGGTGGCCACCGGCTCGGGCTCGGGCAAATGCGCCAACGCCAGCAGCGCGGCAATTTTGGGGCTGGCCTGGGCCGCGTCCCAGCTCCAGCCACCGGTTTCACGAATGTTGACGAAGCGCAACGGCGCATAGCCGCTGGCCGTGCGCGCGGCACCCGTTTGCGTCGAACTGGCCCCCTCGGCCAGTTCGACAAACAGCCGCTGTTCCTGGGTGCAAGCCACCACCAAAGCCTCGCCGGTCTGCAGTGCTTTGACAAAAGCACCCGCCTCGCGGCGGCACAGAGTGGAGTGAAGGGTCAGGTTTTCATTCAGCGCCGCGCCCAGGCTCCGGGCGTCCAGCGGCATGGTTCGGTTGCAGTCGCAAATCAGTGTGGTCATGGTCTGGGCCCGGCGCTTGGAGCGGGTTCTCAATGAGGTTTTCAACACCGGCGTCAGGCGGCTGGGCCGACTGTGCCACGAAATCGGCGCTACCGGTATCAGCATCATCCCCAGGTGGTGCAGGGTGATTTTTTTCTTCTTTAAACAGATTGAGAAACTGGGCGCTGGCCATTTGCCGCAGCATGGACTGCGGCAACGGGTCGGGCTGGGAATAGTCGTCAATGTAGATGTCCAGCCGGTCCATCACGTTGTAGTGCGGGTCGGTAAACAGCTTCTTCATGGCCGCATTGCGCACCTCAGGGGCGACACCGCGCGCGACAAAGGGCTTGAAGTCGGACTCGGCGGTGAGGCGCTGCACATCGTCCAGCGACAGCGGCGCAATCGCGGGCGAACTGGCGGGCGCGCCTGGCCCGGCAGCACCGCTCTGATTGATCGGGTCGGCGTCGGGCGCATCCACCCCAGGAACCGGCTGGGTGGCTGGTTCGTCAAGCGCTTCGTCCAGCGCCTTGCCTGCCCGCTGCGCCTGCTTGCGCTGCGACCAACGCGCCAGAAAGCCCTCAGCCATGGTCAGCCCCTGATTTTTTCTCGGTACTGATCGAGGCGGGCTGGCCAAAACGGTCGCTCAAGGTGCGAAAGCTCTCCGGCCGCTTGCGCCGCTTGGGCTCCAGCACAGGGTGCGCGTCGACAAACGCCTGCAGCCAGGCCACCACCGGCGCCGGTGCCGCCACCTGCTCCACTGTTTCTTGCGCATCCAGCCAGCGACCGGCGTCGTAGTAGCTCAGGCTCACCGCCTCGGGCTTGGCCAGGGGTTCGTCGCTGAGGCCGGCCTGGTCTTCCATGCGCCACAGCACAAACCAGCCCGGTGCCTCGGTGCTCGCGTTGAGCTGGTAGCCCTCGACATCATCTTTGAACAATTCGACCGTGTAGCCCGGATACAGCCAGCGTTCTTCGCTATCATTTTTATACAGAAGACGGGGTGTGCGGCCAAAACCGTCCTCCTGCAGCACGACATCCGCGAGCTGCCAGCGCCAAGGTTGCCAGCGGCTGGACGGGCCCGTAGTTTTGACGTGTTGCATGACGACAGCGACTTCAAGGGAAGGGCGAAGCTTGGGCATAAGACTTGCAATGTAACGGATTGGCACTGTAGCAGCTGGTTCGCGCCGGAACGCCGACGGCGCGGGGCCGACATGACGTCAATCTGAGCTTGGCAAGGCTGGGGCAATCTTGCACGCCATGGCCGCGGGCAAAAGCGCGCTTACCAAGCAGCTGCGCCCGCAGGGATGCAGCGAGCGAGTGAGGAGCGGGCCCCGTCCAGGCTAGCGTCTTTGCTGGCGATCTTCGGCCTCACGCTGAGGCTGGTCACCGTCATTTGCCCTGTCTCTTGGCCTGCCGGTGCCTGGCCGGGGCTTGGGGCCACGCGGCTGCAAGTCAGCGCCCGCTTCGGTTTGAGCAGCTGCTGACGGTGGTTTAGGGCTGGCCACCGGCGGCGCAGCTGGTGCGACTTGACGCACCGGTGGGGCGACCGCTGCCGGCAGTGCGACTCTCGGCGCGGGAACAGGGACCGACTGAGGCGGCGGCGAACGATGCGGCGGTACCGGTAGCGTCGGCACCGATGGCTCAATTTGCGGTGTGATGTGCTTTGTTTCGGGCGCGAGCACCGCTGCTTCGCTGGGTCGTGCACGCCGTTGCTCATTGCCTTGCGGTTGCGTCCAGCGCCGCGACTCGGGTGGGCGCATGACGGGTGACGGCGACGTGCCCTGCGGTGGCATGGCCGGGGTCGGCGTCACAGCGGGTGGGCTCACGGGGGCCACGGGCACAGGCGCCACCGGTACGGTGCGGCCACCCCTGGGCCGCTCGAACACACGAAGCGGCGGTTGATCCCCCGGGCCGCCCGCACCACGCACGCTTCGCTCGGTTGGTGCAACGGGCGGGACCCCGGCCAGCGGCGCGCGGACAAGAGCGTCCGGCGGCAGCCGAACGACCGCCCGGGACACCGGCTGCGACTGTACAAAGGTGGTCGTCGGCACGGCGATGACGGCACCGGGCACGCGCCGGTTGATGTAATCCTCGTGCCGCGAGTTGCTACTGTTGTGCTGGTAATGACGGTCGTAGCTGTTGTTGATCACATTGACATTGACCACCGTGTTGTTGCGGTTGACACGCTCGAAATAGCTGCGGCTCACCGGGAAGGCCGGGCGATAGACCTCGCGCGGCGCCAGCGGGAACCACGCGACACCACCCACCGGCGCATTGGAGATGTTCAACTGGAAGTTATCGCCACCGACAAACACCACCAATGCCGGGGCGTAATAGGCGGGAGCGCGCCTGGGGCCCGGCACCCACGCCCAGGCGCCTCGCAAATGAGCCCAGCGCCCGTAATGGGATACCGCAAAACCCCAGGGCGCGTCGTCCACCCAGGTCCAGCCCCAGGGGTTGATCCAGGCCCAGTGGCCGTCGCGGTAAGGCGCCCAGCCGCCCACCACGCGACTCGGGATCCAGACCGGGCCATAGCTCGCATCCTCATGCCAAATTCCGTTGGCATCCAGATCCTGGTAACCGATGACGTCGGACGATACATAGCGCGCGGAGCGCGAGTTGTCGAACACGCGGTCGCGGTTGAGCGCCCATTGGTCGAATTCGTCCAGGGGCGGCGCGTCCAGAGAGTTATAGGTGCGCAAATCGGGTCGGTTGAAGCGATACGCCTGGCGCGCATCGACCGTGTAGGCGGCGCCTTGTCCCAGCACCTCGGCCTGGCCTGAGCGCACGATGACATCGGTCGCATGGCCGTCGGGGTCAACGGCTATGCGGTAGTCACCGGCTTGGCGCAGGGTCAAGGCGAGATTGGGCGCTTTAATTTCGATCAGTTGATCGGGCGCCAGGTGTCGCACCCGCACGCTCAAGCTGCCCTGCGTTAATTGCAATTGTGTGATTCGGTCGTCGAGATTGAGAACCGAGACGCCGGTGTTGGCGTTCAAGCGGATCATGCTGCCGCCGAGTTCGACTTCAGCGCGCGCGTGCGCATCCACCCAGAGGCGGTCGCCATTGGCCAAGGTTCGATTGACCGTGGCTTCAACCCAATCGTTCTCACCGACGGGTGAGAAGCTGACCGCCCCCAGCGTGAAGGCCAGCCGCGCAGCGCGCGACGGCGGGTCGGCACTGGCGGCGCTGCTGAAAAGCAAAACGGCAATGCCAACGAGGAAAGAAAAAACGCGAATCCCGAGAGAGGGTCTCTTCATGACGACTCCTAATATGAAACAGCATGCGGGCGCAAGCGCCAAACCGCAACAGGCCGCGCCCCAACCTCTGCGCCAGTCGTTTGCCCTACCGCTATAACGCGGCACCCACCGGTTTCGCCACGCTCAATTACGATTGCTTGCAATTGTCGGCTACAGTCTGGGCGGCGCTGGCGTCCTCGACATTTCATCAAGTTTCAAGTATTTTTTGAAATCTTGATCGACGGAAACTTGGAAGAAAAGTCCTTGTTCTTGGCCGCAATTGATACCGCCACCTTGCGCGCCACTGCCTTGTAAATGCCAGCGACCTCGCCGTCGGGGTCGGACACCACGGTCGGGTGGCCGTTATCGGCCTGCAAACGAATCTGCATGTCCAGCGGCAAGGCACCCAGGTAGTCCATGCGGTAGTCAGCCGCCATCTTCTTGCCCCCATCGGCGCCGAAAATATGCTCTACGTGGCCGCAGTTGCTGCAGACATGCACGGCCATGTTTTCCACAATGCCCAGAATCGGCACGCCGACTTTCTCGAACATCTTGATGCCCTTTTTGGCATCGAGCAGCGCAATGTCCTGCGGCGTGGTGACGATCACCGCGCCGGTCATGGGCACGCGCTGGCTGAGCGTGAGTTGAATGTCGCCGGTGCCAGGGGGCATGTCGACGATCAAATAATCGAGATCGCGCCAGTTGGTTTGGCGCAGCAGTTGCTCCAGCGCTTGCGTCGCCATCGGACCGCGCCAGATCATGGCCTCGTCTTGTGCCACCAGAAAACCGATCGACATGACCTGCACGCCATAGTTTTCCAGCGGGTCCATGGTTTTGCCGTCGTCGCTCTCGGGCCGACCGTCAACGCCCATCATCATCGGAATGCTGGGGCCGTAAATGTCAGCATCAAGCAAACCGACACTGGCGCCCTCGGCAGCCAGTGCCAAGGCCAGGTTGACCGCCGTCGTGCTCTTGCCGACGCCGCCTTTGCCGGAGGCCACCGCCACAATGTTCTTGACTTTCGGCAACAATTGCACGCCGCGCTGCACCGCATGCGCCGCGATTTTCATGGTGATGTTGACCGAAACGTTGTTGACACCGGCCACCGCTTTGGCCGCCGCAATCAGGGCACTGCGAAAAGCGGGAATCTGGCTTTTGGCCGGGTAGCCCAGTTCCACGTCAAACGCCACATCACCGTCGCTGAGGGTCAGATTTCTGATGGACTTGGAGGCGACAAAATCGGCTCCGGTATTGGGATCGAGCACACTCTTGAGAGCGTCCATCAGCGTCTGTTCTGTCACATTCATTAATTTCTCCTGAGCCACATAGTCTAACGAAGACAGTGTTGACCTTGTCTGACTGGGAGAATTGGGGTTGACCCCTGTTGCACCGGCACTGGTCTGGTTCTTTGCGCAGGCTGCATGGGGGCGCCAAAAAAAATACAGCGCTATGTATGCCAGCGTACAGAGAATGTCTGGACGACTGCCTAACATTAAACAGTGAGTCACAAAATGGCTCGCCCGTGTCGATATTCGTTTAACTCATTTAGGAATTCACCATGAACAAGAATCAAGTCCAGGGTACCGTGAAAGACATCGCAGGCAAGGTCCAGGAAGAAGCTGGCAAATTAGTGGGCAACAAGGAGCAAGAAGCCAAGGGCATCCATAAGCAAGTCCAAGGCAAGGCAGAAAAGCGTCTCGGTGATGTCAAGGAAGTCGTCAAAGATGCCCACCAAGCGGTCAGGGATTCTGTCCACAAGCGATAAGCCAAGGCAGCGGGCAGATTGACTGCCCGTCATTCGGAGCTGTCACCTCTATGGGACGGGGCAATCGCCCCGAACCGCGACGGGGGTGACGGTTATGGCCGTGGTCTGGCTGGGGGGTCGGTGAGCTGAAACTTCACCTGACTAAAATCAGCGACTGTCTTTGAAAGCCCAGCTGCCATGCCACGCCAACTCTTCGTTACCACCGCCCTGCCCTACGCCAACGGCCACTTCCACATCGGCCACATCATGGAGTACATCCAGGCTGACATCTGGGTGCGCTACCAGCGCATGATGGGCAACGCGGTGCACTTTGTCTGCGCTGACGACTGCCACGGGGCGCCGATCATGATTGCGGCCGAAAAAGCAGGCAAGACGCCGCAGCAGTTTGTGGCCGACATCGCGGCGGGCCGCAAGCCCTATCTGGAGGGTTTTCACATCGGTTTTGACAACTGGCATTCCACCGACGGCGTGGAAAACCACGAACTGGCGCAAGCGATTTACCTCGACCTGAAAGCTGCTGGCTTGATCGACACACGCGTCATCGCCCAGTTTTTTGACCTTGAGAAGAACATGTTTTTGCCGGACCGTTTCATCAAGGGTGAGTGCCCCAAGTGCGGCGCCAAAGACCAGTATGGCGACAACTGTGAAGAATGCGGTGCGGTCTATAGCCCGACTGAATTGAAAAATCCGTATTCGGCCCTGACCGGTGGTGCACCCGTGCTGCGGGACTCAGAGCATTATTTTTTCAAGCTATCAGACCCGCGCTGTGTTGAATTTCTGGAACAGTGGACCCAAGACAGCAACCATCAAGGCCAAGCGCATCTGCAAGGCGAGGTCTACAACAAGATCAAGGAATGGCTGCTGCCGGATGAAGACGGCAAGCGTGACCTGGGCGACTGGGACATCAGCCGTGATGCGCCTTACTTTGGCATCGAAATTCCCGATGCACCGGGCAAGTATTTTTATGTCTGGCTGGACGCGCCAATCGGCTACCTGGCCTCGCTGAAAAATCGCTTCGTCAAACTGGCGGCCGACGCTACGTTGGGCGCTCAGAACTACGACGCCTTCATGGCCGACCCGGCGACCGAGCAGTACCACTTCATCGGCAAGGACATCATCACTTTTCACACCCTGTTCTGGCCCGCCATGCTGCATTTCAGCGGCCGCAAGACGCCCAATGCGATCTTTGTGCACGGCTTTTTGACGGTCAATAGCGAGAAAATGAGCAAGAGCCGCGGCACCGGTCTGGACCCGCTCAAGTACCTGAGCCTGGGCATGAACCCGGAGTGGCTGCGCTACTACCTGGCGACCAAGCTGACCGCACGCAACGAAGACGTGGAGTTCAGCCCGGAAGATTTCATGGCGCGCGTCAACAGCGACCTGGTCGGCAAATACGTGAACATTGCGTCACGCGCGGCCGGTTTTCTGGCCAAGCGCTTTGACGGCCAGCTGGGTGCCATCTCAAGCGATGGAGCGGCGCTGCTGAAACAAATTCAAATTGAGCGCACCAGCATCGAGCAACTGTATGAGGGACGCGAATTTGCCAAGGCGCTGCGCGAGACCATGCTGCTGGCCGACCGGGTGAATGAGTATGTGGATGCCAACAAACCGTGGGAACTGGCCAAACAGGCCGGCATGGAGCCGCGCCTGCACGATGTGTGCACGGTCTGCATCGAAACCTTCCGGGCGCTCACGATTTACCTCAAACCGGTGCTGCCCGAACTGGCGGCGCAAGTGGAAGCGTTCTTGCAGATTGAGCCGCTCACTTTTGCCAGCATCAGCCAGCCCTTGGGCGCGGGCCACCGCATCGGCAACTACCAGCACCTGCTACAGCGCGTTGACATCAAGCAACTTCAAGCATTGTTTGAGCCTGTAGCCCCCGTGGAACCTGCGCAGACAGCTATTGAATTAATAGTACCAGGCGGTGAAGCCATCGCCCCAGAGATCGGCATGGACGACTTCAGCAAGATCGACCTGCGCATTGCCAGGATCGTCAACTGTGAGCCGGTGCCAGGCTCCACCAAGCTGCTGCGTTTGACGCTCGACGTGGGTGAAGCGGCCACCCGCAACGTCTTCAGCGGCATCGCCAGTGCCTACCAACCCGAACAACTGATCGGCAAACTCACGGTGTTGGTGGCCAACCTGGCGCCACGCAAGATGAAGTTCGGGACCAGCGAAGGCATGGTGCTGTCGGCCAGCCACGCTGACCAGACAACCCACCCGGGCCTGTATGTGCTGGAACCGTTTGCCGGTGCGCAGCCTGGCATGCGGGTGCATTGACAGCAGGGGGTCACAGGTCCGACGTCGCTGACCAGCGAAGGGCCACAGCGCCGGTCTCTGCAGCCGCCACCGGCGGACACTGTCGGAGCCGACATCGCCAGGGGGGAGAGGAGTTGGCTCAGTCATCGCGCAAGGGCAGCTTCAAGTTGCGCTTTGTTCATCGCGGAACGTCCCGCCAGACCGCGCTGTCTTGCCTCATTGCGAAGCTGAAGCACGGTTCGCCCGCCTGGTCCTTGGTGGGATCGCAAGCCACCACGCCGACCCGCAGAGATGTCGTTGATCGAAGAGGCGCTGGCGCTCACTGATTCACCGTGCTGCGCCCGCTCCTTGTTGACGACCCGCGCCGCGATCTCTTGGGCCACAGACTCAGGCTTGCCGCCTTCTAGCAGACTATCCTTGATATGTGCGTACTGACGTTCGCGCTTGGCGCTCCAGGCTTTTTGTGGCATGACAAATCCTTGGGTATTGAAATTGGGTGGGGAAACTCCGGCCACTTAAGGCATGCTTTGGAAGCGGTCACGGCGGTTCACGCCCGCAGGAAGGACAGCAGCGCATCGTTGAACGCCTGCGCGTGCGACACGTTGAGCCCGTGCGGCGCACCGCTGACCCTTACCAGTTGGCTGTGAGGCACGGCGCGGTGAGTGCGCTGGCCCGAGCCTTCAAGGGGTACGATCGCGTCCGCGTCGCCGTGGATCACCAGCGTGGGCAATGTCACCTTCTTCAGGTCTTCGCGGAAGTCGGTCGTGCCGAACGAGTCCATGCACGCCAGCGCCGCATGCTGCGCCGACTGGAGGCACAGGGCGATCGCTTCGCCGCGCTGCGACTCGGTGACCTGAAGCACACCGTTGGCCGAGAAGAAATCCTCGGTGAATTGGTCAAAGAAGGAATTGCGGTCCTGCTCAAGTGCCCCCTTCATCTGTTGCGCCTTCTCGGGCGTGAGCGGTCCTTCGGGATTGTCGGGCGTCTTCATCAGGTACGGCGGCACAGCCGCGGCAAACACCACGCTGCGCAGGCGCGATTCGCCGTGCCGTGCGATATAGCGTGCCACTTCGCCCCCGCCCATCGAGAAACCCACCAGCGTCACGTCCTGCAGTCCGCACTGGTCCATAACGCGTTCCAGGTCGTCTGCCAGCACATCGTAGCTGTAACCTGATTCCGGTTTGTCTGAACGCCCGAAGCCCCGTCGGTCGTACGCCACCACACGATAGCCAGCGGCTTGAAGTACCGACACCTGCGGCTCCCAGGCCTGAGCTGACAGCGGCCAACCATGGATTAGCACCACCGGTCGACCGCCGCCACCGCTGTCGTCAATGTGCAGGCGCACGGAGTTCGCGGGCGCTGTGTCGACGCTGTTCGCATCCTCTGTGCTTACAGTGGCCCCAGCGGCGGCTCCTCCCATTGCGCCGGCAACGGCACCCAACGTGGCCCCGATCAAAACCCCCACTGGGCCGGCCACCGCGACGCCGATGGCGGCGCCCGTGGCCGCACCTGCCACCATGCCGCCACCCATCAGCACCGAGTTGGCCTCGCGCTCTGCTTCATGGGGTTCCAGCGCAGTCTGCGCCGCAGTATTCGGATCCTGCGACGGAATACCGTGGCCGGGGTTGGCCTGCTCGGCAAGGTCTTCATCGACAGGTTCGGTATTGGACGGCGGGGTGGTCAATGGATCCATATGTTTCTCCTGGTTCAGTTGAAGGTGGAATGAGCATGGGGCTCGGTCCGCAAGCTGTTGTGTGATGTTATGCCCTCGATAACGGCCCTGTCAGTGCGGAAGCGTACGGATGCTGATCAACGTGCACAGTTCTCAACAGCGAATCCGCAATTCAGCTTTGGAGCTCCGTAGCCATCAGGATGCTCATGGTCATCTGTGCGTATGTGGGCTGGCGCATCGACAACTCTAAAAATAAGGGGTGCAATAAAAGCCCGAATGGTGTGGCCTTGTTCCGGCGCGAGATTCGGTCCTTCGACTTTTATCAACTTGAATAAAAGAGGCACTTTATGAACTGACCGAGACGGCGGGCGACTGCTCGGCGCGCATGCGCGAAGTCGAGGCCTCGGTGGCCTGGCTTTTGCCATGCGCGACAACGCCATTTCTGACTTTCCCATCTGCAACAAGAGTTTTGACCTCTCTTACTGCGGCAACGATCTATAAAAGGCGGCACGCGCACCATGTTCAAGTCCATCGCCGTTCGCAAGTCCCAGGCCACGCAATACATTGCTGATCTGCGGGCTGCAAAACCGGCGGGCTTTCGCGGCAAGCCCGTCATCGGCGATACCGCCTGCGCCAGCGGCTGCCAGGCCATTTGCCCGACTCAGGTGATTCAATTGCTGCCGGTGCAGATTGAGGGGTGCTATGGCATCGACATCGTCGCCAGCCCGCGCCACGCTGACGGCCTGGTGCTGTCCGGCCCCATCACCCGCAACATGGGGCAAGCCCTGCAAATCTGTTGGGATGCCATTCCCGAACCGAAACTGGTAATTGCCGTGGGCGCCTGCGCCATCTCGGGCGGCGTGTTTGCCGACAGCGATGCACTCGACCGGGAGTTTCCGGACCGCTTCAAGCCTTCGTTGTACGTGCCGGGCTGCCCGGCGCATCCGTTGACCTTTATCTCGGGCATCATGGATTTGCTGGGGATTGCGGGGTAGATCGAGACTTCATTGAGCCATGGCGCCGTTCCGGTCGGGGTCGATTCGTTTGGGTGGATGGCTGGAAGACGCAAAGCGGGCGCAGAGATCTCCAATTTGCCTTCTCCAAGCCGGCCAGTCGGCTACACATGACGACCATCTGCAGCCGGTCATGAACGACCGGTATGGCGCACCCACTTCAGTCAACCGAGATGCCTTGTCTGAGTGGGGGTTTTGGTGGTCATCGTGGCTGGGCGCCATTGACTAACTGGCCATAGCGTCTGAGATCCAAGATCGTGTGGCGAGTTCCGGGAATAAACCTGCGTTTCCCTTACGATTTGTGCCATTTGATCGACCCTGTTGCGGCGTGCCTGGATTCGGCACGCCAAGGTCAATTTAGGCCAAACCAGTTGCAAATTCAAGACCCTCTTGCGCCAGGGGCACTGCCCGCCTCGCACTGCGGGTCACCGTCTCGTGATCACGACTTCAAGGTACTCGCCCGGCACGACCATCGTGCCGTCGGTGGCGCGATTGAAGTGTTGCACGAGGCGGATCAAATCGGCGGCCAGGGTCTGTTGTTGGGCGGCACTCACGGCACCAAACGCCTTTTGCGTCGGACCGTAGTAGGTGCGAAACGTGTCGAGCCAGTGCTGCGGCGTACGGTAGCGAAACATGAAGTTCTTGTGTGTTGTCTCGATCGTGGCGGTGCGCTCGCCAAACAGCTCGCGCAGGCGCTCGTCCGTGCCCCACAGCGACGGTGGCTTGAGGCCGGCGGGTGGCGGGATGTAGCGGCCGATGGTCTTGAACAATTCACCGACGAAGCTCGATGGCGTCCAGTTCGCCAGGCCAATCTTGCCGCCGGGCCTGCATAGGCGAGTGAGTTCGCTCGCCGCTTTTTCCTGGTTCGGGGTGAACATGACACCGAAGGTGGACAGCACCACGTCAAACGATGCATCCGCAAAAGGAAGGTTCTCGGCGTCAGCTTCTTTGAATTGCACGGCCAGGCCATTGGCGCTCGCCCGTGCACGGCCACGCTCCAGGAGCGCGCCGACATAGTCGGTCGAGACCACATCGCACCAACGCCTGGCCGCTGCCAGCGTGGCGTTGCCGTTGCCAGCGCAGACGTCCAGCACGCTCGCGCCAGCGCGCAAATCAAGGGCTTCGCATAGAGTCTCACCGACGATCTGCAGAGTCGTTCCAATCACGGCATAGTCGCCTGCGGACCAGGCCGCTTGCTGCTTTTGCTTGACCGCCACCAAATCAACGCCGGGGGGATGAGAAAGGGTTTCCACGTTTGTGCTCCTGAATAAGGGTTAACTTTGTCTCGGTTCGCCCAACTTATGACGGGGGCTCAGCCTCTGACTTTTTCAATCATGTGGTTGATGACATGGCTGTGTTCATGCTGAGGGCTGAACATGACAATGTCCGCGTCTGCCTCGACTTTGACGTTGTGCCCGGGGGGCCAGTAAAACAGATCATTCGCCTTGACGGTCTCTTGCTCGCCGTGCGCGTCGGTGGTGGTAAGTTCGCCGCGCACGACGAAGCCCCAGTGCGGGCACTGGCACATATTGCCTTCCAGTCCCTGAAACAAGGGGGTGGTATCGACGCCCGCGGAAAGACTGAAGTACTCGCCGCTGATCTTGCCCAATCCGGTCGCATCGCCAAAATTCGTTCGCTGACGAATCACGGCACCGGGGATATCCATCTTGATGTCCACGTTATCTTTGGCGATTCGCATGTTTGATTCTCCTGTTGAGTTGAAAGACGCTGCGTGATCGAGGCTTTTGCAATCCAGGACCTCGCAGAGGTATTGCACACCTTTGGCATCGACACCGGGTCACCCGGAAATAGACAAACAGGGGGACAAAAAGGGGGACAAATGCAGGGCGCAGGGACATAATTCCTCGACCGGGGCAACAAGGACAGGGGCCGCAGATGAATGAGCAGGGCAACTCTTTCGGATACTGGCTGCGACGGCGGCGCAAGGCGCTTGACCTGACGCAGGACGCGCTGGCACAAAAAGTCAGTTGTTCACAGGCCGCCATCAAAAAAATTGAAGCCGAGGAGCGCCGGCCGTCGCGGGGACTGGCGCAACGCCTGGCCGAGCATCTCGCCATTCCCGCGCAGGAGCGAGCGGCATTTCTGCAAGCCGCGCGCACCCTGCAAACGTCTGACCGCTTGCCGCTGGCTGATGTGCCCATCGCCGCCATGACCGCTGCTGCTGCCAGCGATGCGCTGGAACTTGCAGGCGATCAGAAGTCCCCCTTTGTTGGGCGCCACAACGAGTATGGGCAGTTTCTCGGTCTGATCGCCAGGCTCACCACGGGCTGTGGTCATGTGGTGCTGATCGAAGGTGAAGCCGGCATCGGCAAGAGCCGACTCATGACCGAGGTGACGGCTTATGCGCAGCAACGGGCTTTGCCCGTTCTGGCCACGAATTGCTACGAAATTGAGCATGCCATTGCCTATCAACCGGTCATTGACCTTGCCACTCAGGCGTGCCGGACCGCCCCCGAGGAGCGATTGCGCCAGATCACGCCGACGCTGCTGGCTGAGATCGCCGCGCTGGTGCCGGCCCTGACCGAGCGCCTGCTTGACCTGCAGCCTTTGTCAGCGGACTATCCCGAGGCGCGCCAGGCGCGTTTGTTTCAGGCGCTGGTGCAGCTCTTTGACGCGCTGGCGCAAGGCCGACAGTTGATGGTCATGATCGACGACATTCAATGGGCCGACGACGCCAGCCTGCAATTTCTGCATTTTCTGGCGCGCCAGATTGTGAATCGACCGGTTCTCTTTGCCTGCACGTACCGGGACGAGGAACTTGACAACAATCAACGCCTCGCCAGTCTGCTGGAGAGCCTGCGCCGTGAACCACACACGCGGCACATGGCGCTGGCGCGGCTCGGGCCGGGGGATACCGAAGAATTGCTCGCCAAGTTGAACGACCCGAAACTCAGCGCGCCCCATCTCGCGGCCCGACTGCATGATGAATCAGACGGAAATCCGTTCTTTCTGTGGTCGCTCATGCATTCACTGAGAGAAGTCAACGGCGCGGCCAGCGACGCAGCCAGCCTGCCACTGCCAGACACCTTGCGTGACTCGGTGCGTGTGCGTCTGGCCCGCGTGCCACATGAAGATCGGCCGCTGCTCGATTTGGCAGCAGTGCTCGGGCGCCGTTTCGACTTCGAAACTTTGCTTGCGCTGACCCACTCACCCGAGGAAACCTTTCTGCACGCCATGGAGTCGCTGGTGAAGCGCCGGCTGCTACGCGAAGACCCCGAGTGGGGCTTCTATGATTTCAGTCACGACAAGGTGCGAGAGGTGGTCTACCGCGATATCGGCACGGCCCGACGTGTGTTGCTGCATCGTGCCGTGGCAGACATGCTGGAGCAGCATTCATCAAGCAATTTGCATGAGCGTGTTGCCCGTCTCGGCGAACACTACGAGCGCGGTCACGTGTGGTCCAAAGCCGTGCATTACTTTGGCTTGGCTGCCGACCACTCGCAGAAGCTGTTTGCCATGCGCGAGTCGCTGCAATGGTTTGATCGCGCGCTGGCCTTGCTGCAAGTCCATTCAGAGGCGGCGACGCAAGCGCAACAACTTGCCCTGTACGAGCAGCGCGGCGCGGCGCGTGCGCAGGTCGGTCAGATCGACGGTGCTGTAGCGGACTTTCAGCGGGTGATTGATGCGGCGCGCGCGCTGGGCGAGCATGCGCATGCGCGTGATGTCTTGATCCAACTCGGCATGGCCTACCGACGCGCTGATGCCTACCAGCAGGCCATCGTCTGCCTGGATGAGGCGCTCAAGGCTTCGCGCGCCATGGGCGATGAACGGCATGCGGCCGATACCTTGTACCACTTGGGGACGGTCGCCTGGAGCAATGGACGCAACGATTTGGCGATTGCGTACCACCAGCGAGCAGTGGATATCTGTGAGCGTTTGGGCCTGACGGACTTGGTTGCCGTGCAGGCTTTTCATGGCCGGGGGGAGGCCTATTTCGCCAGCGCCGAGCCGACTGCGGCCATCGTGTCATTCTCGCGCTCTCTTGAGCTGGCACGCGGCATCGACGACAGGAGTTATGAGTCGGAGAACCTGATGATGATCGCTTGGGCCTGCACCGGTCATACGGGGCTGGCTGACTACCCTCGGGCGTTGTCGTACTTCGATGCAGCGCTCAACATTGCCCGCACCGCTGACCTGCAATGGCACCTGGGTCCTACACTGATTGGACGCGCCAATGTGCAAGTGGCACTTGGAAAATTTGGAAAGGCATGGGTGGATTTGAACGAAGCGCTACCGCGGCTGGAGACACTGCGACTGGTCCGATACCAGATCATGGCGAATGATGCGTTTGGCTGTCTGTTTCTTGACTTGAATTTGAACGAGCAGGCCTTGCAGCACTTCGAGCGTGGCCTGAAGCTCGCGCACGATACGGGAATCATTTACTGGTTACCCAAGCTGCGGGCCAATCTGGTGATTGCACAATTGCGGCTCGGTATTCCCATAGATCGTCCTGCTTTGCAGGCGGCCTGGCAATACTCACAAGATCACTGCGAAGTCTGGTCGACTTTGCGCTGCCTGGAGGCATTCGCCGAGTTGGCGCTAGTGAATGGCGACACGGATGGATGCGTCACCTATGCGGACCAGTTGCTGGCGCTGGCATCGCGCGTCGAGCTGCGCGAACTGATGGGTCAGGCGCATCGTCTGCGCGGTCTGGCAAGGCTCACGGTCAACGCGTATGAATCTGCGCGCAAGGAGTTGACGCTGGCGCTGACGCTGGCGGAACAGATCGGGCGTATCCGACTTGCGTGGGAGTGCCACCGGGCACTCGCTCGGGTTGCCGCGGCACTGGGAGATGGACGTGGCCAAAATGATCGACAAGCTCGCGCACGCGCGCTGGCCGATCAAATTGCTGAGAACTTGGGTGGATCGGGGTTGACGTCCAATTTGGGGGCTGATCAATGGGTGTGAATGGCGTGCGGCCTCAGTCAATAGGCATGACGGCTTTTGCACTCACATTTTGTGTAACCCAAGGGCCAACAATTCCTGAACAGTCACCTGTCGCACTGTTCGTGCCCACCACCAGCAATGCACGATCTAAGCAATCACCGTTGCTCGCTTGAGCATCTGGTGGTGCTACTTCGTAAACAGGGGGTGATTGCCGAGTTCCCTCAGCCACTGGCCCGATTCCTGATGAACTCAACCGTTTTGACGAGCACATGCTACATGCACGGGGCTATTGCGCCGCGCTGGAATTTATGTCAAATCAGCCTGTAGCCCCCGCAGTACATGCGTCACGTGCTATCGCTTTAGATATGAAACGCGTCGCCATGCACCTCGCCACTTTGGGGGGTATGGCCACCGACATCGCCTTTTTGCAGGGTGGCGCCACCTACGGACGGCTGCGCACGGCCATCATCAACGCCAGCCAGCGCGTCTGCGGCAACCGCTTTGGCCGCTCGCTCAAGCTGCGCTCGGTGTCAGCCGGCTGCTGCAATGGAGTCACCGAGCGAAGAAATGCTGATTTCCCTGGCCACTGACTCCAAGACACTTAGCGGTCACCCAGCTTGCCGAAATGCATCATCCAAACCGGCCGTTCAGAGCTGCCTTTGTAGGTCAACAATACTTCACACAACAGATTTGGACTACCGCAGCCTCTGCGGGCTTGATCCAATGGACGTAACACGCCTGCGTCAATTCACCAATTACTCGTCCAATCCAAAATTCTTTAGTGAGCAATTCTCAGGTCTGTGTTACCCGAGTTTGAACCACCCCACAATTTCGGGATGAACGTCATCATCGCAGGCATAACACGTAACCCTAGCTGGACGCAGCCGCCACATTGGCCCGCGCCATGTGCAGTTTTTGGTAGCTGTCGATCAGGCGCTGCTGCCTGTCGAGCCCTTCCAGTTTCATGCTCGTTGGAGTCAAGCCGAAGAAGCGCACACTGCCGTCCACTGACCCCAGCACCGCATCCATCCGTGGGTTGCCAAACATCCGACGAAAGTTGACCACGTAATCGTCCAGTTCCAGCTCGTCGTCCAGCAGCACCTCGAGCACCACATTTAAAGCCTGATAAAACAATCCGCGCTCGACCGTGTTGTCGTTGTACTGCAGGAAGGCTCCCACCAGCTCTTGCGCCGCCTCGAATTGCCGCAAAACGAGTTGAATCAATAGCTTCAACTCCAGAACTGTCAGTTTGCCCCAGGCCGTATTCTCGTCAAATTCGATGCCGATCAAGGTGACGATGTCGGTGTAATCATCCAGCTCGCTAGCCTCCAATCGTTCAAGCAGTGCTTCCAGGCTTGCATCGTCGAGACGATGCAGGTTCAGGATATCGGCGCGAAACGATAGCGCTTTGTTGGTGTTATCCCAGATCAAATCCTCGACCGGATAAATTTCCGAATAACCCGGCACCAGGATGCGGCAGGCGGTTGCGCCAAGTTGGTCATACACCGCCATGTACGCCTCTTTGCCTAAGCCTTCGAGAATACCGAACAAGGTTGCGGCTTCGTCGGCATTGGAGTTTTCACCATGGCCCGAAAAATCCCACTCGACAAAATCGAAATCCGCTTTGGCGCTGAAAAAGCGCCACGACACCACGCCGCTGGAATCGATAAAGTGTTCAACAAAGTTATTCGGCTCAGTGACGGCGTTGGACTCGAAGGTGGGCCGAGGCAAATCGTTCAGACCTTCAAAACTGCGCCCCTGCAGCAACTCGGTCAGACTGCGCTCCAGCGCCACCTCCAAGCTTGGATGCGCCCCGAACGACGCAAACACACCGCCGGTACGCGGGTTCATCAAGGTGACGCACATCACCGGAAACTCGCCGCCCAGCGACGCATCCTTCACCAGCACCGGAAAGCCCTGTTCTTCCAGGCCCTGAATGCCGGCCAGAATGCCGGGGTATTTCGCCAGCACTTCCTGCGGCACGTCCGGCAGCGCGATTTCGCCCTCCAGAATTTCGCGTTTGATCGCCCGTTCGAAAATTTCCGACAGGCACTGCACCTGCGCCTCGGCCAACGTGTTACCGGCGCTCATGCCATTGCTGAGGAACAGGTTGTCGATCAGGTTGGTCGGGAAATACACCACCTCGCCGTCCGACTGACGCACATACGGCAGCGAACAAATGCCACGCTGCACATTGCCGGAGTTGGTGTCGACCAGATGCGAGCCACGCAACTCCCCATCGGGGTTGTAAATTTGCAGGCAGTATTCATCGAGAATTTCAGTCGGCAGCGCATCCTTGCGGCCAGGTTTGAACCAGCGCTCATCCGGGTAATGCACGAAGGCCGCGTTGGCAATCTCTTCGCCCCAGAACTGGTGGTTGTAGAAATGATTGCAATTGAGTCGCTCGATAAATTCGCCCAACGCCGACGCCAACGCGCTTTCTTTTGTCGATCCCTTGCCATTGGTAAAACACATCGACGAGTGCGCATCGCGGATATGCAGTGACCACACATTGGGCACAAGATTGCGCCACGAAGCGATTTCAATCTTCATCCCCAAGCCCGCCAAAATGGCCGACATATTGGCGATGGTTTGCTCCAGTGGCAGATCTTTGCCTGCAATATAGGTACTTGCTTCTGAATCGGTGTTCAGCTTCAGCAATGCCTGCGCATCGGCATCTAAATTTTCCACCTCCTCAATCACAAACTCAGGCCCGGCTTGCACCACCTTTTTGACCGTACAACGCTCGATGGAGCGCAAAATGCCCTGCCGGTCTTTGGCGGAAATATCGGCCGGCAACTCGACCTGAATCTTGAAAATCTGCTGGTAGCGGTTTTCCGGATCAACAATATTGTTCTGCGACAGGCGGATGTTGTCGGTGGGGATATTGCGAGTTTCGCAATACAACTTCACAAAGTAAGCCGCACACAAAGCGGATGAAGCCAGAAAGTAATCAAACGGCCCCGGCGCCGAGCCATCGCCCTTGTAGCGGATAGGCTGATCGGCCACCACCGTGAAGTCATCGAACTTGGCTTCCAGGCGAAGCTTGTCGAGAAAGTTGACTTTAATTTCCATGTGGGCATTCCAAAATAGTGCTCAAGATGATTGGCCTTGCGTTTCGGTGCCGTCGTCTTTGTCATGAAACCTGACGGCCTGCGCTGACCAACTTGGTGGCTGCGGCCAGGACGCTTTGGACAAATGGTCGTTTACCCTAGGTGCGCACGATGAAAAGTCGGGGCTGAGGCGACTATTGTCGAGGGTCGGCCGGGATTCATGTAATTCACGGCAAAAAGTGAGTTAAACAAGCGCTTCGTCAAGCACAGAGCATACCGGGCACTCGTGATGGTCGGCTCCCGTTGCGTACCGGGACTGCGTTTTTCTCCATTGCCGACGCTCAATTTTGTCGGTCGGCTTCGGAGAAAGTTGGCCGGCTCTTTCAGACACATTGCTGCCGGTCACGGAGAAATTTCGTAAGTCAAATCCGCAGCGTTACCAGTCATAGGATTTCAGACCGTGGCTGACTCTTGATGGCCAGTTGCTGCCGGTCACGGACGCCTGCTGTCTGTAGGCGAAATCTTCGGCGCCAACTCACAGCTAGTCGATTTCTATTGATTCAAGTCAAATCATCGGATACAACCCAACCATAGACTGCGTTCATTCGTTATAGCCCCAGCGTTTCGCGCACCGACGCCGAGGTTCACGGGTTTGGCGAAAAGGCCCCTTTTTTTAACCAAGGAACATGAGCAGGAAAGCAAAACTTTATACTGCAGTGATGGGTACAGCCTTACTGGCCCTGGCCGGTTGCCAATCGGTGCAAGACAAGGCATCGCCTGACTCTCTGGTCGCCACATTCACGAACACCGCCCCGACTTGGCGGCCGGTGCGTCTGATCCGGTCTGGTCCAAGGCAAGCCCGCTGTCGGCGGCCCTGATCGGCGGTGCCAACTTTGGTGCCAAGCCCGGCGAAAAAGGCGAGAGCACCGTCACCCTGAAGGCGGCCTATACCAATGACATGCTGTACATGCTCATCCAATACAAGGACCCGACCAATTCGGTCCGTCGCGGCCCTTATCAAAAGCAGGCGGATGGCTCCTGGAAGAAACTCAAAGACCCGGCTGACAAGGGCGGTGATGACAACGTGTATTACGAGGACAAGTGGGCCATGCTCTGGCCAACCAACGCGGCCACGGCCCAACGGTTTGACAAGGAAGGCTGCGCCATGGCCTGCCATGAAGGCGAGACCAAGCCCTACGGCAACAAGTACACCAACCTTCCAGGCCAGTTGCTCGACATGTGGCACATGAAAGGCCAGCGCACAGGACCTTTGGGCTTTGTGGATGACCAGTACACCGACGACACACGTTATGACGCCAAGACGGCACCCAATGCCGGCCGCAAGGGCGATCCGGGGCCAACTGGCGGCGAATACACCAATGTCGCGCTGGTGAACGGCACACCGGCCTTCATGGCGCGTGACGCCAAGGCCGCCAATGCGGGCGGCACTTACTACATCAAGAAAGGCGAAGAAGTGCCGTTTGACGACAGCAAGTTCAAAGTTGGTGATGAAGTGGCGTCGATCATCATCAATCCGCTCACGGGTACTGACCGCGGTGACGTGCGCACTGCCAACACGTATGCCAATGGCATGCACACCTCGGTGGTCAGCCGCAAGCTGGTGACCGGCAGCAAGTTCGACGTGCAGTTCGCCGACATGAGCTCGCGCTACGGATTTGGCTTTGCCGCGTTTGACAACGCCCAGGTGCGCCACGCCACCTCGGATGATCCGATGTACCTGGTCTTCGGCAAGAAATAAGCCAGTCACTTAGGCCGGACTTATGTCCTGGGCCTTTGAAAAGAAGGGCTGTCCGGTTTCGGACAGCCCTTAGTCGTTTTGGCAGGACTATCCATATGAATGCACTCTCGCTGCCATGATCATCGTGATTGGTACCGGATTGGGTCTTGGTTTGCTTTGCGTTAACCCGCGGTTGTGGCCAGCAACGATGGT
The DNA here is from genome assembly GCA_025359085.1 of Gammaproteobacteria bacterium. Classification (GTDB taxonomy): domain Bacteria; phylum Pseudomonadota; class Gammaproteobacteria; order Burkholderiales; family Burkholderiaceae_C; genus Rhodoferax. The sequence goes on from JANYHL010000065.1 coordinate 33,488, forward strand.
CGTGCGTTTGAGCGGATTCCTGGATGTCGGCAATGGAGCATTGATTTCGGAGGGCGCTATGACTGCAATGGGTCGCATTGAGTGGGCCGCTGCCAGTTTGCGACAGACCGCAACGGGTCTTCTGGAGTCGTTCACAGCCAAAAGGTCTATGACTGCAACCGCTGCAGACCCGCCGAAACCCGCTCCTTGAATCTTCACCTTCTCGGTCGACTTCAAACAACGCCCGCCAACCGGGGATGGGTTGGGGTGGCGGCCGATTTCTGGGCCTTTGACAGCATGAGGCCGCTGCCCCAACCCGTCTCCGGCTACGCAATCCGCCGACGCACCGCGCTCAGGATGCCGCGCAAGATATCAAGCGGTGGGGGCGGGCAGCCCGGCACCACCCAATCGACCGGGATCACGTTCGACACGCGGCCACAACTGGCATAACTCTCGCCAAAAATACCGCCGTCGCAGCCACAGTCGCCCACGGCCACCACCATCTTGGGTCCAGGAATGGCGTCATAGGTGCGTTTGAGCGCCGTGACCATGTTGCGTGACACCGGGCCGGTCACCAGCAGCATGTCCGCATGGCGCGGGCTGGCAACAAACTTGATGCCCAGGCCCTCGATGTTGTAGTACGGGTTGCCCAGCGCATTGATTTCAAGCTCGCAGCCGTTGCACGAGCCGGCATCCACCATGCGAATCGCCAGCGACTGGCCCAAAATGGCCAGCACTTCAGCCTGCAGCCGCCCCATCTCGTTCGCGACTTCCTCCCCGATATCGGGTGCGGGCTCGGTGCGAATGCCGTTCTTGGCAATTTGCTTGACGATGCGCCAAATCATAAATCGTGGCCCGAGTAGCTGAGGTTGAACGACTTGTTGATGAGCGGAAAGTCCGGCACGATATTGCCGATGATGGCGTGCTCCAGCACCGGCCAGTTCTGCCAGGACGGGTCATGCAAATGGCAACGACGAATGCGCTGCTCGCTGCTGGCGCCATTGAGCTCCAACGCCACAAAAATCTCGCCGCGCCAGCCTTCGACCCAACCCACGCCGCGCGACGCGTGCGCGGGCAAGACCAGCTCCTGGCGCAAGGGGCCGGCCGGCAGACCCGCCAGAATCTGTTTGATCAAGCGCAGCGACTCCATCACTTCGTCAAAACGCACTGCCACCCGCGCGGCCACATCACCGTTGCGATGCGTGGCCATCTTGACCTGCAAAACGTCATAGGGCGCGGCCGCATGGTCGCAGCGCAGGTCCCAGGCTTGCGCACTGGCTCTTCCCGCCAGGCCGGTCAGCCCCAGTTGCGCTGCCAGCGCCGGGCTGACGCGACCGGTGGTCATGAAGCGGTCCTGCAAGCCCGCATGCTCCTCATAGATTGAGCGCAGGGTCTGCACCTCGTGCGCCACGGCATCACATTGGCGGGTCAGCTGGTCAATCTGGGCGCCATGAATGTCATGCGTCACACCGCCGGGCAGCACGCAGTCCATCATCAAGCGGTGTCCAAACATGTCCTTGGACCAACGCAGCCAGTCTTCGCGCAGGCGTGAGAATTGCGCCAGGCCAAAGGCGAAGGCGGCGTCGTTGCCCAAAGCGCCCAGATCGCCTAAGTGATTGGCGACGCGCTCGCGCTCGAGCATCAGGGCGCGCATCCACAAGGCGCGCGGCGGCACCGCGCAGGCACTGGCCGATTCCAGTGCCATGCAATAGCCCCAGGCATAGGCCACGGTGGAGTCGCCCGACACCCGGCCGGCCAGGCGATAGGCCAGCAAAGGGTCCAACTGCGTCATGCGCTGTTCAATGCCCTTGTGCGTGTAACCGAGCCGCTGTTCCAGGCGCAGCACTTTTTCACCGACCACCGAGAAGCGGAAATGCCCCGGCTCGATGATGCCCGCATGCACCGGGCCGACCGCAATTTCATGCACGCCATCGCCTTCGACGCGCATGAAAGGGTAATTGATCAAGTCAGAATCCGGAAAGGACGCGGGTGCCTCAGCCCCATGGCGCAGCGGGAAATAATCCAGCGGCCAGGCGCCGTGGTTCAGCCACGGACGCTGGTCTTTGCTGCCCTTGGTCAGAATGCCTGACATGTCAGCGGCGGCGCGCTGCATGCGGGCGGCAGCGGGGAAGAAAGGCAGCAAGTCGGGGTAAGTCGGTTGCTCACCGTCAAGCGGAAACTCCAGCCAGAGCAAGCCCTCCAGCACCACAAAGGCCGCGCAGGCGACCGGCTGCGGCCCGTCGCCCAGCCCGGCCCCGCCCCACATGGCCAGCAAGCGCCCGCCGCCCTCGCGCACGGCGGCAGCGCCGGCGCGCCATTCGTCCACGCTGACCTGCGCATGCCAGATCGGCACCGGGGCCATCAAGCGCAGCAATTCGACATCGAAGCCAGTAATCTTCATCAGCTCAACCTCCCAGCATGCGCGCGGCTTCGACATACCAGGCGTTCAGATAAGGCGGAATGTACAGGCCCAGCACCAAGCCCAGCCCTAGGTGTACAAACACCGGCACCAGGGCTGGCGGGTGCGCCAGCGGCTTGAGAGAGGTCTCGCCAAACACCATCGGCAACACCCGGATCAGCATGGAGGCAAAGGCCACACCGAGCGACACAAACAGAAATGGCGCCGCCCAGGGCTGCTCGCGCATGGCAGTGGTCAAAATCAAAAACTCGCTGGCAAACACGCCAAACGGCGGCATCCCCAGAATCGCCATCACGCCCAGGATCAGGCCCCAGCCGATGGTTGGATTGACCTTGATCAGGCCGCGAATCTCGCTCATGATCTGCGTACCGGCTTTTTGCGTGGCGTGCCCCACTGCAAAGAAGATCGCCGACTTGACCAGCGAATGCACCGTCATGTGCAACAGACCGGCAAAGTTGGCCACCGGCCCGCCCATGCCAAAGGCAAAGGTGATCAAGCCCATGTGCTCGATCGACGAATAAGAAAACATGCGCTTGACGTCTTTTTGCCGCGAGATGAAGAAGGTCGCCACCACCACCGACAGCAGGCCAAAACCCATCATGAGCTGGCCCGCCAGTTGGTTATGCAAGGCGCCATCGGTCAGCATCTTGCAACGTAAGAGGGCGTACATCGCCACATTGAGCAACAAGCCCGACAGCACGGCCGACACCGGCGTCGGGCCTTCGGCATGCGCATCGGGCAACCAGCTGTGCAAGGGCACCATGCCGACCTTGGTGCCGTAACCAATCAGCAAAAAAGCAAACGCCAGCGTGATGATGGACGGGTCGAGCTGGCCCTTGATCACATCCAGATTGGTCCACAGCAGCGTGGCACCTTGCGGGCCGAGCACTTTTTCTGCTGCCATGTAGAGCAACACGGTGCCAAACAGGGCCTGCGCAATGCCCACGCCGCACAAGATAAAGTATTTCCAGGCCGCTTCCAGACTGGCGGCCGTGCGGTACACGCTGACCAGCAACACCGTGGTGAGGGTCGCGGCTTCCATCGCCACCCACAGGATGCCCAGGTTGTTGGTGGTGAAGCCCAGCAGCATGGTGAAGCTGAACAACTGGTACATGCTGTGGTACAGGCGCATGCGCGGCGGCGTCATCTTGCCGTGGTCCTGCTCGATGCGCATGTACGGACGCGAAAAAATGGCCGTTGTCATGCCGACAAAGGCGGTGAGCGTGACCATGAACACATTCAGCGGGTCGATGAAAAATTGGTCGTGCCAGACCAGGATCGGACCGTCCGCAATGATCTCGGCGGTGAGCACGCAGGCCGCCAGAAAGGTGCCCAGGCTGAAGGCCACATTGATATCGCGGGCATAAACCCGGTGCCCGATCAGCGCCAGCACCGCTCCGCCCAGCAAAGGGAAACCCAGGACAAAGAACAAGGTGGACACGGTCAGTCTTCCTTGAGCGTTTCGAGGTTGTGAATGTCCAGGCTGTCGAACTTCTCCCGAATCTGGAACATGAACACACCCAGAATCAGCACGCCCACCAGCACATCGAGCGCAACACCAAATTCAACAATCATCGGCATGCCGTTGGTGACCGTGGTGGCGGCAAAGATCAGCCCGTTTTCCATCGACAAAAAGCCGATCACCTGTGGCACCGCTTTGGAACGGGTGATCATCATCAGGAACGAGAGCAGCACGCAGGCCAGCGCAATACCCAGCGAGCCGCCCGCCATCGACGTGGACAGACGCGAGATCGGCAGGGCCAGACTGAAGGAAAAAATCACCAGCGCAATCCCCACCAACATGGTGGTCGGGATGTTGATCAGCGTGTCGACGTCCCAGCGCACGTTGAGCTTGCGGATGACGCGGTGCAGCATCCACGGAATGAAAATAACCTTGAGCAGCAGGGTCAGGGCGGCTGACACGTAAAGGTCCGGTTGATGCGTGACATAAGCGAGCAGCACCGACGCCGCCACCAGCGCGGCGCCCTGGATGGTGAACAGATTGATCAGCGAGACAATGCGCCGCTGCGAGATCATGGCGAACGACAGCATCAGGATCAGCGTCGCAAACAAATTGATCAACTGGGGCGCTAACTTGATCATCCGACCCCCAGCAAGATGTTGACCAGCAGCCCGATCACGGCCAATAAAAAGGCCGTGCCCAGAAACTCCGGCACACGAAAGATCCGCATCTTGGCGCTCAAGGTCTCGATCAGGGCCAGAAGCACACCGCCCAGGGCCAGCTTGACAATGAGCACGGGCAGCGCCAGCAACAGCGCCAGTGGCGCATGGGCCTCGGCCACCCCCCAGGGGAAGAACAGCGCCAGGCCGATGCAGGAGTACGCGAACAACTTCAGGCTGGCCGCCCACTCCAGCAGCGCGAGGTGACGCCCCGAATACTCCAGAATCATGGACTCGTGAATCATGGTGAGTTCCAGATGGGTGTCCGGGTTGTCCACCGGCACCCGTGCGTTCTCGGCCAGCGACACCATGGTGAACGCCACCCCGGCCACCAGCAGGCTGGGGTAGATGGCCAACTCCCGATGCGCCAGCGTTTCGACAATGGTGGTGAGCGAGGTCGAACGCGAGATCATGGAGGCACAAAACAGCACCATCAGCAAGGCCGGCTCAGCCAGGAAGCCGACCAGCATTTCCCGGCGCGCACCGAGCGAGCCAAAAGCCGTTCCGACATCCATTGCCGCCAGGGAGATGAACACCCGCGCCAGGGCAAACAAGCCCACCAGCGCAATCGCATCGGCGGCGGGCGACAAGGGCAGGTCGGTGGACAAGGTCGGGATGATGGCACTGGCCAGCAGCATGCAGCCGAAGACAATGTAGGGTGCCATGCGAAACAGCAGTGAGGCGTGCTCGGCCAGCACCGACTCCTTGTTAAACAGCTTGTGCAGCACGCGGTAGGGCTGGAGCAAGCCCGGCGCCGACTTGTTCTGCAGGCGAGCGCGCCATTGGTTGACCCAGCCTGTCAACAGCGGCGCCATGACCAGCGCCATCACAATCGCCATCAGTTGCGACAGCAGACCGAGCCAGCTCATTGCTTCACCACCAAAAGCACCACAATCAAGGTCACAAAGCTGTACATCAGGTAGACCGCAATGCGCCCTTGCTGCAACAGGCCCACCACTTTCGAGATGCGTTCCACCAGTCGTGCAATCGGCAGGTAGAGCCAGTACCAGAGCGGGTCTTCAACCGTCACCCGGTAACTGGGCTGCTCGTCGAAGGGCGAGGGCAACTCGCGCTTCATGCGAAACATGGGGTCGAAAATCTGCCGGATCGGCTGCCCGAAGCCTTCGGCCGAGTCTTGCATGCGGGCGTCTTGCCAGGGGTAGCCGCAGTCCCACGCGGGTGCGCGCCGCATACGGCCGCTGTAGAGGCGGCGCACCAGCAGGTAGGTCAAGGCAAAACTGAAAATGACACCCAGCAGGAAGATCGCTGGCGCATAGCTGGCGCGCTCAACGCTCACGGGCACCAGCAGCCAGCCACTGGCCGCCACCGTCTTGGCCAAACCAGCCGACACCAGCAAGTGGGTCACTGGATCAATCAGGGCAATCACCTGGTTCGGGAACAGCCCGAGCAGCACACAGCCCGCCGTCAGCCAGAGCATTCCCACGCGCTCCCAGGTGCCGGCGTCGTGCGCCCCGGCGAGTTTTTCTTCCCGCGGTTGCCCCAGGAAGATGACGCCAAAATACTTGACCATGGTGTAGCCCGACAGCGCGGCAACCAGCGCAATCAAGGCTGCCATCACCGGCACCAGCATATTGAGAACCGAACTCGGCAACCCGGAGGTGAACAAGAAGCTTTGCAGCAGCAGCCACTCGGCGATGAAGCCCCCAAACGGCGGCAAACCGGCACAGGCCAGCACACCCACCAGAGTCGGCCAGGCGACCCAGGGCATGTAGCGAATCAACCCGCCCAATTTGCCCAGGCTGCGCTCACCGGTGGCGTGAAGCACGGCACCGGTGCTGCAGAACAGCAGGCTCTTGAAGAACGCGTGGCTAAGCAGGTGATACAGCGCCGCCGTCAGGGCCAGCGCCGCCAGCGCGTGCATGCCATAGCTTGAGAACAGCAGCGACAAACCGAAACCGGCGCAGATCAAACCGACGTTTTCAATCGAGGAATAGGCCAGCAGGCGCTTCATTTCGACCTGGACGGTCGAGAAAACAACGCCGAACAGCGCCGTGGCCAGGCCAGTCGCCATCAACATCACCCCCCACCACCAGATTTTGGTTTGCAGCAGGTCAAAGGACACCCGCAGGATGCCGTAGAGCGCAATCTTCAGCATCACGCCGCTCATCAGGGCCGACAAGGGAGACGGCGCGGCCGGATGCGCCTCCGGCAACCAGGTGTGCAACGGCAAGATACCGGCCTTGGCGCCAAAGCCAAACACCGCCAACACAAAAGCCACCGAGCCCCAGAATGGCGACAAATGCTGGGCCCGCATGTTGGCAAAAGTGTAGTCCCCGGTATTGGCCTGCAACACGCCAAAACACAGCAGAATGCCCAAGGCGCCGATATGGGCCACCAGCATGTAGAGGTAACCGGCAAAGCGGATTTCGGGAATGCGGTGGTTGGCAATGACCAGAAAGAACGAGGAAAAGGCCATGGTCTCCCAGACCACCATGAAGGCATAGGCATCGTCAGCGATCACCACCATGGCCATGCTGGCCAGAAAAATAT
>JANYHL010000087.1 GCA_025359085.1 Gammaproteobacteria bacterium
CCGACCCGGATTTGCCGCCGTTGGTGATTGCGGATGACTGGGTGCAGCGGGTGCGCTCCGAGATGACCGAGCTGCCCCGCGTCATGGCGCAGCGCTTTGTCACTGACCATGGCCTCTCGGACTACGATGCCACGGCGTTGACCCAAAGCCGCGCCATCGCCGCTTATTTTGAAGCCACGGCCAAAGCTTGCGGCCAACCCAAGCTGGCCGGCAACTGGATCATGGGGGAGGTGTCGCGGCGTCTTAACCAAGAAGGCGGTGCCATCGAAAACGCGCCCGTGACGCCGGATTCCTTGGGATGGCTAATCAACCGAATCAACGATGGGACGATCTCAAACAACAGCGCAAAAGTGGTTTTCGACAGTTTGTGGAACAAGTCTGATGTCGCAGCTTCCAATTTGAGAGCGCCGTCTCCGACCCTTCTTGCCACGGGCACCGCCGGTGAACGCGTGGATCAGGTGATTGAGGCCCTGGGCCTCAAGCAGATGAACGACAGCGGTGAGTTGGAAAAAATTGTGGATGAGGTGCTGGCGGCCAACCCGAAAAACATCGAGCAATACAAAGCCGGCAACAGCAAGGCGCTCAACGCGCTGGTCGGTCAGATCATGAAGGGCAGCCAAGGCAAGGCCAACCCGCAGCAAGTCAACGACCTGCTGCGCCAGAAACTGGACTGATCCTACGTCTACTTCAATGCGTTGGGTCTTGACCGTGTTAGGCCGCCCTCATGCGCTGCCCGGAGCCTGGGTCAGGGCCGCAACCACAGCCGCTTGAGCCGCACCAGTTCTTCGTCGAAACGGGCGTTGACGCGCTTGAGTTCTGCCTCCTGATCGGCAATAAAACGACCCTGAATGGCCAGACTCTGGGCCAGCTCGTCAACCTGGCGCCGGACGGAGACGGGGGCTTTGCTCTGGTCCTTCTTGTAAAACTCCATCTCTTCATTCAGCACTGCGCGCTGACGCAGCAGCTCTTGTACCCGATGCGTCGCCGCTTGGCGCACCACGCCAATTTGCGCCAGTGCCTCGGCACGTTCCTTGTCATGCACCGCCTGGTTCGGGTAGCGAGCCAGCAACGCGCGGTCGCGCCGTTTTTCTTCATTCAGGCGAGCCTGTTCTTCCTGGGCCGCCTTCTCCCGGGCGTCAAGCGCAGCGCGTTCCTGTGCCGTCAGGGTTGGACTGATCCGGGCTTTGACCGTGCCGCTGGGATTGAGCACTTTTTGTTCGCGGTCATTGCAATCGGAAATGGGCCGGTCAGAGGTCAGCGTTCGGCCCCGCGCGTCGATGCAGGTGTATATGCCCTGCCCATTGCCTGCGCTGTTCGGCTGCTGCGTCTGAGCAACCGTCATGCCTGACAGAATCATCAGCAACACGCCCATCAACGTGTGCATCGCATCGAACCTGGTCCATCTGAACATGTTTAACTTTCTTCTACGCCATAGCGTTGCCGATAGGCCAACACGCGTTGATGGTCAGTGGCAAGTCCTCCCGCGCCGTCCTTGGCAAGATACTGCATCAAATCTGCCAGCTTGGCAATGGCACAAACCTGCAAACCGAGTTGCTCACGCACGTATTGCACGGCGCTGTAGGGAACGTCGACCACCGAAGCACCACGCTGCTCAGTGGCCATTTCCTGTCGGTCCAGCGCAATAACGACTGCATGGGCGGTGGCCCCGGCCGCCTGGATGATGGCGATTGATTCGCGGGCGGCGGTGCCGGCTGACATCACGTCGTCGACAATCAACACCCGTCCTTTGAGCGGGGCGCCGACCAGACTGCCCCCCTCGCCGTGATCCTTGGCTTCCTTGCGGTTGTAGGCAAAGGGAACGTTGTGGCCGAGTCGAGCGAGTTCGATCGCCAGCGCCGCGCCGAGCGGAATGCCCTTGTAGGCCGGGCCAAAAATCATGTCGAATTCAAGGCCGCTGGCCAGCAGACGCTGCGCATAAAATTGCGCCAATCGCCCTAATTTGGCGCCATCGTCAAACAAGCCGGCATTGAAAAAGTAGGGGCTCAGCCGACCGGCTTTGGTTTTGAATTCGCCAAAGCTCAACACGCCAGAATCCAGCGCAAACTGGACAAACTCCTGGGCCAAGGCGTCTGGCACAGGGGCGGCGCCGGTTTTGGTTGCAACACTCACTGACATGGGGAAATTCCTTGTTTAAATTAACCAGTCTCAACCTCAACGGCATCCGCTCCGCCACGACCAAAGGCCTTGAAGCCTGGCTGGCCAAAAGCAAGCCCGATTGTATTTGTGTGCAGGAGGTCAAGGCGCAGGCAACCGATCTGCAAGGCCGGTTTGAGGAACTGGCCGGACTCAAGGGCCACTTTCATCTGGCGCAGAAGAAAAGCTATTCCGGCGTGGGCCTCTACACCCGGCACGAACCCAGTGAAGTGCGCGTGGGCTACGGTTCATCAGAGTTTGATGCCGAGGGCCGTTATGTGGAGCTGCGCTTTGACACGACCAGCGCCAAACGGTCCATCATCAGCGCTTATTTTCCCAGCGGCACTTCAGGGGAAGAACGCCAGCAAGCCAAGTATCGTTTTCTTGCGGAGTTTTATGCGCACCTGGCGCAGCTCAAGGGCGAGCGCGAGTTCATCCTGTGCGGGGACGTGAACATTGCGCATCACGAAATTGACTTGAAGAACTGGAAGGGAAATCGCAAGAACTCCGGCTTTTTGCCCGATGAGCGGGCCTGGATGACGACCTTGCTCGACCAGGTTGGGCTGGTGGACGTCTACCGCCAACTGCAACCCACCAGCACGGATGAAGCCTACACGTGGTGGAGCAACCGCGGCCAGGCTTACGCCAAGAACGTGGGCTGGCGGATTGACTATCACCTGGCAACCGAGGGATTGGCGCATGGCGCCAAGGCGGCCTCCATCTACAAAGGCGAGAAATTCTCCGACCATGCCCCGCTGACGATCGACTACGCTTGGTCGTTTTGACGACGTGCTCGCCCTGACACGGCAAGATTGGCGTAGTCTGTGCTAAATTGCACAGAACACCCTCACTGAAAGTGATACAAGTCGCTGTGTAGTTTGTCAGGCGTGGCCCGGGGCAGCTACCCACAACTCCAAAATCGAGGTGCATTCATGTATTACATCGTTCAAACCAGCAAGCCCTTTAACCAGGCGTGCGCCGACCTTGAGGCCGCCGTGCTGCGCCATGGCTTCGGCGTTCTGTATGTCCATGACTTGGGGGCTACGCTGCGCAGCAAAGGCATTGCATTTGAAGAAGAGTGCAAGGTGTTTGAAGTCTGCAACCCCGGACAAGCCGCCAAGGTTTTGTCGGTGGATATGCGGCTGAACATGGCGTTACCGTGCCGAATTTCGGTCTTCACGGAAAAAGGCAAGGCGCAGATCGGCATGATCAAGCCCCTGCCCATGCTGTCGACGCTGTCACAGGATGCAGCGCTGGTTCAAATTGCCAAAGAGGTTGAGAATAAAACCATCCAGATGATTGACGAGGCGAAATAACAACGCGCTACAGCTGAACGTCTTCTGCAATGGCGTTGGCCATGGAGGTGATCTTCCTTTGCATATCGAGTTCGGTGTCGGCAAAGCGCAGCGCGATGGCGTGGAACTCGTCCTGAATCTCGATGAAGACATCCACCATGTCGGGGTCAAAATGACTGGCGCGCCCCTGGAAAATAATACCCACCGCCTGGTCATGAGGTAAACCGGCCCGGTACACGCGTTCCGAAATCAAGGCATCGTAGACATCGGCAATCGCCATCAGGCGCGCCGACAGCGGGATTTTCTCTTCTGCCAAACCCTGTGGATAGCCGCTGCCGTCCCATTTTTCATGATGGGAATAAACCAATTCTTTGACCGTCTGCAGCCAGGGCGCCTGGTAGCCCAAGGTCAACTCGGCCCGCTCAATCGCGTCGCGTGCCAGCGTGGGATGGGATTTGATGATCTCGTACTCGGTGGGGGTCAGGGCCGCGGGCTTGAGCAGAATCCGGTCTGGAATGCCGATCGTGCCTATGTCATGCAACAGCACCGACTGAAAAAGAATGCGGCAATACGGCTCGGTCAAAGTTGCAGCAAAACGCGGATGATCCGTCAGGCGCTGCGCCAGGCATTTGACGTAATGTTGCACCCGCAAAATGTGCTTGCCCGTGTCCGAGCTGCGGGTGCCGGCGAGCATGACGATGGCAAATGCCGCTATCGCCATGGCGGCTTGCACTGGATCAACTTCGGGCGACGAACTGGGGTCGGCTGGAGCCATGATCGGGTTTACCTTTTCAAACTTGTCATCAAACATTTTGTCACGGCCTCAGTTTAGGCGACGGGGGCGCAGACCTGATCCGAACCGGCGGCTGGTGTCAGCGTGTCGCCGTGCGCCTGAGCTTGTCGATCAAGCCGTTGAGTTCATCGAGTGAGCCGAACTGGATGCTCAACTCCCCCATTTCCTCCAATCGCCCAGCCCGCTTGACGCGCTTTTTCACCCGCACTTCAACGGCGGCGGTGAGCAAATCAGACAACTCCTCTTCGACCCGTTTCATATCGCGCGACTTTTCTTGTTTCGGCCTGAGCGAGGTCAGGGAGAAATCGGCACTCAATTTCTTGGCCAGTCGCTCGGCCTCGCGCACCGACAGGCTGCGCGCGGCAATCTGGTTCGCCGCCGTGATCTGGGTCGCCCGGTCCAGCACCAGCAGCGCCCGCGCGTGACCCATATCAAGGTCGCCCGCCATCAACATGGTTTGCACCGGCTCGGCCAGGTTCAAGAGGCGCAGCAAGTTGCTGGCAGCGCTGCGCGAACGCCCGACGGCTTGCGCAGCCTGCTCATGCGTGCGGCCAAACTCCTTGACCAGGCGCTGCAGCCCCTGCGCTTCTTCCAGCGGGTTCAGGTCTTCGCGCTGAATGTTCTCGATCAGCGCCATGGCGGCGGCGTCTTCATTGGGCACATCACGCACCAGCACCGGCACGCTGTCGAGTCCCGCCAGTTTGGCGGCACGAAAGCGGCGTTCGCCGGCAATGATCTCGTACTTGCCCTGGCTGAGGCCCTGCGTGAGATGACGCACCAGAATCGGCTGCATGATGCCCTGCGCCTTGATCGATTCAGCCAGCTCGTACAAAGCGCCTTCGTCCATCCGGGTACGGGGCTGGTACTGCCCCGGCACCAGGTCGATGAGCAGCAGCGTGGTCGGCAAACCGGCTTGGACAGCGCCAAGAAACGAGCCATCCAGCGCCGTGGACTCAGGCACTTTGGGGCCCAGCAAGGCATCGAGTCCGCGGCCCAGGCCTTTGGGTTTTTTGGTAACCATGGTGTTGTCCTTCTTTAATATTGATTTGCGGAGCAGCGCTTCGGCCCTGCCCCTAACTGGCCTGATTCACTTAACCGAACAAGTAGCGCATGCCCTTGCGGCCAAGCGCCCCGGCCCGACTCGGCGTTGGTCTGCCCCGGCTGGCCGCCGTCGAGGAATTCAGACCCCCAAGCCTGCGCCAACGCTTGCGCACGCTCGAAACTGCAATGGGGATCGTCGCGACTGCCAACCAGAATGCTATTGAAGGGCAAAGGCTGGCAGGGGATCGGTGACCAACTCGCCAGCAGCGCGCGCAAGGCTTCGCGCTCGACATCAGTGGGCGCCACCAGCAACGCCGCTTTCACCCGGTGGCGGTGGCGCGAGTGCACCGCCCACGCCGCCACCAGCAGGCAGCCCAGGCCGTGCGCGACCAGCGTCACACTGAGGCCCGGCTTTGATTCGAGCACCGCTTCTTCCAGCTGCATCATCCAGTCACCGCGCAAGGGGCGCAGCCCGTCGTGCTGCACCACCCGCCGGTAACCGTGCGCCGCCTGCCACCGGCTGAGCCAGTGTGTCGGGCCCGCATTTTGCCAGTCGGCGAGCAGCAGAACTTGCGGGGTCGGCACGTTATCACTCATCAATTACTATTATTTAGATAGCTACTAACGTAGTAGTTACGGGGGCTAGGAGCCAATTTGACCTAAAAAAGTAGCGGCTACAGGGTTTCAATGCGCGCCACCATCTCCTGGGCAAACGCAACATAGGCCTGCGCCCCCTTGGCCAGGGGGTCAAACACCACGCCGGGCACCCCGTAGCTCGGCGCCTCGGCCAGCCGCACATTGCGTGGGATCACGGTGTTGAACACCTTGTCGGCAAAATGCGCCTTCAGCTGCTCGCTGACTTGCTGTTGCAGCGTGATCCGCGGGTCAAACATGACGCGCAACAAGCCGATGATGGCCAGGTCTTTGTTCAGGTTGGCGTGCACCTGCTTGATGGTGTTGACCAGGTCCGTCAAGCCTTCCAACGCAAAGTACTCACACTGCATCGGCACGATCACGCCGTGCGCGCAGCACAAGCCGTTGAGCGTCAGCATCGACAAACTGGGCGGGCAATCGATCAGGATGAAATCGTAGTCTTTTTCTACCTCGGCCAAAGCCTCTTTCAATCGCCGCTCGCGCCGCTCCATGGCCACCATCTCAACCTCGGCGCCTGTCAACTCGCGGTTCGCGCCCAGAATATCGTAGCTACAGCCAGCCTCGATCAGTCGGTCGCTTTTAACCCGGGCCTCTGCCACTGAAGCCGCCTCCAGCAAAACGTCATAAATGGTGAGTTCGAGTTGGCGCTTGTCGACGCCCGAGCCCATGGTGGCGTTGCCCTGCGGGTCCAAGTCCACCATCAGCACGCGCTGCCCGACCTTGGCCAGACCGGCGGCCAGATTGACCGTGGTGGTGGTCTTGCCAACGCCACCTTTTTGATTGGCAATACAAAAAATTTTAGCCATGGAATATTTGCTTGGGTAAACGGAGGTCGCGGACATTAATGCAATTAGGCTTCTTGTGTTTCACGTGAAACACAGGGGGGCGCAATCCAGGCTACGTGGAGCAGGCGGTCCTCATGCTAAAAACAGGGGGCGTTGTGCTTGGGAAAGTCCGAGTTTACGTTAGCCTGCGCGTAAGCGATCATTTTTTCCGGAGAAAGGCTACACCCCAACCAACCTTAGGTTGCCGCCGCACGCATCCAGACAATGCAGCGCTCCGCCCCCAAGCCCGGTACCCGCAATTGTTCCACGTGAAACACCGCCACCGACGGCGGCAGGTCTGCAATTTCACCCGCCGGGTCTTTGCCCTTCATGGCCAGCCAAAACCCTTGCGGCGCCAGTGCAAGCGCGGACAGCCGGGTGAAGTCCGCCAACGAGGCAAAGGCACGCGAACAGATGACGGGGTACGGGTGGGTCAAATTTTCCACCCGCGCATGCAGGCCCTGCAGATTGGGCAATGGCAGGGTCGCCGCCACCTGTCGAATAAACGCCACTTTTTTAGCCACCGTATCAACGCAATCAACGGTAATTTCGGGGCAGCAAATGGCGATGACAACCCCGGGCAAGCCAGCACCCGAGCCAACATCCAGCAGCCGCAGTATCACGGCATCCCTGCCGCGCGACGGGGCAGGCAAATCAGCCAACTGTCGGCGCAGCGGTGGGATCACCGCCAGACTGTCCAACAAGTGATGCGTCAACATCTCGGCCGGGTCACGCACCGCCGTCAAGTTATAGACTTGCGTCCATTTTTGAATCAAGGCCAGGTAATCAAGCAACAAAGCAACCTGCCGGTCTTCCAGCGTTAGCGCGAGATCGGCCAAACCACCGCGCAATGCTGGCTCCAGCTCACGCATCCGAGCGCTCCCCGCCTGCCGGGCCCAAGGCACTCGCCGCGACGCCTTTGCCAGCGGCTGCAAAGCCTTTGAAATTGCTCTTTTTCAAATGCACCAGCAATAAGGAAATGGCCGCCGGGGTGATGCCTGACAGGCGCGACGCCTGGCCCAAGGTTTCTGGCCGGTGTTTGCTCAACTTTTGACGGGCTTCAAAACTCAAGGCTGACACCTGCAAATAATCCAACTCCAGCGGCAGTTTGAGATTTTCATAGTGGGCAGCGCGCCCGACCTCTTCTCTTTGCCGGTCAATATAGCCCGCGTACTTGGCCACTATCTCCACCTGCTCAATCACCACAGCGGCGAACACCGCGTCCGAAGACGGCGCGGCCTGTGTTTCACGTGAAACAGGGTCACTCAATTCGGCGCTGACATATTTGCCATCTTCCAGCGACATCAGGTCTGCGTACTTCACATCCGGGCGCCGCAACAAATCCGCCAAGCTGTATTCGTGCTCAATCGCCTTGCCCAGCACGCGCTGCGACTCGGCGGCGCTCAAATTCTTGGGGCTGACCCAGAGCGATCGCAGACGCTCTGTTTCACGTGAAACAGCATCGCGCTTGCGGTTAAAGGCCTCCCAACGCGCGTCATCCACCAAGCCCAGTTGGCGCCCGTTCTCGGTCAAACGCATGTCGGCGTTGTCTTCGCGCAGCTGCAGCCGGAATTCCGCGCGGCTGGTGAACATGCGGTAGGGCTCGGTCACGCCTTTGGTGATCAGGTCGTCCACCAGCACCCCCAGGTAAGCCTCGTCCCGGCCCGGCAGCCAGCTGTCAGCGGCCCAGCCGGTTGGGGCACCCGCCTGCAGCGCCGCATTGACGCCCGCAAACAGGCCTTGCGCCGCAGCCTCTTCATAACCGGTGGTGCCATTGATCTGCCCCGCAAAAAACAGCCCGCCGATCGCCCTGGTCTCGAAGCTGCTCTTGAGTTGCTGCGGGTCAAAATAATCGTACTCAATGGCGTAACCCGGGCGCAGGATGTGGGCATTTTCAAGCCCCGCCATCGAGCGCACCAGGGCGTACTGAATGTCAAACGGCAGACTGGTGCTGATGCCATTGGGGTAATACTCGTTGGTCGTCAGGCCTTCGGGTTCCAGAAAAATCTGGTGGCTGTCTTTATCAGCAAAGCGGTTGATCTTGTCTTCCACGCTGGGGCAATAGCGCGGCCCAACACCTTCAATCTTGCCGGTGAACATGGGGCTGCGGTCAAACCCACTGCGAATGATCTCGTGCGTGCGCTCGTTGGTGTGGGTGGTCCAGCACGACATCTGGGCCGGGTGTTGTTCGGCCCGCCCCATGAAGCTGAACACGGGCATCACCGGGCTCATGCCGCCCGGCATGCCGTCCCCCGGCTGCTCGCCACAGCGGCTGAAGTCTATCGAGCGACCGTCCAGGCGCGGCGGTGTGCCGGTTTTCAGGCGCCCCTGCGGCAGCTTCAACTCCTTCAGGCGTGCCGACAGCCGCACCGCAGGCGGGTCGCCGGCCCGGCCTGCCGCGTAGTTGTTCAAGCCCACGTGAATTTTTCCATCCAGAAAAGTGCCTGCCGTCAGCACCACCGTTTTGGCGCGAAACTGGATCCCGACCTGCGTCACCGCCCCCACCACCCGGTTGCCCTCCACCATCAGGTCGTCCACCGCCTGCTGGAACAGCCACAGACGGGGCTGGTTCTCCAGCCGCCGCCGAATCGCCGCCTTGTACAGCAACCGGTCCGCCTGCGCGCGGGTGGCGCGCACGGCGGGTCCCTTGCTGGAGTTCAGGATACGAAACTGAATGCCCCCTTCATCGGTGGCGCCCGCCATGGCGCCACCCAAAGCGTCCACCTCCTTAACCAGATGCCCTTTGCCAATACCCCCAATCGACGGGTTGCAACTCATCTGCCCCAGTGTTTCAATGTTGTGACTCAGCAGCAGCGTCGTGCAGCCCATGCGGGCTGCCGCCAGGGCGGCCTCGGTGCCGGCATGGCCGCCGCCGACCACGATAACGTCAAAATATTGGGGATAAAGCATGGCGATGACTCAGAAAGAAGGCGAAAAGAGAGGGCGCATGCCCTGGCGCCCCATGAGCAGGACTTCTCTATTTTACCGGGCAAGCTCAAATCTGGCCTCAGGCCTTGAATCAAGCCGGGCTCGTCCGGCATAAACAAACGCCCTGTTCGCACCTGATAAATTCGCTTGATAATCGCACTTCGCACAATTGAGAAAGCAGCCCGATGAACTCCATTCCCTCGCCCCGCGTCGCCTCGCTCAGCGGGCTCAAACCGTCCGAAAACGAACTTGAAGCCACCCTCCAGTTGCAGCGTGAGGCCTACCTGGCTCACCCCAACCCCAGCTATAACGAGCGCCGCGCCGACCTGCGCCAGCTGCAAGCCTTTGTCCGGGACAAACGCGAAGCGCTGGTGCAAGCTGTCAATGCCGACTACGGCAGTCGCTCGCGTCACGAGACCCTGTTCACCGAAATCTTTCCCGTGGTCGATGGTGTGGAGCATGTGCTCAAACACCTGAAAAAATGGATGGCGCCCCAGCGCCGCAAGGTGGACAAGCGCAACTTTCTGGGCGCCAGCAACCGGGTCATCCCGCAGCCCTTGGGCGTGGTCGGCGCCATTGTGCCCTGGAACTTCCCCATCAACCTCAGCTTCACCGGCCTGATCTACACCTTTGCCGCGGGCAACCGCGCCATGGTGAAAATGTCCGAAAACTCGCGCCACCTGGCGCGCTTGCTGATTGATGAAATACCGGCCTACTTCCCGCGCGACAAGCTGGCCTTTTTTGACGAAACCGGGGGCGTCGGCATCGAGTTCTCCAAGCTCAAATTCGATCATCTGCTGTTTACCGGCTCGGGCCAGACGGGTCGCGCCGTGATGGGCGCCGCGGCCCGCAATCTGTGCCCGGTGACGCTGGAGCTGGGCGGCAAGTCGCCCGCCATTCTGTGCGACGACTACCCGGTACACAAGGCGGCCGAGCGCCTGTTGTTTGTCAAACTGCTCAACGCCGGGCAAATTTGTACCACGGTTGACCACCTGTACCTGCCCAAAGGCAAGACGGAAGAGTTTGTCGCGGCGGCGAAACAAGTTGTGGCCAAGCGCTACCCATTGCTTGATTCGCCCGACTACACCGCCATCATCGACGAGCGCGCCTTCAATCGGCTCATCAGTGCCCTGGAAGAAGCCCAGGCGGGCGGCGCCCAGCTGATCAAGTTGACCTCCGGCAAGCAATGGGATGCCAGCACCCGCAAGATAGCGCCGCATCTGGTTATCAACGCCCCGGCGGACAGCCTCCTGCGGACCCGGGAAATTTTCGGCCCCATTCTCCCCATCATCGAGTACAGCTCATTGGAAGAGCCGATTGCGGCCATCAACCAGGGCCCACGGCCGCTGGCGCTCTACCCGTTCAGCAACGACAAGCACACCATCCGGGTGCTGATCGAACGCGTCATGTCGGGTGGTGTGAGCGTCAACGACGCCCTGTTCCATGTCGGCCAGCATGATCTGCCCTTTGGCGGTGTCGGTGAAAGTGGCATGGGCCATTACCACGGCTACGAGGGCTTCGTCACCTTCTCCA
The DNA here is from genome assembly GCA_025359085.1 of Gammaproteobacteria bacterium. Taxonomy (GTDB): domain Bacteria; phylum Pseudomonadota; class Gammaproteobacteria; order Burkholderiales; family Burkholderiaceae_C; genus Rhodoferax. The sequence continues at coordinate 11,223 of JANYHL010000087.1, forward strand.
AAATGCGCCCGGTGTTCTACCAGGCGCCGTTCAGCGCAATCAAATTCCTGTGGCCGCCCTACGGCAAATTTGCCACTACCTACCTGGAGTTCCTGACCCGCTAACGGGTTCTAATGAACCCCGCCCGGCCGAATCAGGCGGTGGCGACCCGCCTCGGCATCACCTCGTTTTCCCCACCCGTTCCATTGAACCCCACCCAAGGATTTAGCATGAAACTTTACTACTCTCCCGGCACCTGCTCGCTGTCACCCCATATTGCATTGAAGGAGTCCGGCCTGGCGTTTGAGGCCATTGCCGCGCCGACCAAAACCCACCAGTTGCCCGATGGCACCGACTACTACACCATCAACCCGCTCGGTTATGTGCCGCTACTGGTGCTGGACGACGGCACCCAATTGCGTGAAGGTCCGGCCATCGTGCAATACATCGCCGACCAGGTGCCGGCCACACGGCTGGCCCCTGCCAACGGGACGTTCGAGCGCTACAAGCTGCAGGAATGGCTCAACTTCATCAGCACCGAGTTGCATAAAAGTTTTTCGCCGCTGTTCACCCCCGGTATGCCCGAGGAAGCCAAAACCATCGTCAAAACCCGACTCAACTCCCGCCTGCAATGGGTCGACGGCGAACTCGGCAAAGCGCCCTATTTGATGGGTGACACGTTCACCGTGGCCGATGGCTACCTGTTCGTGGTGGCCGGCTGGTGCAAACATGTCGGCATTGACAGCTCGGCCTGGGCCAACCTGGGCGCCTTCATGGCCCGCGTGGGTGCGCGCCCTGCCGTGCAGGCGGCTTTGCGCGCCGAAGGCCTGCTCAAATAACGCCGACGGACACGGCGCCGATCCCCTTCCTCCGGCGCCGCCAGCCTGCGCCGACCCAGTTTGGCGCATCAGTTTGCGCACGACAAGAAAACCACCAGCCGCAACGAACAACACGGGCAGGTCATCGAATCTGCGCGTTTCAACCTCCTGAATGCCTTGTTTTTCGTAAAGTTTTATAAAGAATTTGTCACTTTTTTTTATTGATTTAGGGGTTGAAAAATTTTTTCCCCTCGAAGAATCGCCTTTTGCCTGGGTCAACGCTTGATCCATAAGTTGCCACTTATGATTTTGGCATGACGTAAGATCGGTTTTCTGATTTTGCAACTTTACGAATTGAAAACTGCCCCGACCCTCTCCTTTGCCAAGCTCGACTGCAGCCGGGGCGGTCGGCAACTCTTTCAAAATATTGACTGCCAACTGGAAGCCGGGCGCTGGCTGTATGTGGCAGGAGCCAACGGCGTTGGCAAAACCAGCTTGCTGCGCATGGTAAGCGGTCTGGCGCCGATCGAATCGGGCGAAATTTTCTGGAACGGCACCCCCATTCATGCCCAAGCGGATGCTTACCGGCAAGACCTGTGCTATTTTGGTCACCTCAACGCCTTGCAGGAATCGATGACCGTGCAAGAAAATCTGTCTTTTACGGCGGCCCTCGGAGGCAGAGCCCCTGACACGGCACAAACCAAGGCCGTGCTGGCGCAATTTGGCGTGCCGGGACGCGAGCGCCAATTGGTGCGCCATCTGTCACAAGGCCAAAAGCGGCGGGTCGCCCTGTCGCGGCTGGCGTTGAGCTCAGCCCGCCTATGGGTGCTCGACGAGCCTTTTGTCGCCATGGATGAAGCCGGGGTGCGCATTCTGGCCGACTTGATCGCAAAACACCTGACCCAAGGCGGGTTGGCGATACTGACCAGCCATCAACAGGTGGACATCGGCAGCATCCCGGCGCAACGGCTGGAGTTGCGCGCATGAAAACGCTGGGGCTCGGCTCGGTCCTGCTGGCTGTGCTAAGGCGCGAGATCTCGCTGGCGCTGCGGCAAAAAGGCGAAGTGCTGACACCGTTGGTGTTTTTTGTCGTGATTGCCAGCCTGTTCCCGCTGGGTGTCGGGCCAGAATCAGCGCTGTTGTTGCGCATGGCCCCCGGCGTCTTGTGGGTCAGTGCCTTGCTCGCTGCCATGTTGTCGCTGCAGCGCTTGTTTGCCACCGATTACGCCGACGGCTCACTGGAGCAGATGGCACTGTCCAGCACCCCACTCGGTCTGCTGGTGTTAGCCAAGGCGCTGTCGCATTTTTTGCTGTCGGGCCTGCCGCTGGTGCTGATGGCACCGGTGCTCGGCTTGCAATTCGGTCTGGATGGACGGGCGCTGGGCATTTTGATGCTAACCCTGCTGCTGGGCACCCCCACCTTGAGCCTGATCGGCAGCATCGGTGCGGCGCTGACCTTGGGGGTACGGGGCGCAGGGGTATTGTTGTCGCTGTTAATCTTGCCGCTCTATATTCCGGTGCTGATCTTTGGCGCCGGCGCGGTAGAGGCCGACGCCGCCGGTCTTGGCATGGGCGGCCACCTGTCACTGCTGGCAGCTCTGCTGGTACTGTCCTTATTTTTTGCGCCTTTGGCCACCACCACTGCCTTGAGGATTTCTTTGGAATGAATACCCGCGTGATTCACTGGTTCAAATTTTCCTCGCCGCAGAACTTTTATGTTCTGGCCGGGCGCATGTGGCCCTGGTTTACCGCCCTGGCGACGGTGCTGCTGGCCGCCGGTTTGTGGATTTCGTTCTTCGTCGCCCCGACCGATGCGCAACAGGGTGAGGGCTACCGCATCATCTTTGTGCACGTTCCGGCGTCGCAAATGTCGATGTTCATTTATCTGGTGATGGCGGCCTGGGCCGGTTTTGGCCTGGCTTTCAACACCCGGCTGTCCGGCATGATGGCCTCCGCGCTGGCGCCCACCGGCGCCCTGTTTGCGTTTCTCTCGCTGATCACCGGGTCCTTGTGGGGTAAGCCCATGTGGGGCGCCTGGTGGGTCTGGGATGCACGCCTCACGTCCGAGCTGATCCTGTTGTTTTTGTACCTAGGCTTTTTGGCGCTGCAATCCAGCATCGACGACCCGCGCCGCGCCGACAAAGCGTGCGCCGTGCTGGCGCTGGTGGGTGTGGTGAACGTGCCCATCATCTATTTTTCAGTCAAGTGGTGGAACACCCTGCACCAGGGGGCGTCGGTGTCCTTAAACCGTTCCCCGACCATGGCCAGCACCATGCTGACTGGCATGTTGATCATGGTTGTCGCGTTCTGGATGTACACCATTGCGGTGACGCTGGCACGCGTGCGCAACATCATTCTCGATCGTGAACGTCATACCGAATGGGTCAAACATGCAGTGGAATAGTGTTTCCGAATTTTTCGCCATGGGCGGCTACGCCTTCTATGTCTGGGGCAGCTTTGGCGTCACCGCCGCCGTAATGGCGATTGAAACGCTGCAGATTCGGCGCCAGCGGCAGGAACTTCTGCGCAATCTTCGCACCGAATTACTTTCCGAAGGAGTCACTTCATGAAACCTCGTTACAAGCGCGCGGCCATCATTGGCGGCAGTTTGGCGACCTTGGCCCTGGCCGCCTACCTGGTCCTCAATGCCTTCCAAAGCAACCTGGTCTTTTTCTTTTCTCCCACCCAGGTGGCAGCCGGCGAGGCGCCGAAAGACCGAACCTTTCGCATTGGCGGTCTGGTCAAAGAGGGGACGGTCAAGCGCAACAACCTGACGGTGGCCTTTGTCGTAACCGACACCGCCAAGGAAATACCTGTGTCCTACACCGGCATCCTGCCGGACCTGTTCAAAGAAGGCAAAGGGGTGGTGGCACAAGGCAAGCTTGATGGGAACGGCGACTTTACGGCCACCGAGGTGCTGGCCAAGCACGATGAAAATTACATGCCGCCTGAGGCCAAGGCAGCGCTGGACCAGGCTCAGATCCAGAAAACAATCAAGTCACTCAAATAGGAAACACATCATGATTCCTGAAATTGGTCATTTTTCACTCATTCTTGCCCTTTTTGTAGCGCTGGCGATGGGGGTTCTGAGCGTTGTCGGTGGCCAGCAGGGACGCGGCGACTGGATGGCGCTGGCACGGCCCGGGGCGCAAGCACTGTGGTTGCTGACGGCCCTCTCCTTTGGTTGCCTGACCTATGCTTTTTTTACCAACGACTTTTCAGTCTCCTATGTGGCTCAGCATTCCAACACCAAACTGCCCGATATCTACCGCATTGCAGCCGTCTGGGGCGGGCATGAAGGCTCGCTGCTGCTGTGGCTGATGATGTTGTGCACCTGGATGATGGCGGTGTCGCTTTTTTCCCGTCAACTGCCCGAGGTGATGGTATCGAGGGTACTGGGCGTTCTAGCCCTGGTGGCGGTCGGTTTTCTGCTGTTCATGTTGATCACCTCCAATCCCTTCTTGCGCCTGAGCGAGATCCCGGCCGACGGGCGCGATCTGAATCCGCTGCTGCAAGACCCGGGCCTGGTGTTTCACCCGCCCATGCTGTACATGGGTTATGTTGGCATGTCCGTGCCTTTTGCTTTTGCCATCGCTGCCCTGCTCAACGGCCGGCTTGACGCGGCTTGGGCCCGCTGGTCGCGGCCGTGGGCCACTGCCGCCTGGATTTGCCTGACCATTGGCATTGCGATGGGCTCCTGGTGGGCGTATTACGAACTGGGCTGGGGCGGTTGGTGGTTTTGGGACCCGGTCGAAAACGCTTCTTTCCTGCCCTGGCTGGTCGGGACCGCACTGATTCACTCGCTGGCCGTCACGGAAAAACGAGGCCTGTTTCGCAACTGGACCATCATCCTGGCCATCACCGCATTTTCCTTGAGCCTGCTGGGAACCTTCCTGGTGCGCTCCGGTGTGTTGACCTCGGTCCATGCCTTTGCGACCGACCCCAAGCGCGGCGTCTTCATCCTGCTGTTTTTGTCCGTTGTGGTTGGTGGCTCACTGACCTTGTTCGCAATGCGTGCCAGCAAGGTTCGTGCTGGCGGCGCCTTTGCGTTGGTGTCCCGCGAGACTTTTCTGCTGGTCAACAACGTGCTGCTGACCACCGCTGCGGCCGCCGTGCTATTGGGCACCTTGTACCCGCTGATTGTGGATGCGCTGAACCTGGGCAAGTTGTCGGTCGGTCCACCCTATTTCAACTCGGTGTTTGCACCCCTGATGCTGCCGGTGTTGTTTTTCATGGTGCTCGGTTCCTACGCGCGCTGGAAGAATGACAGCGTGGCGGAGCTGGTTAAAAAATTGCGTCCGGTCGCCATTCTCTCGGTGCTCTTGGGCGTAAGCGCACCGTTTCTTACGGGTGCCTGGTCGCCCTTGGTGGCACTCAGTTTGACACTGGTATTCTGGATCGTGCTGGCGTCCCTTCAACAGATTTATCGCCAGCTCAAGGACACGGTCAACTGGAAATCAACCCCCATCTCATTCTGGGGCATGCACCTGGCCCATATTGGCATTGCTGTGTTTGTGGTGGGCGTCACCATGGTCAAGGGCTATGAGACTGAAAAAGACGTGCGCATGGTGGTTGGCGACACGGTGGAAGTGGCTAATTACACCTTCCGTCTGACAGGTATTCATCAGGTGCCAGGCCCGAATTTCACCGCCGATCGCGGCGATGTAGAAGTCGTCCGTGACGGCAAGGTGCTCAAAACCCTGCATCCGGAGAAACGGAGCTATTTCTCCTCCACCATGCCGATGACGGAAACCGCCATTGACAGCAACTTGCTGCGCGACGTCTATGTGTCCCTGGGCGAGCGCCTCGAAGGTGGCGACAAACCGGCTTGGGCGATGCGGGTGTACCACAAGCCTTTTATCGTCTGGATCTGGCTCGGCAGCCTGATGATGGCGTTCGGCGGCGGCCTGGCCGTATTGGACCGGCGATATCGCCGCAAAGCGGTCGCCGCCAGCGCTGGGGCACTCAATCCGAACATCAAGGGCGTTACAGCATGAAGAAGACGCTGATTCCACTGGGCATTTTTATTGTGCTGGTGGTATTTTTGGCGATTGGGCTGACGCGGGATCCGCACGAGATTCCATCACCGCTGATCGGCAAGGCGGCACCCCTGTTCACCGCGCCAAACCTGTATGAGCCCAGCCCGCCATTTTCCGCCAAGGACATGCTGGGCCAGGTCTGGTTGCTCAATACCTGGGCATCCTGGTGTGTCGCCTGCCGGCAGGAACACCCCATCTTGATGGAGTTTGCCAAGACCAAGACACTCCCCATCATCGGCTTGGACTACAAAGACCAAAACGCCGATGGCATGAAATGGCTGGCCCGTTTTGGCAACCCCTATGACCAAGCCATCACCGACAAAGACGGTCGCATTGGCATTGACTTTGGCGTCTACGGCGTACCCGAGAGTTTTCTGATCGACAAGGCCGGCATCATTCGCTACAAGCAGATCGGCCCGGTCACGGAGGAAGCCTTGCGTGACAAGATCGTGCCATTGATCCGGGAGCTGCAAAAATGAAATATTGGTTGGCACTTTTGCTGGCGCTGCAATGCGCCCTGTCCGCCCAGGCGGGGGAAGCCACGCCTTTGGCGGAAGACCCGGTGGTGGAACAACGCATGATCGCTATTTCGGAAGAGTTGCGCTGCCTGGTCTGCCAGAACGAATCGCTGGCCGGTTCACGCGCCGATCTGGCCTTGGACTTACGCCGTGAACTGCGCACCCTGATCAAAGCCAATAAGACCGACGCCGAAATCATGGAATACATGGTCAGCCGTTACGGTGACTTTGTGCGCTACCGCCCACCGGTCAAACCCATTACCTGGCTGCTGTGGTTTGGCCCTTTCTTGCTGCTGATTGGCGCCATCGTGGTATTGGTGCGCCTGGTGCGCCGCAACCAGCGCAGCCCTGACTCGCCGGTGCTCGATGCAGCCCAACGTAAAAAAGCACAATCTCTTCTCAAAGATTCGGAAACTCCCTCATGACCGTTTTTATTGCAATCGCAGTGGTATTAACACTGCTGGTAATGGCTTGGTTCGTGCGTCCTTTGCTGCGCCCGGCGCCGCTGATGGGCATTTCAAGCGAGCGCCTGAATGCTTCCATTTATCGCGATCAACTGGATACCTTGGAGCGCGATTTGGCGCGCGGCGTCATCAGTCCGGTGGACTGTGAAGCCACCCGCGACGAATTGCAGTTGCGCCTGCTGGACGACACCGAAGCGCCGGCGGCGGTTCAAGCCACCAGTAACACCAGTTTCTGGAGCGGGCGCTTGACTGCCGCCATGATTGCGTTGCTGATGCCGCTCGGGGCTGCTGGTATGTACTGGTGGCTGGGTGAACCCGCGGCGATTGATCCGGTTGCCTCACAAAAAGCCAATGATGACCAGGCCATGAAGATGGTAAACAACCTGGCCGCGCGCTTGAAAGACAATCCCGACAACCCCCAGGGCTGGTCCATGCTGGCGCGCTCTTACAAGGTAATGGGTCGTTTGGCCGAGGCCGAGCAGGCCTTTTTGAAGACCGGGGATTTAGTCAACACCGAGCCGGATCTGATGGTGGACTACGCCGACCTGCTGGCGGCGCGCAACAACAACAACATTGAAGGCAAGTCGCTGGAACTGGTCAACAAAGCCTTGAGCATCAACCCGCAGCACCCGATGGGTCTGATGATGGCGGGTGTAGCGGCCTATCGCCGCGGCGACTTCAAGGGCGCGGTGGCACGGTGGGAGACATTACTCACGTTACTGGAACCCGGTTCACCCGACGCACAGCAAGTCGAAACCGACATCGCCAATGCGCGCACCAAAGCCGGCCTGCCCGCCGCCCCGGTAAAGACACCCGGTGGACCCTCCACTGAAGCGGGCAAAATGCCGTCGGTCGATCCCGCTGCCGCCGCCATCATGACCCCGGAAATGATCAATCAGATGGTCGAGGGCCTGGCTTCGCGATTAAAAACCAATCCGGATGACCTGACCGGGTGGGCCCGATTGGCAAACGCCTACAAGACGCAAGGGCGTCTGGCCGAGGCGGAGCAAGCTTATATCAAGGCCGGCAAACTTGTGGATGGGGACCCCGACCTGTTGACTCAGTACGCCGACGTTTTGGCATCGCGTTCTGACAACAAGATTGAAGGTCGTCCGTTGGCCTTGGTGAACAAGGCACTGGTCTTGAATCCGCGTCATCCAGTGGCATTGATGATGGCCGGTACCGCGGCTTACCGCCGCGCTGACTATGCGCAAGCCGTGACCTACTGGGAAAAAGTGCTGACTGTGCTGCCGCCCGGTTCCAGTGACGCGCCTCAAGTGCAAGCTGAAATTGCCACTGCCCGGGCCAAAGCTGGTTTAGGTTCAAAAGCCAAACCGTAATTACTATAAAAAAAATAGCTGCTACCCCAGTTAATACGTGGGCTAGCAGCTATTTTTATATAAATTTAACAGTAATAAAAAGTTA
>JANYHL010000108.1 GCA_025359085.1 Gammaproteobacteria bacterium
TGGACGGGATGCAGCGCGCCGGCGTCCCGACGCGCTACGTCACCGGCGAGGAGTCCGGCGCGCAGGTGGCGCTGCGCTCGCGCCGGCTCGGGCTGGACCGGTCGCAGGTCAAGGTGCTGGCCGAGATCCAGCTGGAGAAAATCCTCGCCATTCTCGATGCCACCCAGCCCGACATCGCCGTCATCGACTCGATCCAGACCGTCTACTCGGATCAGCTCACCTCGGCCCCCGGCTCGGTGGCGCAGGTGCGCGAGTGCGCCGCGCACTTGACGCGCTACGCCAAAGCCAGCGGACGATCAGATGGAGTCACCCGAGGCCGGGCGACGTGCATCGTGTTGGTCGGGCACGTCACCAAAGATGGCGCGCTGGCCGGGCCGCGCGTGCTGGAGCACATGGTGGACACGGTGCTGTATTTCGAGGGCGACACGCACAGCAGCTTTCGGCTGGTGCGTGCCATCAAGAACCGCTTTGGCGCGGTCAACGAGATTGGTGTTTTTGCCATGACCGAGAAAGGCCTCAAGGGCGTCAGCAACCCGAGCGCCATTTTCCTGAGCCAGCATGCCGAGCCGGTGCCCGGCAGCTGCGTCATGGTCACGTTAGAGGGTACGCGCCCGATGCTGGTGGAGATTCAGGCGCTGGTGGACAGCGGCGGCCCCTCACCCCGGCGTTTGAGCGTCGGATTGGACAAAGACCGTCTCGCCATGCTGCTTGCGGTGCTGCACCGTCACGCCGGGGTGGCGTGCATGGACCAGGATGTGTTTGTCAACGCCGTCGGCGGCGTGCGCATCAGCGAGCCGGCGGCGGACCTGGCGGTGCTGCTGGCCATCACCTCATCGCTACGCGGCAAGCCTTTGCCGAAAGGCTTTTTTGCCTTTGGCGAGGTCGGTCTGGCCGGTGAAATAAGGCCCGCGCCGCGGGGTCAGGAGCGTCTCAAAGAAGCGGCCAAGCTGGGTTTCAGCGTGGCGCTGGTGCCCAAGGCCAATGCGCCGAAAAACCTCAAATCCAAAGACTTTGAAGGTCTGACGATTCACGCGGTGGAGCGGGTCGAGCAGGCGATGGAGGTGGTGCGCGGGCTGTAGTGGCTTGATGCCATTTCCGCCCGTGGCTTGAAGCGTGACAAATTACAGGGGATTCAGGGCTTTAGCCCGCGACTGTATTGCTTCTTACGCTATATTATTAGTAGCAGTGTCCTGGCACGGACAGAATCTTGCGGCGCATTGACTCCGCCCCTCCCCTCACTGGCGCACGATACTGTTGCCAGCGTTTCTGACCGCATCGCCGGTGCGAAAACCGGGGTCCTGTTCGAAGTTGAAGCTGTGCTTGCGCCCGTCCTGGTACTGCACGCTGACTGTCCACACCTTGCGCGATCTGACGTTTTCTTCAACCTTCTGACCCGCATAAGCACCGCCTGCAGCACCGGCAACCGTGGCCAGGTCTTTGCCCATGCCGCCGCCTACCTGGTGGCCCAATACGGCGCCAGCGACGCCGCCCGCAATCAGACCTACGGCGCTGCCTTCGCCTTTTTGCGTGCTCACGTTGACGGCGGTCACCCGGGCGCAATCGGGGCAGCCGGCTTGCGCTTTATGCGCCTGGGCGGGGCTGGCGGCTTGGTCCCCACGGTGCGCCTTGGCCGCCGCCATGGCTTTGTTGTACTCGCTCTTGGCGTCGCGCCGGCATTGCAGGCGCGCCGGGGAGGAGGCCTCGTCATTGCAGTTCTTCTTGTCGGCGCCATAGCGCATCTGCGCCTGCCGACTATCGGCCGTGTACTGGGCTTTGGGCGACAGGCTTGTTTGGGCCAGCGCGGTTGCCGCCATGCCAGAAAAAATAAGACCGCAAGTCATTGTCCATACCGTTGTCTTCATGATCGACTCCAAAAAGAAGTGAAAAAAGTTATTGCCCCCAGTCGGGAGAACGGCCTGAATCATAGCGCTTGCGTGTGTCAGCGCGTCAAGACCGGCTTGATCGGTGCTTGCCACGATCGCAGCCTAGCGCAGGGGGGGGTGAGGGCCGCGCCGGTGCGGGTGTTTCACGGGCGGCTGTGACCCGCGGCTAGAGCTTGGCCGGACTGAGCGCCCAAGCAAAAATGACGTCAAAGAAGGAGGAAAGATAAAGCAAAATAAAGCCTTCTATTGCAAAAAAAGAACGAGGCACCATGAGCAAATTGTCATTATTGGACTTGGGGTTTTTCATTGCCGAGACCCAGGCCAGCCCCAAGCATGTGGCCGGCCTGCTCATCTGCAAGCGCCCGCCCAAATCCACGCTGGCTTTTGCCAGGAACCTTTACCGTGAACTGCTGACCTTCACCGACGTCAAGGCGCCGTTCAATCGCGTCATCAAGTTTTCACTGAGCGCCATGCCGCACTGGCAGTCGAGCAAGACGGTCGATCTGACACAGCATGTTTTTTATCATAAACTGGCCCGTGTCTGCCGTGACCGGCCCGCGCTGTATGCCTTGGTGTCGGCACTGCACCAGCCCATGCTTGATCGCTTGCGTCCCTTGTGGGAAGTGCATGTGATTGACGATCTGGAGATCGACCAGGAAAGGGGCTTCTTTGCCTTGTATCTAAAAATGCACCACGCGTGTGCCGACGGGGTGACGATGACGCGCTGGATAGCCGAAAGCATGGCGCAAACACCCGACGACCTGGAACTGACCCCGGTCTGGACCCTGAAACACAGCGGGCACGGCGGTGGACACAAACGCGCCACCCAGGAGTTGCTGCAATCCTTGTGGAAAGAGGTCGGTGGCACCACGCTGCGCTTTCTGGGCATTGCCCGCCTGGCGACGATGCTGCTGCTGGAGAGCGTCAAGCTCACCAAAAACGCCATCGCCTTGCCCTTCGTATCAAGCGCCAAGACGCCCTTGACCGGGCAGGTGACACCGGGTCGTCAGTTCACCACCGCCAGCGTTTCATTGGCGCGGGTCAACCAGATTCGCGAACGGACCCGCTCCACCCTCAACCATGTGGCGCTGACCTGTCTGGATGGTGCTTTGCGGCGCTACCTCAGGGATCAGGGGGTGGAGCTCCAGCGCCCGATCACCATCCAAATGCCCGTCAACCTGCGCAAAGAAGGGGAGAAAACGGCGGGCAACAAGATCGGCATCATTCAGGTGGAGCTGTCGGCGCCGACCGAGGACCCTTATGTGCGGCTGCGCAACATCGGGTTTTCGCTGCGCAATGTGCGCACCATGATTGACAGCGTGGCGCCCGAGGCGATCGAGTCCTACACCATCATCACCGGGCTGGTGGCGCAGATTGCCGAATTGCTCCAACTCAGCAACACCTTGCCCCCGATGGGCAACACTTTGGTTTCCAATGTGCCAGGTCCGAAAGAATCCTTGTACATCAAAGGCGCCAAGATGCAAGAGATGCACCCGATCAGCACCCTGCCGCCGAGCAATCTGCTCAACATCACCTTGTTCAGCTACGCGGGCGATCTGTTTTTTGGCCTGATTGCCACCGACGAGCTGCCCAATTTGCAGCGTTTGGGCGACTATGTGCAAGAGGCTTTTGCCGAGCTGGAAAGCTCGGTGCGCGACGCCCATGCGGCCTGAACGCGAGGCGCCCGCGGCGGCCTCGTAAAATCAATTTTTTGCAGAATTTGCAAATCCCTTTTTCAAGGAAACACTTATGAGCCCTTTACCCACCTCCATGTCTGACCGCGACGGCAAAATCTGGATGGACGGCCAGATGGTTGATTGGCGCGACGCCAAAATCCACGTGTTAACCCATACCCTGCATTACGGTTGTGGCGTTTTTGAAGGGGTGCGTGCTTACAACGCCGTTGGCGGCACCGCCATTTTCCGGCTCGAAGATCACACCGAGCGCCTCTTCAACAGTGCCAAGATTTTGCGCATGAAGATTCCGTTTGGCATGGACGAGGTGCTGGCAGCGCAAAAAGCGGTGGTGCGCGAGAATAATTTGGAGAGTGCTTACATCCGCCCCTTGAGCTGGATTGGCGACAAGAAATTGGGCGTCTCCCCCAAAGGCAACACCATTCATCTGATGGTGGCCGCCTGGCCGTGGGGCGCTTATCTGGGCGAAGAAGGCATGAAGCGCGGCATTCGGGTCAAGACCAGCAGCTTTACCCGTCACCACGTCAACATCACCATGACGCAGGCCAAGGCGGTGAGCAACTACAGCAACTCGATTCTGGCCAACCTGGAAGTCACCGACGAGGGTTACGACGAGGCGCTGATGCTCGACTGCTCGGGCTTTGTGGCAGAAGGCCCGGGCGAAAACGTTTTTATCGTCAAAGACGGCGTGGTTTACACGCCCGACCTGTCCTCCGGTGCCCTCAACGGCCTCACCCGCAACACCATTTTGCACATTGCGAAGGACCTGGGGCTGGAGCTAATTCAAAAACGCATCACCCGTGATGAGTTTTATATCTGTGATGAAGCCTTCTTCACCGGCACGGCGGCCGAGGTGACGCCGATTCGCGAACTCGACCGTATCGAACTGGGCAAGGGCGACTACGTCGGCAGCCGCGGCCCGATCACCGAAAAAATCCAGAGCGCGTACTTTGACATAGTCAATGGCCGCAACCCGAAATACGCTCATTGGCTGAGCAAAGTCTGAAAGAAAAAATATGAACAAATCTGTTGTCGAACTCCTGGCCGAAGACCTGAATCGCCAAGGTGGCGTGTACTGCCCCAACCCCAAGGCCGACATGAAAATCTGGGACAGTCACCCCAAGGTCTACCTGGACGTGGCCCACAGCGGTGAGGCCAAGTGCCCCTATTGCGGCACGGTTTACAAACTCAAGGCGGGTGAGCACTTCGCCGGACACTAAAGAATCGGGGCCTGGCCCCCATTCTTTGATCATCGCACCCCAATGGATTGGGGACGCGGTGATGACCGAGCCGCTGCTGCGCCGCCTGCAGGCGCGCGGCGAACGCCTGACGGTCGGCGCGCTGCCATGGGTGGCGCCGGTGTACCGCCTGATGCCCCAGGTGGCGGAGGTGATTGAGTTGCCGTTTGCCCACGGCGGCCTGCAACTCCAGGCCCGGCGCAGTCTGGCCCGGCACCTGGCGGGCCGTTTTGATGTGGCTTATATTTGCCCCAACTCCTTCAAAAGTGCCCTGCTGCCGCTGCTGGCGGGCATCCCAAAACGGGTCGGGTATTTGGGCGAGGCCCGGGTCGGTCTGCTGACGCATCGATTGAAAAACCCGCCCAAGGCCCGGCGCCCGCCGATGGTGGCGTTTTACTCGGCACTCAGTGGTGCGGCGGACCCTGGCAACGACCGACCGCAACTGCAGATCGACCCGCTGCAGGTCGATGGGGCGCTGGCGGGGCTGGGTCTGCGGCGTGGTGGCTACGACGTGTTTGCACCGGGTGCTGAATATGGCCCGGCCAAACGCTGGCCAGCCCGGCATTTTGCTGAACTGGCGCGGCGTCTGGAGCTGCCGGTGGTGTTGCTCGGTTCCGCTAAAGAACGCGACTTGTGTCAGGAGATTGCCGACCTGGTGAATGCCGATCAGGCTGGAAAGTGCCGCAATTTTGCTGGCGAAACCTCGCTCGCGCAGGCGTTCAGTGTCATTGCGGCTGCAAATAATCTGGTCAGCAACGACTCCGGCTTGATGCATGTGGGCGCCGCTTTGGGGGTGCGACAAGTGGCCATTTTTGGCTCCAGCAGCCCGCTGCACACACCGCCCCTCAATGACAGAGCCACCGTCCTGTGGCTCAAAAACGATGCCGCCTACCAGCCACCGCTGGATTGCTCACCGTGTTTTGAGCGTGAATGTCCGCTCGGGCACACCCGCTGCCTGGTGGATATCACGGTTGCCAGTGTGCTACATAATATGTAGCTACTTGCTCAATGTTGACGTGGGCTATAGCCTGAATTTGTATAAAAAAAAGCCACCCGAAGGTGGCTGAAAAAAGTTCCCAAAGGAACCTCGTTGGATTCTTTAAAGGTCTGAATGCCCGTCTATTGACTGACTGGACTCCAACGTTTTTGCACTGTGACAGCAGTTGGATCAACTTTATCGGGCATTCAAGTAATGCGCTATCCCCCATTTGGGGGATAGCGCGTCTGTTTTTTGAGAAAAGTATCATTTTTGCGACTTTTAAACTTCGCTGACCGACGAAAGAGGCAGTTGAATCACAAAACAGGCGCCCCCCTCAGGACGATTCTCACAAGATACCGTGCCTCCATGGCGCTGGGCGATGGATTTCACCAGGGCCAGCCCCAGGCCGACGCCGCCGTCGCGCTCGGTCGCCCCAGGCAAACGGTAAAAAGGCTCGAAAATCCGTTCCCGCAACGCGGGGGGAACACCCGGGCCACGGTCGCAGACACTGATGATGGCTTGACTGTCGGTCTTGCGCAGTGTCACCATGATCTCGCCCGCCGCATGGCGACGCGCATTCTCCAGCAAGTTGCGCACCGCGCGGCGCAGCAACTTGGTGACCCCTTGCACCGGCAAGTCGGTTGGCCCGGCCGACTCGGCGGAGGGGGCGCCGGCCAACTGCACATCAAGCTCGGCGTGGACGCGCGCGCATTCCTCCGCGCTCAGGCCAATCAGGTCCACCGACTCAATCGTGCCCAGGTCGGCTTCGCGCGCATCCAGGCGGCTGGCCAGCAAAATCTCTTCAATCAACTGGTCCAGTTCACTGATGTTGCGGGATATCTCGTTCTTGAATGCCGGGGACGACGGTGCGCCCATCAACTCCAGCCCCATTCGGATGCGGGTCAGCGGCGAGCGCAGCTCATGAGAGGCGTTGGCGAGCAATGACTTTTGCGATGCCAGCAACGATTCATGCGACTTGACCAGGGTTTCGATGCGCTGGGCCGCGTGGTTGAAGCGCGCCCCCAGAAAGGCCACCTCGTCGGCGCCAGCCTCTGGCACGCGAATCGAGAGGTCGCCTTCGCCCCACTTCTCAACGCCGTTTTGTAGTGACTCCAGGCGCCGCGTGAGCTTGCGGATGATCGGATAGGTGGCGAGGGCCACTGCGAGGCCGACCAGGGACAGGGTCCAGAAAAATCCAAAGGGCAGGCGACCCCAGGGGGGCTGCGGCGGGCGTGGCAGCTGCAGGTGCAGCATTTGCCCGTCGTTCATCACCACCACAAACTCGGGGTCGTTGCCATACTGGCTGTAGGGGCCGAGCCAGCGATCCTGCGCATCTGGCTCCCGGTCGCTGCGTTCCCCAAAACCGACGTCCGGTGGCCGCCGCATGCGGGAGTGCCCATTGCCAATAATTCTCCCGAGATGGTCGCGGATGACGACGTTGCGCAGCGGCGGCTCCGCGGTCAGGCGCCAGGCCCAACCGACCAACAAAGTCAGTACCGCTAGCGCCAGCACCACGGCCAGCCAGATCCGCACATACAGCTTTTTGAAAAACATGCTCAGTCTTGCTGGCGCGCGAACACATAGCCCACGCCGCGCACGGTGAGGATGCGCTTGGGATCTTTGGCGTCAAGCTCAATGGCGGCGCGGATGCGCCCCATGTGGACATCAATGGAGCGGTCAAAGGCGTCGAGCTCGCGCCCGCGCACCGCTTCCATGATCTGGTCGCGCGTGAGCACCCGCCCGGCGCGCTCGGCCAGTGCCACCAGCAGATCAAACTGGTAAGAAGTCAAGTCACAGAGTTGGCCCGCGACACTGACGGAACGAGCGTCGCGGTCGATTTCCAGCGTACCAAAACGCAGTTGTGTTTCAAGTTTTGGCGCTCCCTCCCCATGGCGGCGCAATACCGCGCGAATGCGCGCCAGCAGTTCCCGCGGCTCAAACGGTTTGGGCAGGTAGTCGTCGGCCCCAATTTCCAGGCCGATGATGCGGTCCATCGGGTCGCCCTTGGCGGTCAACATCAGCACCGGTATTTGCGCCAGGGCACCGGGCAGCGAGCGGATGCGCCGACACACCTCCAGCCCGTCCATGTCAGGCAGCATCAGGTCCAGGATCACCAGATCAGGCGGGGTGGACTGCAGATCGGCGAGTCCGCCTTGGCCGGTTCCGGCGTGACTCACCCCAAAGCCAGATTGGCCCAGGTACTCACTCACCATCTGGGCCAGACGCGCGTCATCTTCAATCATCAACAGGTTATGACTCATAGGGAACCAGTCTAGGGCCGGGCAGCTGCAAGCGCTTGAAGCGTCTGTAAAGTTTTAGTAAACGGGTTGCTACGGGAGCGGCGCGACGCCCCAGATATCGGTGGCGTATTCACGAATCGTGCGGTCCGAAGGCGTGGTTGAAACGGGAAGCATTTTTTCCATCTACGGGCGTCGGTTCCTGCCAGCCAACCAGACCAGCAGCAACACGGGCAGGCCCAGCAGGGACGTTCCAATGAAGAAATGCTCGTAACCAAACGCATCCACATACCGGCCCGAATAGCCAGCCAGAAATTTAGGGGCAAGCAACATCATAGAACTGAACAATGCGTATTGGGTCGCCGAATATTTGATATTTGTCAGACTGGAGAGGTAGGCAATAAACGCCGCCGAGGCAATGCCGCTGGCCAGGTTGTCAGCCGAGATGACAAAGATAAGTGCGGTTACATCGTGGCCACGCGTACTTAACGCGGCGAACAGTAAATTGGTGGCCGAACTTAACACCGCGCCCAGCATCAGCACCCGCATCACACCGAGCCGCATCGACAGCACGCCGCCGACAAAAGCGCCGACCAGCGTCATGATCACACCGTAAATTTTGGTTACCGCCGCCACCTCGCCTTTGGTGTAACCCATGTCCACATAAAACGGATTCGCCATGATGCCCATCACCACGTCGCTGATGCGATAAATGGAAATCAAGGCCAGAATCAGCAGCGCCTGTTTGCCGTAGCGACGCAAAAAATCGGCAAAGGGCTCGATCAATGCGCCGCGCAACCACGCCATGGCATTTTTGGCGGATGGCATGGCAAGGCGTTGCGGTTCGGGCGACAGCAGCACCGTCAACATCCCCAGCAACATACTGGCCGCCATCACCAGGTAAGCGGTTTGCCAGGCGCCATGCTGATAGCCGACGACACCGGCCACTTCAGCCCGCGCCGCCACCCACAACACCCCGGCCCCAGCCCAGATCATGGCCAACCGGTAGCCGGTTTGGTACGCCGCTGCCAGCGCCGCCTGGCGGTCGGTGTTGGCCGATTCAATGCGAAAAGCATCCAGCGCGATGTCTTGCGTGGCGGAACCAAAGGCCACCGCCAAGGCGCCCCACACCACCGGCTGCAGCGCCACCTGCGGGTCATTGAAAGACATGGCGACCAGCCCGCCCATGATCGCCAGTTGCGCCAGCAAGAGCCAACTTCGTCGGCGCCCGAGCCAGCGTGTCAGCAGCGGAATGGGCATCCGGTCCACCAGCGGGGCCCACACCCATTTGAAAGCGTAGGCCAGGCCGACCCAGCTCAAATAACCAATGGTGGTGCGGTCCAGGCCGGCTTCGCGCAGCCAAAAACTCAAGGTGCCCAGCACCAGCAGCAAAGGCAAACCGGCTGAAAACCCCAGCAACAGCATGCGCAGCGTGGGGGGCTCCAGATAAACCTTGAACGTTTCGACCCAGGTGGGCTTGCTTTGGGGGGTGTTAGAGGCACTTGATGTCATGCGGGAATAATACGCGGAGCCCTGTCGAAGTCGAAAATAAGGCGGGGTTGACCCTCGGCCGGGCAGAAACAGGCGGTCTGCATGGAAGGCGAGGTGAAATAATCGATCTTTATTCCGCAAAAAAGGCACACCCCATGAACCTCACCGAATCGCTGTTGCACGCCCTCAAAGCGCACGGCGCGAAGCAAATCTTTGGCATCCCCGGTGATTTTGCGCTGCCGTACTTTCGCATCATTGAGCAGTCCGCCATCCTGCCGCTGTACACCTTGTCGCACGAACCGGGGGTCGGTTTTGCTGCGGACGCCTGTGGCCGCATCAGCGGTGGTTTGGGGGTGGCGGCGGTGACCTATGGCGCCGGCGCCTTCAACATGGTCAACGCGGTAGCCTCGGCATACGCGGAAAGGTCGCCGCTGGTGGTGCTGTCGGGCGGGCCGGGCAAGGGGGAATCGCAGTCGGGGTTCTTGTTGCACCACCAGGCCAAAACGCTGGATTCGCAGTTTCAGATTTACAAGGAAATTACCTGCGACCAGGTTCGGCTGGACGACGCCGAGCGCGCCCCGGCGGACATGGCGCGGGCGCTGGCCAACTGCCTGCGCCATTCGCAGCCGGTGTACATCGAGATTCCGCGCGACATGGTGGCCGAGCCCTGCCTGCCGGTGACGGCCGAGCCGCCCCTGGCGGTTGACGCGGACGCGCTGGATGCCTGCGTGACAGAAATCTTGCAGCGCTTGGGCGCGGCCATCACCCCGGTACTGATGGTCGGTGTCGAAGTGCGGCGTTTTGCGCTCGAAGCCCAAGTCGCCGAACTCTCACGCCGCCTGGCCCTGCCGGTGGTCACCAGTTTCATGGGCGTTGGCTTGCTGGCGCAAATTGAGGCCCCGCTGGTGGGCACTTACCTCGGCGTCGCTGGCCTGCCCGAGGTGACGCAACTGGTGGAAAACTCGGATGGTTTGTTTCTGCTCGGCGTGATCGTGTCGGACACCAATTTTGCCGTGTCGGAAAAGAAAATTGACATGCGCAAGACCATTCGGGCCCTGGCGGGCCAGATCACGATGGGTTATCACACCTATTCCCACATACCGCTGGCGGCGCTGGTGGAGCGGATGCTGGAGCGGGTGCAGGCCACCGACAAGAAGTTTTCCGTCAAGCGCCGGACCTTTCCGCATGGCCTGGTGGCAGACGCCGCGTCGATCACGCCGACCGACATTGCCACCGCCGTCAACGATCTGATGGCCGAACACGGCAAACTGCCGATTGCCTCCGACATGGGCGACTGTTTGTTTACCGCGCTGGACATTGAACACACCGCCCTGATCGCACCGGGTTACTACGCCACCATGGGTTTTGGCGTGCCGGCCGGGCTGGGCCTGCAAGCCGCGACCGGCCAGCGTCCCCTGATCCTGGTCGGCGACGGCGCGTTTCAGATGACCGGTTGGGAGCTCGGCAATTGTCGGCGTTACGGCTGGGACCCGATCGTGCTGCTGTTCAACAATGCCAGTTGGGAAATGCTGCGCACCTTCCAGCCCGAGTCCGGTTTTAATGACCTGGACCACTGGGGCTTTGCCGAAATGGCCGCGGGCATGGGCGGCGATGGCGTGCGGGTCACCACCCGCGCCGAACTCCAGGCGGCGTTGGCCCACGCCATGCTGACGCGGGGACGTTTTCAGTTGATTGACATCACCCTCCCGCGCGGTGTGCTGTCAGACACCTTGTCGCGCTTTGTGGCGGGGGTCAAGCGGCTCAGTGCGCCGCAATAGGGCCGGATGAACCGGGCTGTGTTGCCGGTCGAGAGCGAAGGTTTGAAAACTATGTAACAAATCAGGCCGTAGCCCTCGTGGGATATGGTTTATTTGCTATATTTAAAGTAGCAATTTTTGCGACCCTGCCCCTGCGCAGGGGCACACTGTTCGACGCCTTGAGTTCGCGGGCAGGCCGCGCGTCACAGCGCTTTGTTGATCGCCGCCAGCACGCGCGGGCTTTGCGGCTTCACGTCGCTGGCAAAACTCTCAACCACCTTGCCTGCGCGGTCGATCAGGTATTTGTGAAAGTTCCATTTGGGCGACTCGCCCGTGGCTTGGGCCAGCGCTGCATACAGAGGGCTAGGGCTGGGGCCGGACACCCCGGTTTTGGAGAACATCGGAAACTTGACGGCGTAGGTGTTGTAGCAAAAATCGGCAATCTCTTTGTCGGTGCCGGGCTCTTGTTGGCCAAAGTCGTTGGAAGGAAAGCCCAGCACCACCAGGCCTTTGTCCTTGTAGTTGGCATACAGGGCCTCCAGCCCTTCGTACTGGCTGGTAAAGCCGCAGTAACTGGCGGTGTTGACCACCAACACGACTTTGCCCGCGTACTGACACAGGTTTTGCGGCGCTTCATCTTGCAGGCGCTTGAAGCTGTATTTCAAAATGGCGGGGCAGGGCGCGCTGGCAGTCGCCGGGGCCGGACTCGGCGCGGCGGCAATGGGTGCCGCCTGGGCCAAGGTGCTGGCAAAAAGCGCAGCCACCAGGCCAGTGCGCTGCAGTGTGGGGGTCAAAGAAGCCATGATTCAACCTCTGTGTAACGTTTTGGTCGCTTCAGTCTACCGATTTGTTGAAAAGTTTGCAGTGCGCAGGGCCCGCGGCAGGTGCGCGACTTCTGTTGACGGTCTTGATTGTGTACAGTCCGTGCACATCATTGATCGACACCCTGCTGGCGCTCGCCCCCGAAATCATTGATGCGCCGCCCGGGCCAAGCGCCCCGTTAAATGAAAGAAAACATGACGCCTGAAAAGTTTGATTTTGACTGGCTGGTGATCGATTCCGGCTTTGGCGGCAGCGTCTCGGCATTGCGGCTTTGCGAAAAAGGCTACACGGTGGGGGTGCTCGAATGCGGGCGCCGCTTTCGTGACCAGGATTTTGCCGAGTCAACCTGGCAATTGGGGCGTTTTCTGTGGGCGCCTGCGCTGGGCTTGAAAGGCATACTGCGCCTGACCCCGTTCCAGGACATCTTTGTCGGCAGTGGCTCGGGCGTGGGCGGCGGTAGTCTGGTCTATGCCAATACCTTGTACCGTGCCAAGCCCGAGTTTTTCCGCAACGCGCAGTGGTGCGAAACCGGTGACTGGGAGCGGGCCTTGCAGCCGCACTACGCTACCGCCGAGCGCATGCTGGGGGTGCAGACGGTGCCCTTTGAATCAGTCAACCAGCGCCTGATTCTGGAGATGGCGCGCCACTATGGCGCTGAAGACACGTTCCTTCGGACGCCGTGTGCCGTCTACTTTGGCGCGCCTGGCAACACCGTCAGCGACCCTTATTTTGGCGGCGCCGGGCCGGATCGTACCGGCTGCACACGCTGCGGCGCCTGCATGGTCGGCTGCCGCGTGGGCGCCAAAAACACCTTGCTGAAAAACTACCTGTGGTTTGCCGAGAAACTCGGTGCGCGCATCCTGCCCGAGCATCAGGTGGTCGACGTCGCCCCGCTGGGCGCGCCCGACGGCAGCGCGGGCTACCGGGTGACCACCGAGCGCCCCGGCGCCTGGATTTTCAAGGAGCGCAAAAGCTTCACCGCGCGCGGTGTGGTCTTCGCCGCTGGTCCGCTGGGCACCAATCACCTGCTGGCCAACTGCAAACACGGCGGCTCCCTGCCCCGGCTCAGCGACCGTCTCGGTGAGCTGGTGCGCACCAACAGCGAATCCCTGTTGGCGGTGCGCATGCCGCAGGACATCAACAACTGGAACGACGTGGCCATCAGCAGCAGCATTCACGTCGATCACGAGACCCACATCGAGTTTGTCAACTACGGTCAAAAAGGGGATGTCATGTCGCTGCTCTACACCGTGCTGGTGGGCAATGGCAACCGGCTGACGCGGCCGCTTTTGTGGCTGGGGGGCATGCTGCGTCACCCGCTGCCATGGCTTAAAACCCTGTGGCCAATCGGCTGGAGCCGTCGCGTGGTGATCATGTTGGTCATGCAGTCGCTCGACAACGCCCTGGCCATGCGGGCCAAAAAACGCTGGTTCGGGCGTGGCTATGGCCTGAGCACCGAACAAAATCCCGACAAGCCCAATCCGACCTTCATCGCCGCTGCCAATGCCGCCGCGGCCTGGTTTGCCGCGCACACCGGCGGCATTGCCCAGAGCACGACGCTGGAGGCGGTGGCCAATATTCCGTCCACCGCCCATCTGCTGGGCGGCGCCGTCATCGGGGCCGACGCCGCGCACGGGGTGATCGATCACCGTTTGTGCGTTTTTGGCTATCAGAACCTGTTGGTTTGCGATGGTGCCGCGATGCCAGCCAATCCGGGCGTCAACCCGTCACTGACGATTGTGGCGCTGGCCGAGCATGCCATGGCGCAGATTGCGTCGGCACCGGCTCGGGCTGCGGCTGAGCCTTGCTGACAAAGACGGCAGAAGCGCAAAACGGGTGGCCATGAATCGGAGCGTTTATGGTTTGGTTTGTCGCTTCAACCATCGCAGGAGGCCGCCCAGTAGCGGCAGCTTTTCATACAACTCTTCGGCCGCGTCCCAGTAGTCGCGGTGCCGTGTGATGCCGCCAGACGCGTTGAGCACCAGATGCGAGCCGCCCAGAATGCACTGCGCCTGGCCTGGCTTGAAACGCTTGAAGCAAAAGCGAAACTCCCAGGTCAAAAAGCACTGCGGTCCTTGCACGATGCGCTCGGTGATGAAAAAGCGGGGGTTCTCCAGGCTCACATACATGTGGCGAAAAATGCGCTGGATCTCGGCCAAGCCCCGCACATCGTTAAACGGGTCTTTGAACCGTGCGTCGGGTGCGTAGATGGCGTCCAGCGTTTCCACTCCCGCCGGGGTGAGGGTCTGGAAGACTTCGACAATGCGGTCAACAGCCTTGTTCATGTTTTCTCGTGTGTGGGCTCATGCCTGCTTCAGGCGTCGCGTGACTGCAAAAAATGCGGGGTAGGGCAACAGCTGCAGAATTTTCATCCAGCGGGTAAAGCGCCTGGGGAAATGGATTTCAAACGCGCCGCGTGCCCAGCCCTGCAGGATTTCTTGTGCGGCTTGCTGGGGGCTGATCAAGACGGGCATTTTGAACTGGTTTTGCCGGGTCAGCGGCGTGTCCACAAAGCCGGGGTTGATGAGCGACACGCCCACACCTTGGGCGTGCAGGTCCAGGTACAGGGTTTCGCTCAGATTGATGAGCGCCGCCTTGGTGGGGCCATAGGCCAGGCTTTGGGGCAGGCCCCGATAGCCCGCCACGCTGCCCACCAGGCTGAGGTGACCGCGCTGGCCGGTGCGGGGGTCCAGCGGCTGCGCCAGGAGGTGGGGCAGCACGGCATCCAGCCAATACAAGGCGCCCAAAAAGTTGATCTGGTTGTGGCGCAGCAGCTCGTTCAGGTCCAGGTGGGTGGCGTCCATGGCGTGGTAGTGCCCGGCGCAGTAGACCACGCAGTCCAGCGCACCCTGAGCCGCCAGGCTTTGAGCGGCGGCTTTGACGGCGGGTGCATCGGTCACGTCCAGCGGCAGCGCGGTAGCGCCGGGGTGCTCAGCCACAAAAGCATTGAGCGCAGACACGCTGCGGGCCGACACCACCACCTTCGCACCCTGGGCGTGCAAGGCGGAGGCGGTGGCGCGGCCAATGCCGGTGGACGCCCCCACCAGCCAGACGGTGCGGCCACGCCAGTCGGCCATGCGGGGGTTCAGTGGCATCGTGTTCTTTCACTGTCGTGATCTATAATTGCTACATATTTAGTAGCTACTTGCGTATATTCCATAATGGTTGCAGCCATATTTATCGTTTAAAAAACGAGAGAGTGACTTCGCCCAGGCCGACACCCCATTTGCGCATGACGGCTTTGTTGAGCATGACTTTGTCGTTCATCAAGTACATCCAGTCGTCAAATTGCACCTCGATCACCCGGCCCTCCACCGGCAGCGCCAGCGTGTAGGCCCACTGAAACGCGTTGCCGCTTTGCTGGCCTTGGGCGGTGCCCACCACATCGTCGGCCTGGCCGGTGTAGCGACCGTTGGCTTCGCGCTTGAGCCGCCAGATGCGCCGCTGGGTGCTGCCGTCCGAATAGGTAAACGCTTCGTCCAGCACACCCGCATCGCCCTGCCAGCTGCAGGTCATCACCACGGTAAATCGTTTCACCACCTTGCCCGAGCGGTCGGTGAAGAGGCCGTAGGCGTCCAGCGTGCCGTTGAAATAGTCGCGCAGTTCGAGTACCGGGGTTTGCGCGGCGTAGTCCTGAATCTGCGGCGTGCTGCACGCGCTGAGCAGCGCGCTGGACAGCACAGCGGCCAGCAGCGTGCGGGATAAGAATGAGCGTCGTTGGGCGCGGGGTGGGGGAGGTTGTTGAAAGCGTTGCTTCATGGTGTGTGCGGCTGGGCCGTGGGTTGGATGATGAAAAAGTGCAGCGCTCCCGCCGCCAGGGCTTTGAGCACGCAGGGCAACAGGCAGTAGGCTGCGGTCAGCAGCGCAGCAGCATGGGCATCGCGCGCACCGGGCGCGTAGCCCAGCCAGCCCAGAAGCGGCAGCGCCAGGCCAGCGGCCAGTGCCAGATTGAGTTTGGTGGCAAAGTTCCACCAGCCAAAGTACGCGCCTTCGGCACGGCCGCGGTCGCCCGCCTTGGCAATCAAGCCGGCCAACAGCGCGCCGGGCAAGGCCAGATCACTGCCCAATGCCGCGCCCGACAAGGCGCATACCAGCAAGAACCACAGCGCATCGCCCGCGCCCAACTGGCTGGCGCCCAAAAATACGGCAATGGACAGGATCATGCCGGCTTGCCAGCTGCGCGCCAGCCCCAGGCGGCGCACCAGGCGCAGCCACAAAGGCATGGACAGGGCACCAAACAAAAAGTAAACCCCCAGGGCGACCGACTGCAGGGCCGCGCTGGCCTGCAGCCGGTCTTGCATAAAAAACAGCACCAACGTGGCGGGGATGGCGCTGGCAATGCCGTTGAGCAGGTACACCCCCAGCAGGCGGCGAAAGTCGGCATTGCGCCACGGGTGCCACAGCGCGCCTGCGTCCCGTGGCGTGCTGTCCCGCGCAGAAGCAGAGGGCACCACCGGTTGCGGCGCACGGCTCCACGCCCACCACCCGGCCACCAAGCCCAGCAACAGCAGTGCCAGCATGGCGGGCAGGCCCAAGAGCGCGGGGGTGAGCACGGCCAACAGCACGCCCACCAGCCCCAAGCCTTCGCGCCAGGCCACCACGCGACTGCGGTACAGCGCATCGCCCCCCAGCATGGCACCCCAGGACTGGTGCGCCACCGACAGGGCGCTGTAGGCGCCATAGGTCACCACCAGCCACGCCCCTGCCCACCACAGGAGTGCCGTGGGTTGATGCAGCAGCGGCACAAAAATAAAGGCAAACCCCACCGCCAGCACGGCAGCCGCCAGCGCGCCCATGCTGAGCACCGCGCGCAGGGATTGGGCAAACAAGCGGTCACACAAGCGCCCCAACAGCGGGTCAATCACCGCATCCAGCAGGCGCGCGCCCAACAGCACCGCCCCCAGCGCAGCCAGGGGCACGCCCCATTGGCGGGCGTACAGATTGGGCATCAGCACATACAAGGGCAGCGCGCAAAATGCCAAAGGCAAGCCCAGCAGGCCATAGCGCAGGCCGTCGCCCACGCTCCAGGGTGCGGCTTCCGCGTTGGAGGTCATGGTGGGGTGCCGCCCGACGCCCTGGCTTTGGCCTGCGCCAGCAGCGCCTGGCGCAGCAGCGGCGCGGAGGTTTGGGGCGCCAGCCAGATGCCAAAGAACAGCTTGGCAAAGGCCGGATCGCGGGTGTCGCCCAGCAGGCGCCCATTGCACCAGAACACCGCGCCGCTGCCGGGCTGGTGCACACCGGTGATGCGGTCGCCTGCTTTCACATCGGGGAACAGGCTTTGCATCTGGTTTTCCCAGCGCGCCTGCAGCGCTGCACCCAGGGGCGCCTGGCGGCGCATCTCGGCGATGGAGCGCCTTGCGATCTCAGCCCCTTTGAAGTCGCGCAGGTAGGCCAGTTCCAGCGCAAAGGCGCTCTGGTCATAGGCCGTGTCGACAAAGCCGGGGGCTACCCACAAGGTGGCCTGGTAGACCTCAAAGCCCAAAAACGTCATCTTGGCCTGACCCGACAACGTGGCGATGGGCAGGGTCGCACGCCACTCCTGCGGCAACGGGTTGGCCTGGGTTTGGATGCCAAATAGGCAGCCAGCCCCCGTCAACACTACGAAATTAGCTATTAATTTCATATCGTAAGCGCAGCGGGTTTTGCCAGCGTGTACTGCACCAGATTGATGTCGCCGGTGTCAAACGCGGCTTCGCTGTAGGCCAGGTAGAACTCCCAAATGCGCATGAAGCGTTGGTCAAAGCCCAGCGCGGCCACCTCGGCCTGACGAGCCAAAAACGCGTCACGCCAGCGGCGCAGGGTCTCGGCGTAGTCGGCGCCAAAAGCAAACTCGTCCACCACCTGCAAGCCGGCCGCTTCGGCCTGGCGGCGAAACTCCGCCGGGCAGGGCAGGCAGCCACCGGGGAAGATGTACTGCTGAATAAAGTCGGTGGAGGCGATGTAACGCTCAAACAGCGCGTCGGCTATCACGATGCTTTGCACACAGGCCCGCCCGCCGGGCTTGAGCAGTCGGCTCACCGTTTCAAAGTATTGCGGCCAGTAGGCGCGGCCCACCGCTTCGACCATCTCGATTGAACAAATGGCGTCAAACGGCGCGGCGCTGATGTCGCGGTAGTCTTGCAGGCGCAGGTCGGCACGCTCGCCCGTTCCGGTGCTCACGCCCTGGCGCTGCAGCCGGGAATTGGCATAGGCCAGCTGCTCGGTGCTCAGCGTCACGCCCACCACGCGCGCGCCCAGGTTGACGGTGGCCTGCTCGGCCAGCGCGCCCCAGCCGCAGCCGATTTCCAGCACGCGGTCGCCCGCTCGCACGTCTGCCATTTGCAGTGCGCGGCGCACTTTGGCATCCTGGGCGTCTGCCAGGGGGCGGGTCAGGTCGCCCTCAAACCAGGCACTGGAGTAGTTCATGGTCTGGTCCAGCCACAGGCGGTAAAACGCGTTGCCCAGGTCGTAATGGGCGTGGATGTTTTTGCGGCTGTTGGCGCGGCTGTTGTGGTGCAACAGGTGTTTGATGCGGTACAGCAAGCGCCCGGCCCAGGTGCCGAAGATCATGGCGTCCACTTCCCGGCGGTTGGCGGAAAACACCTTGAGCAGCTCGGTCAGGTTGGGCGTGGTCCAGTCCCCCGCGATATAGCTTTCGGCAAAGCCGATGTCGCCGGACTTGAGCGCGGCGCCAAACACGTTCCAGTTGTGCAGCGTGATGCTGGCACTGGGGTGCTTGGGCGTGTGCATGGCGTGCTGCTGCGGATGCTCCCCAAAGCGGCGTTGCGAGCCATCGGGCAGATGCAAGGTGAGGGCACCGTGGCGCAGGTTTTGCAGCAGGCGCAGCGCGCTGCGGGCTGCGGCCGGTGCGTCTTTGGGAAACGTGAGGCTGGGCGCGGTGGTGCTGGCGGTGTTCATGGGCGACTCCTGATGGGGGGTGCGAAAGTGGCGACTCGGCTAACGGGAAACAAAAGCCTGCGGTGGGGCCGGCTTGCGAAAGAAAGGCACTTTTTTAAACCACAGGCGCAATGCCTGGGTGTGGATGTGCAGCACCACGCCCAGCGTCATGGCCGGGTAGCGCCACAAGGCGCGGCGCAGCACGGCCGGGGTGATGGGCTCCAGCGTGCCGCTCACGCTGGTTTGCAGCAACGCGGTACCGCTGTTGTTGTCGGCCTGCGCCGTGGCGGGTGTGTCGTAGTAGTCAATGCGTGCCACCGTGCGTTCCAGCCCCGCGTGCGCGCTGCGCATAAAGCGAAAGCGGTAGTGGCCCTCGACGGCGTTGAAGGGCGAGACATGGAAGACCTTGTCAGCACGTTGCTCCACGCCATAGCACGGCGCGTCCAGCAAATAACAGTGGCGCTCGCCAAAGGTGTTGTTCACCTCCACCACGATGGCGCGCAGGGCGCCGCCCTGGTCGTCTGGCGCGCGGTGGCAATACCAAAAGCTCACCGGCTTGAAGGTGTAGCCCAACACGCGCGGGTAGGCGTGTAGCCACACCTCGCCAGTCGCGTCATGAATGCCTTCGCGCTGCAGCAGTTCGTCCAGCCAGGCAATGGCACCGCCTTGGGCCGGTGCGCGTCCATCGCCATGGTCGGTCTCGAAGAAGCTCAAGAGCCCCGGGCGGTTGATCTTCCACTCACCGTCTTGGGGTGTCGCCTGTTGCAGGCTGCGCAGCGGCAGCATCAAGAAGTAGGTTGGGTAATCAAAGGCGTGGCGTTGCGGGCGCAGCCGGGTGTGGCGCACCTGGCCAAAACCCATGAGCGGAACGGGCGGGTTCACGCCGTCGCCTCTTGGGGGCCGACATCCGCCAACAACTGCGCGGCGGCGGCCAAACCGGCTTTGAGGCCGTCTTCATGGAAACCGTAGCCCATCCAGGCCCCGGCAAAGTAACGGTTGTGTTGGCCTTGCAGTGCTGCCATGTGACCCTGGGCCGCTACCGCAGCCAGGTTAAGGACGGGGTGCGTGTAGTCGTATTCGCCCATGATTTTGTCTTTGGCGATGGGACGCAGCGGGTTCAAGGACACCAGCACGGGCTGCTCCCACGGCAGGGGCTGCAGTCGGTTGAGCAGGTAGTGCAGGCACACCCGCGTGCCCTCGCGGCCGGGCGCGGCGGCGCGCTCGTAGTTCCAGGCGGCCCAGGCCGACGGGCGCTGGGGCAAGACCGAGGCGTCAGTGTGCAGCACGGCCTTGTTGGCCTGGTAGCGAATGGCACCGAGGGTGGCGTGCTCTTGCGCTGTGGGCGCCGCCAGCATGCGCAGGGCCTGGTCCGAGTGGGTGGCGATGATGACCTGGTCGAACAACTCGGCGCCTGCGTCGGTACGGATGCGCACACTGTTCTTGCCACCGGGCGTGGCACCCAGGTGCTCGATGCGGTGCACGGGGGTGTTAAGACGCTTGTCCGCAATGCCTGCGGTGATTTTTTCCACATAGTGCCGGGCGCCGCCCTGCACCGTCCACCACTGCGGGCGCTGGGTGATTTGCAGCAGGCCGTGGTTGTGGCAAAAGCGCACCATGGTCGAGACCGGGAATTGCAGCATCTGCGCGGTCGGGCAGCTCCAGATGCAGGCCATCATGGGCAAAAAATACCAGTCGCAAAACGCGCTGCCAAAACCCTGCTCCCGCAAAAAATCACCCAGCGGTTGTGACAGCTGTGCTTCGGTGCCGCTTTGGGCCATGCGCGTGGTCAGTGCATTAAAGCGCAGCAGATCGCGCAGCATGCCCCAAAAACGCAGGTTGGTCAGGTTGGCGCGCTGGGCAAATACGGTGTTGAGGCTGGAGCCGCTCCACTCCATAGCGCGCCCGGTGGCAAAGTCATTGGCCTGCACAGAAAACGACATGTCAGACTTGGTCGTGGCCACGCCCAGCTCGGCCAACAATGTGATCAGTTGGGGGTAGGTGCGCTCGTTGAGGACCAAAAAGCCGGTGTCCACCCCGTGCGTAAGCGCACCCGTCGGCGTGGGCAATGTGATATCCACCGTGTGGGTGTGACCTCCAAAGTAGCTCCCGGCTTCCAGCAGCGTGAGTTCCGCTTTGCCGCGTAAGGCATGGGCGGCGGCCAGGCCAGAAATTCCCGATCCCACGATGGCAACTTTGATCGACACAGACACCCCTTTGAATTGATGAGGACAATTCTATACTAATCGGTATCTAATGATACTAAATAGTATTTATATTTATGGTTCATTCTAGTGCTCAACTATAAAGGCTACAATGCGACCATGGCTACCAGTAATCCTACCAAGGTTTCTTTCAAGGCGCAAATGTTGTTGGCGCGGGAAGACGCCATCATTCAGTCGGTCAACCGCTTGCTGGCCGAAAAAGGCTTTGAGGCGATGACGGTGGACGAAGTGGCTGCCGACGTGGGCATTGCCAAAGCCAGCCTGTACAAGCATTTCCCCAGCAAGGAAGACCTGGCCGGCGCCGCCATGGTGTCGGTCATGCGCCGGGCGCAGGCATTTTTGGACGCCCTACCTGCACAGGCGAGCGCCATGGAGAAGCTGCGCAGCGTCGTGCAGTGGACCCTTGGCTTGAAGCTGGCCGGGGAGATGCCCTCCCTGCCGAGCCAAAATTCCAAACTGCGCACCACGCTGATGGGCAACAAAGACTATATGGACGGCCTGATGGATGTCAGTGACCGCCTCGGAGCCTGGATCGAGGTGGCGCAAGCACAGGGCGCACTCAACCCCAAATTTCCCCCCATTGCGGTGTTGTACACCTTGTACGCCCGCGCTTGCGACCCGGTGCTGGAGTTCCTGAAAATGGGCGAGCTGTACAGCAACGATGAAATCATTGCCCTGGTGCTTGACACTTGCTTTGATGGACTGAGCGCGCGGGGGCGCTAGAGTTGCGGCGCTGGACGCTAGTCTTGTGGCTTGACCACGGGCCCGACAACACCCTCCAAATTTGAAATGAGCGCTTTACGGTACTCCGAGACATAAAACTCCACCGCCTTCTCCCGATCTTGTTCTGTACCGTTGCGAGACACGAAATTGAAGGCGTTATAACGACCCGCGGCGAACAAAATGGCGGCGCTTACCTCTCCGTCCTTGCCCCCCTCGGCTAACCGGTTGGCAAAATGGATGAACTCGTCGACGCGCTTGAGAAATTCTGGAGGGTAGGCCATGGTGATCTTTCGTTGATGGGAGGGTCCGACGCCCACCAGCGCTTATGCCAGCAGGATCGTGCCAATTCTTTCAAGCTTACCGCATTGCGTTGAGGGTGGTGATTGTTCTTTAAGTTTGAACAGCCACCGTTTGCAGATGCTGCCTGGGCGCGCAAGAGACCCTGTCAAAAAAATCCATTTCATCAGCCCTCATTGGACCGGCCCGATGATCACTCTGCTGGCCCTTTCTTCAGCGCCAGCGCCGCCTCGTACAACGCATTGCGCGAGGCGCCGGTGATGTCAGCGGTCAGTTTGACGGCGGTTTTCAAGGGCAGTTCGGCCAGCAGCAGTTGCAGGATGCGCTGCTCGGCGCCCGGCGCAGCAGCCAGCAGCGCCGGATGCAGCACCAGCACAAACTCGCCGCGACTGCGGTTGGGGTCGCGCTGCAGCCACTCGGGAAACTCCTGCGCCGCGAGGGTGGCGATTTCTTCAAACTGCTTGGTCAACTCGCGCCCAATGGTGAGAGGCCGCTCGCCCAAGGCGGCCAAGGCCGTGGCCAGCGCTTCAATCCGGTGCGGCGCCTCCAGCAGCACCACCGCGCGCGCTTCCAGCCCCAGCGCTGCGATGGCGCTGGCGCGTTCGCTCGATTTGGACGACAAGAAGCCGACAAAGACAAAGCCGCCATGCTGCGCCGCGTCGCCGCTGACGCCGGCCACGCTCAGGGCGGCGGTGACGCTGCTGGCGCCGGGCAGCGGCACGATCGGCAGCCGAGCCTGGCGCACGAGCGCGACCAGGCGGGCGCCCGGGTCGCTGACGGCCGGGGTGCCGGCATCGCTGGCATAGGCCACGCGCTCGCCCTGCCGCAGGCGCTCAATCACCCCTTGCGCCGCCTGTGACTCGTTGTGCTGGTGCACGGCCAGCAACTGCGCGTTTGTTTTGTCAATGCCATAGGCGCGCAGCAGGGCCTGGGTATGGCGCGTGTCTTCGCAGGCGATGGTGTCCGCCAGCTGCAGCACATGCAGCGCGCGCAAGGTGATGTCGGCCAGGTTGCCGATCGGTGTCGCCACCACGTAGAGCGCGCCGGGCGGATAATTCTGGCCAGCTGCCGCCTCGGACGCGGCGCCCAAGGCAGAGGCATACAAAGAAGCGTAAACAGAAGTCAATGGCGTTCCTTCAAATCAAGACCAAGATTGGCAACAGCAAGCAAGCAGGCGATGCCGCCGAAGAAGCCGCGCTGCGCCATCTGCAGCAGGCGGGGTTGCGCTTGCTGGAGCGCAATTATCGGACGCCCGGGCGCGGCGGCGGAGAAATTGACCTGATCATGCGCACGCCGGATGGCACGACGGTGTTTGTCGAGGTGCGCCAACGCAGCAGCGCCAGCCATGGCGGCGCCGGCGCCAGTATCAGTGCCATCAAGCAGCGGCGCATTGTTTTTGCGGCGCGTCATTATTTGATGCGCCTGCGCGAGCCACCCCCGTGCCGCTTTGATGTGGTGCTGCTGGAGTACGGTCGCATTGAATGGTTGCCCGCTGCGTTTGAGGCTTATTGAGGGGCTGTCAAGTCGG
The DNA here is from genome assembly GCA_025359085.1 of Gammaproteobacteria bacterium. Taxonomy (GTDB): domain Bacteria; phylum Pseudomonadota; class Gammaproteobacteria; order Burkholderiales; family Burkholderiaceae_C; genus Rhodoferax. Next base: position 23,748 of record JANYHL010000108.1, read on the forward strand.
CCCCAAGAAGGGGACGGGTATCATCGCGCCTATGCTTGAGCAACGTATTCAACAACACTTTATCGACAGCGCCGACCTGAAGTACCAGGCTGCGCCCATTTTGAGCAAACCGATTGCCGCTGCCGTGCAGGCGATGCTGGCCTGCGTCACCAGCGGCGGCAAAGTGCTGGCCTGTGGCAACGGCGGTTCGGCGGCGGATGCCCAGCATTTTTCGGCCGAATTTGTCGGTCGCTACGAGCGCGAGCGCCCGGAGCTGGCGGCCATTGCGCTCACCACCGACAGCTCCATCCTCACCGCCATCGCCAACGATTACGACTTCAGCGTTATTTTTTCGCGCCAGGTGCGCGCGCTGGGGCAGCCGGGCGACGTCTTGCTGGCCATTTCAACCAGCGGCAATTCAGCCAATGTGCTGGCCGCCATTGAGGCCGCGCACGAGCGCGAGATGGTGGTGGTGGGCTTGACCGGACACGGTGGCGGCAAGATGAGCCACGCCCTGCGCGATACCGATGTGCACATTTGCGTTCCCCACGACCGCACCGCACGCATTCAGGAAGTCCACATTCTGGCGCTGCATTGCATTTGTGATGCAGTCGACGCACAGCTACTTGGAGACCAGGAAACATGACCATGAAATTTGCAACTCAAAAACTTTTAACCCTGATGCTGCTGAGCGCCAGTTTGGGCGGCGTACTGAGCGCTTGCGCGCCCATCGTCATCGGCGGCGCCGTCGTCATGGGCTCGCTGATGGCCACCGACCGCCGTACCGCGGGCACGCAAATTGAAGACGAGGGCATTGAACTGCACGCCGCCAGTCGTATCCGCGACAACCTCGGTGACCGGGCCCATGTCAACGTGACCAGCTACAACCGTCAGGTGCTGTTGACGGGCGAGGTGTCCAGCGCACAGGACAAGCAGTTGGTGGAACAAGTGGTGTCGCGGGTTGAAAATGTGCGCGCCATCGTCAATGAGCTGGCGCTGCTGGGGCACTCCACCTTGACCCAACGTTCTTCGGATGCGCTGGTGACCGGCAAAGTCAAAGCCGCTTTGGTCGACGCCAAAGACCTGCACGCCAACGCCTTCAAGGTGGTCACCGAACGCGGCACCACCTATTTGATGGGGCGTGTCACCCAGCGCGAAGCCAACCGGGCCACCGACATGACGCGCGCCACGGGTGGCGTGCAAAAAGTCGTGCGCTTGCTGGAAATCATCAACGAAGAAGAGCTGCCCAACCTGCTGCCCAAACCGGCCCCGGTTGAGGTCAAGAAATAGGGCAATTTCCCGACGGGCTGTTACCTTAGCCGCTTGATCAGGCTCGACGTGTCCCAGCGCTGGCCGCCCATGTGCTGCACGTCGGCATAAAACTGGTCCACCAGGGCGGTCACCGGCAGCCGCGCACCGTTGCGCTTGGCCTCATCGAGCACCAGCCCCAGGTCTTTGCGCATCCAGTCGACGGCAAAGCCAAAATCAAATTTGTCGGCCACCATGGTTTTGCCCCGGTTGTCGAGTTGCCAGCTTTGCGCCGCGCCTTTGCCTATCACGTCGAGCACCTGCACCATGTCGAGCCCGGCCTGCTGGCCAAAGGCAATCGCCTCGCTCAAGCCCTGCACCAGCCCGGCGATGCAAATTTGGTTCACCATCTTCGCCAGTTGGCCAGCGCCGCTCTCGCCCAGGCGGGTGAAGGCCTTGGAAAAAGCCATGGCCACCGGTTGCGCCTGGTCAAAAGCAGCCTGATCGCCGCCACACATCACGGTCAACATGCCATTTTGCGCACCGGCCTGGCCCCCCGATACCGGCGCATCCACAAAGTGCAGGCCCAAGTTTTTGGCCGCGCCATACAGCTCGCGCGCCACGCTGGCTGAGGCGGTGGTGTGATCCACAAACACGCTGCCCGGCGCCATGCCGGCAAAAGCGCCGTCGGCACCCAGGGTGACTTGTGCCAAGTCATTGTCATTGCCCACGCAGCAAAAAACGAGTTCGGCCTGGTGCGCCGCCGCTCGCGGTGTTTCAGCATGTTTTATGGCACCAGCCCCCGTGTACTCTTCACACCATGCTATTGATTTGGAAGTAGTGCGGTTGTACACCGTGACCTGGTGACCGGCCTGCGCCAGATGCCCGGCCATCGGATAGCCCATCACGCCCAGGCCCAGAAAGGCGACTTTGCGGGCCGGGGTCGGCGCGTGCATTTTGAGCGCTATGCTGTTCATGGCGGTCCTTACATAATGGAAAAATTTTCGGTCCCGGCGTTCAGGTCCTGCGCTTTGCCGCGCTTGCTGTTGAGTTTGATCTGCAGGCGCAGATCATTGAGGGAATCGGCGTTGCGCAGCGCGTCTTCAAAGGTGATCAGGTTGGCTTCATAGGCGTCGTACAAGGCCTGGTCAAAGGTTTGCATGCCCAGGTTGCGGCTTTTTTTCATGATTTCCTTGATCTCGGAGACATCACCCTTGAAGATCAGGTCGGAGATGAGCGGCGTGTTAAGCATGATCTCAACCACCGCACAACGCCCGCGCCCATCCTGCTTCGGGATCAGCCGCTGCGACACCAGGGCCTTCAGGTTGAGCGACAAGTCCATCAACAGTTGCGCGCGGCGTTCTTCGGGGAAGAAATTGATGATGCGGTCCAGCGCCTGGTTGGCATTGTTGGCGTGCAAGGTGGCCAGGCACAAGTGCCCGGTCTCGGCAAAAGCGACCGCATGCTCCATGGTTTCGCGGTCACGAATCTCCCCCATCAGAATCACATCGGGCGCCTGGCGCAAGGTGTTTTTCAGCGCAGCACCCCAGCTGTCGGTGTCGATGCCGACCTCGCGCTGGGTTACCACGCAATTTTTGTGCGGATGCACAAACTCAATCGGGTCCTCAATCGTGATGATGTGGCCGAACGAGGTCTCGTTGCGCCAGTCGACCATCGCGGCCAGGGTGGTTGATTTGCCGGAGCCGGTGGCACCGACCAGAATGCACAGGCCGCGCTTGGAAGCGGCCACTTCCTTGAGCACCACCGGCACACCCAAGCCGTCAATCGTGGGCACGCTCAGCGGAATCACCCGCAACACCATGCCAACCCGGCCTTGCTGGATAAAGGCGCTGACGCGAAAGCGGCCAACCCCCGGTGGGGCGATGGCAAAGTTGCATTCCTTGGTGCGCTCAAACTCGGCCACCTGCTTGTCGCTCATGATGGAGCGCGCCAAGGACATGGTGTGCGATGCCGTGAGCGGTTGAGGCGAGACCTTGGTGACCTTGCCGTCGACCTTGACGGCCGGCGGAAAATCGGCCGTGATGAATAAATCGCTGCCGTTGCGGCTGATCATCAACTTGAGCAGATCGTTGATGAATTTGGTGGCTTGATCGCGTTCCATGAGAACACCTCGTTGTTAATGGGGTCGGGGGACAGCGCCGCACACGAAGTGGCAAGCGCGGGAGGTCAGTTTCGACGCCGGGCCGCCCCAAGGCGAAACAGCCCCCTCGGGGGGCAGCGCCGTACGCGAAGCGACAAGCGTGGGGGCCATATGCTAGCCGGGGAAATTTTCGGGAATCTTGGCTTTGGAGCGCGCCTCCGACGGGCTGATGATGTTGCGCTTGACCAGGTCACTCAGGTTCTGGTCCAGCGTTTGCATGCCGACGCTGTTGCCGGTCTGAATGCTGGAATACATCTGCGCCACTTTCGCCTCGCGGATCAGGTTGCGGATGGCACTGGTGCCGAGCATGATCTCGTGCGCCGCGACACGACTCTGGCCGTCCTTGGTTTTGCACAGCGTCTGCGAGATCACGGCCTGCAAGGATTCGCTCAACATGGCGCGCACCATC
>JANYHL010000035.1 GCA_025359085.1 Gammaproteobacteria bacterium
GTCAAGGCAAGCACCAGACTGCGGGGGGAATGCCTCCGGCGGCCTGGCAGGGGCCTGATTTTAAAAATCCCAAAACCAGAAACCGCACAACCCGCCGGTTTCACTGCTCGGGGAAATTACAGAAAGGATGTTGCACTAACAACTCTAATTTCCCTACTTTCCAATACAAGGAGTTTTATATGAACAAGCTTTTGATGTCTGCTGCAATGGCCGCACTGTTTGGCGCGATGATTCCGGCGGCAAATGCTGCGGTTGGCACCGCCAATTTTAATGTTACGGCAACCCTGAGCTCAGCGTGTACCGTAGGTGCCATCGCTGATCTGGCATTTGGCACTGTCACCGCGTTTGTTGCACCGGTTGGCACTACCACCACGGCGCTCATTTCATGCACGCGCGGCCTCGTCGGGGTGACAGCCGTTTTTGATACCGTGACCGGCACCAGCAGCGCGGCCGGCGTTACTCCCACCGCAGGTGGCTTGCTGAGTAACGGCTTGTTCTACACCATCGCTACTGCGAAAGGCGCTACAACCGCAGGTGCTGCGGCGACAAACGCCGCGATCGGCAGTGCTGACTCGTTCACTTACACCCTCACCGGTGCGATGAGTGCTCAGGCAGGCACCTGTGCAGCAGCCTCATGCCCCGCGACACAAGTACGCACGCTGACGCTCAATTTCTAGATCAGGCCATCAGCTAATTGGCTGATGGTTTATTAAGGGTTTAAGCGCAATGAGCCTGCCAGCAATGGTGATGAGGAAAGCCCGCGCGTCCAGTTATTTGGTACTGGCCGTGGCGTTTGCTTGCTTTACGCCGCTAGTGAACGCGATCCAGGGTGGTGGCCAGTTTAATGTCACTGCCACTCTGCAATCGGCCAGCAGTCCGAGCGTCTTTTGCCGTACCAACCCCGGTGGGCTCGCGTTCAATGCTGCGGTCACCGTCGTATGCTCTACCGGCGCAGTGGTGGATATTTCACCTGGCAGAACTGGCATCCCTTGGTCGCCGATGCACGGTGGGGCTTATCGTTATGTCACGCAAGTGTTCTGGAATGGCGTCTGGGTCGAAAGTCTGGACGACACACCGGGGATAGGTACCATCACCTCTTGGCGTCTCGTGAATTTGCTGAATCGCAGCTATGTTGAATTAACCGTGGGTTGGTAAGTATGGAGATGAATCATGAACGAAAATCCCACAGGCGCCTGAAAACGCCTCTCACCACTGCAGTGATTGGGTTGTTACTCGCTTATTTTGTGACGGCGGCCAGGGCGGGGGAGTTTTCCGTTACGCCAGTGCGCATCTTTATGGCTCCCAAGGATCGCGCTATCGCGGTGACCATTACGAATGAGGGTGATGAGCAACTGGTGATGCAGGCTGATTTGTATCTGTGGAAGCAGAAGCCCGGGGGGCAGGACGATCTAACGCTCACGGAAGACATGTTCCTGTCGCCACCCATCATCAAACTGGCACCAAAATCGCGCCAGGTGGTACGTCTGGCGCGGCTGAACAATGCCAAACCAACCGAACAACTCACTTACCGTATGATTGTGCGCGAAATCCCGGAGGCCAGGCCCGCGTCACAAGATCCGCAAGTGCGAATCGCGTTGGCTTTCTCCATCCCGGTCTTCATTACCCCACCTGACGCAAAGGCTAAATTAGACTGTACGACGGAAAGAGTATCCGCCGACACGGTAAAGGCGACCTGTGAAAATACCGGGACTGGCTACTCGCATCCGACAACCTTGGTCCTCACCCGCAACACAGGGGAGAAGATTGCCAGCGATGAATCTGGTGGTTACATCCTGCCCGGCATCAAACGCAGCTTCGAGCTGAAACTAGCGCAAGGCAATATTCCCGGCGGCAAGGCCAAACTGGCTGCCACGTTTGCAGATAATTCTAGCCAGACGTACGATGTGATTTTTACTGACTAGAGCCGACGTGGACAAGGTAATCCACCGGGTTCTGTCTCCGGCAGTGCTATGCATTTGGGCTTTCTCCGCCGTGAGTCAGACCGCAGCGGCACCGGTCCCGGCGAGTGCTGCTGCGCAACCTGCTGCTGCCAGGGAGATTGGCGTGACGACGCCCTCAACTTCCACTGAAAAACCGATTGATGGTCGCGACACGGTAGCAGCGTTCCTCGCGGGAACTGAGCGCGTGTTACCCATGGAGGTCACCGTCAACAGCACCAAAAGCGGCACCTGGCTGTTCCTGGAACGCGCTGGCGTGTTGTACGCCTCGCGGGAGGCCTTCGAAGAATGGCGGGTGGAATTGAATCCGTCAGCCGCAACGATCGACTTCAAGGGCCAGCCATACTCACCGCTGTCGGCCGTGCCGGGTTTCAAGGCGAAAGTCAACTTTGCCAATCAGTCGGTGGATTTGTTCTTCTCGCCGGAAGCTTTTTCGACGCTGCGTATGACCAACGAACTGTCGAAACGACCCGTGGTGAGTCCAGTGTTGCCGAGCATTTTTCTGAATTACGACTTGAACTATGCTGCATCGGCGTTTCGCAATGCGGGGTCAATTAACGACTTGGGACTGTTGACGGAACTCGGTGTATCCGGCACCTGGGGGGTGCTTACCAGCAGCCAGGCCGGTCGAAATTTGATCGCTAACGATACCTTCGGCCAGCCACGCCAATTGCTCCGGCTCGAAACTACGTTCACCAAAGACTTCCCCGATGAAAACCGCACCCTACGCGTAGGCGACACCACCACGCGTGCCGGCATGTGGGGGCGCAACGCATACTTTGGCGGCATCCAGTTCGGCAGTAATTTCGCACTGACACCTGGTTTTATCCGCCAGCCGCTGCCGGTATTGGCTGGACTATCGGCGGCACCTTCGACAGTAGAGCTGTATGTGAACGATGTTTTACGGCAGGTTTCATCGGTGCCCACGGGACCGTTTGCACTTGACAATTTTCCGGTAATGTCTGGCAGCGGCGAGACCCGACTGGTGGTGCGTGACATTCTCGGCCGGGAAACGGTGATCGTGCAATCCTTCCTGACGACTGCACAGTTGATGGCGACAGGGCTCAGCGACTGGAGTGTGGAAGCCGGAACCCTGCGCCGCGATCTTGGAACAGCCAGCAATCACTACGGAGACGGCTTTGCCAGCGGCACCTGGAGCCGCGGCATCAACAACAGCTTGACGCTGGAAGGCCGCGCCGAACTGACGCGCCGGTTACGCAGCTTCGGGCTGGGCGTGGTGGCTGCGCTGCCGGCACGACTTCTGGGCAGGGCCGCGCTCGCCGCCAGTCACGAAGTGAATGTGGGTAACGGAGGCTTCTGGCTGCTGGGTGCCGAGCGGCAAGGATTGCACACGAGTGCATCGTTCGAAGTGCGCGGCGCATCGCAAAACTTCACCCAGTTGGGATTGGATTCCGGGGTCAAGCTTGCCAAGCTGCAACTTGCGGCGAGCTGGAGTGCGTCCCTCGACAATGGCCGCTCCTTCGGTGCGGGATTGGCCAGCATTACGCAGTTCGACAACAGCCGCGTATCGACTTTATCCGGCAACTTTTCCATGCGACTCGGCGAACGCAGCAGTCTCAACCTGTCGGCGAGTCGTGCCTTCGCCGGTGTCAATGGCAACGCGGTCGGCCTGAACTTGACGATGCCGCTTAGCAACAACAGGGTGGTCAGCAGCACAGTCAACCATCAGAACGGAAGCGCCAATTTTTACGCATCAGCCACCCAGAATCCGGGGCCGGACAGCAATCTCGGTTGGCGGGTATTGGCCGGGCACCAGCAAGACCAGGCACGCGCGGAAGTCGGCACCTATTACCTGGGGCGCTACGGCACGGCGACCGGTGATGTGAGTGTTTCCCGAGACCTGAAAGCGTTGCGGCTCGGCGCAACCGGCGGGTTAGTGCTCACCGATGGCCACCTGTTTGCAACGCGGCGCGTGGACGAAAGCTTTGCTGTGGCGGAAGTGGCGGGCTATGCGAATGTCGGTATCGGTATTGGCAGCAACGTGCTTACACAGACAGACGCCAACGGGATTGCACTGATTCCACGTCTGATCCCCTACCAAAATAATTCGCTGCGCCTCGACCCCAAAGAATTGCCGATCAATGCGGAAATAGATTCGATCGAACTCACCGTCGTGCCAGCCTGGCGCAGCGCGGTCAAGGCCACGTTTCCGGTTCGAAGCGGCCGCGGCGCACTGCTGAAAATCGTCCTTGACGATGGCGATGTCGCGCCTGCGGGGGCGACTGTGGGAATCGATGGCGACAAGCAGGAATTCTATGTGGCGCGGCGCGGCGAAGCCTTTGTCACGGGGCTGCAGCCGGTCAATCGGCTGACCCTGCAATGGAATAATCAGAAATGCAGCTTTGACGTAACGTTCGATTCCAATCCATCTGATGAAATCGCCCGGGTGGGACCGCTGCTGTGCAAAGGAGTAAAACGATGAAACCACTTTTCAGCCGCGTCCTGCTCGGGGCAGCGCTGGTGTTCGCCACCTCATGGGTACACGCAGCCATCACTTGTACTTCCATCACGTCAACGGGATTCTCCACTTCGTTTTCCGGTACGGTGCCGCCGAACAACGTCACGCCAGCATCCTTCACTGTCACGTGCAACCGCAATCTGGCCACCGACCCCACGACCTTGAATTACTCGGTGGGGGTAGACAACGGGCTGAATGCGACTGCCGGAGCCAACCAAGCCGCCCTTGGTGCCAACCGCCTCCAGTACGACACATACAAAAACCCTGCTTGCGGCGGCAAGTGGAAATTTTTGGGGGGTAGCCAACTCGCCGACAGCATGATTCTGAGCGGGTTCACGGCGACCGCGCAACAAACCAATTACTGGGGTTGCATCACTGCCACCCAGGTGCTGGCGGCCGGGATCTACACCGACACGGTTACCATGACGCTCAACTATCCCGGTGGCAACCTGATCAATACCTTCCCGGTGAATATTTCGGCCCCCTCGGTATGCACGATCACTACCGCGCCGGGCACACTCACGTTCACCTATACCGCATTTGGCGCAGGCCAGACCGCGAGCACCTCATTTCAACCCAATTGCACGATCTATCTGGCCTATTCCATGGCGCTTAGCGCCACCAGTGGCGTTGTGAGCGGCCTCAATTATTCATTGGCGATAAATACCATCAACAGTGGTGGATCGAATCCCCTTGCAAGCACCGGCACCGGAGCGGCCCAGACGTTTTACATCAATGGCAACATGGCAGCGGGACAGGCGGGCACCTGCGCTACCGGTACCTGCAGCGCGACTAATGTCCACACGCTCACTATCACCTATTGATACCGACTCGGCCGTATCCATCAGGTCGGTTTGCCTTTTTTGTTCTTAGACGCCATTTCTGCTGCTCACGTCCGGCTTTGACCGCGGGGTTTTTTTGTGCCTAATTTGCTATTTATTTAATAGCTATTTGCGCAATAAAGACGGGGGCTAGAGGTCTATTTCTTATGTAAAAGATCAAACCAGCAGCGCATTCACCCGTTTCACATAGGCCGCCGGGTCGGCGGGCAGGCCGCCTTCGGCCAGCAGCGCCTGGTCAAACAAGATATGCGCCAGGTCGTTGAAGTGCACCGAGCCATCGAGCTTTTTGACCAAGGGGTGCTCGGCGTTGACTTCCAGCACCGGCTTCACGTCGGGTGCGGCTTGACCAGCCTGCTTGAGCATGCGCGCCAGCTGCGTGCTCATGCCGTGGTCCTGAACCACCAGGCAGGCGGGGGAGTCGACCAGGCGGGTGGTCACGCGCACGTCTTCGGCCTTGTCTTTCAAGGCTTCTTTCAGTTTGGCCAGCAGGGGTTTGAAGGTTTCAGCCGCTTCTTCAGCGGCCTTCTTCTCGGCATCGTCTTGCAGCTTGCCCAAATCCACCGCGCCCTTGGCCACGCTTTGCAGCGGCGTGCCGTCGAAGTCTTGCAGGTAGTTCAGCGCCCATTCGTCCACGCGGTCGGTCATCAAGAGCACTTCAATGCCTTTTTTCTTGAACACTTCAAGTTGCGGGCTGTTCTTGGCGGCAGCCGGGGTGTCGGCGGTGATGTAGTAAATGGCTTCCTGGCCGTCTTTCATGCGCGCCTTGTAGTCGGCGAAGCTCACGCTCACGGTGTCGGTGCTGCTGCTGGCAAAGCGCAAGAGCTGGGCCAGGCGGTCTTTGTTGGCATAGTCTTCGCCCAGACCTTCTTTCAGCACAGCGCCAAATTCAGCATAAAACTTGCTGTATTTGCCCACGTTGGCCAGCGCCTCTGCCTTGTCTGTTTCACTCAACACGTCGGTGACTACGGTGCTGGGGTCGCTGACCGTGGCGCTGGCGCCGTCAGCCGCTGCGGCTGGCAGTTTGTCGTTTTTGGCCAGGTCTTCCAGCATGCCCAGCACGCGCTTGGTGCAGCCTTCGCGGATGGCTTTCACGTCACGGCTCTCCTGCAGCAGCTCCCGACTCACGTTGAGTGGCAGGTCGGCCGAATCGACCACGCCTTTGACAAAACGCAGGTAAGTCGGCAGCAGCGCCTCGGCGTCGTCCATGATGAAAACGCGCTTGACGTAAAGCTTGACGCCCGCTGATTTTTCGCGATTGAACAAGTCCATCGGCGCTTTGCTCGGCAGGTACAGCAGTTGCGTGTACTCGGTGCTGCCTTCCACGCGGTTGTGGGTGTAAGCCAGCGGCGCCTCAAAATCATGGCTGATCTGTTTGTAGAACTCGGTGTACTGCTCAGATGTGATGTCCTTTTTGGCTCGGGCCCAGATGGCGTTGCCCTTGTTGACGGTTTCCCACTCGCCGGTCTTGACCATGCCGCCGGGCTGGCGGCCTCCCTTTTCGTCGCTCGGGTTAATCAGTTCGCCATCTTTCCACTCTTCTTTTTCCATCAGGATCGGCAGGCTGATGTGGTCGGAGTATTTGGCGATGATGCTCTTGAGCTTCCAGGCGCTGGCGTAGTCGAGGGCGTCGTCGCGCAGGTGCAGGGTGACACTGGTGCCGCGCGCCGCGCGTTCAATGGTTTCAACTTCAAAGTCACCGGCGCCGCCGCTGATCCAGCGCACACCTTCAGACGCCTTCATACCGGCGCGGCGCGACTCGACCGTGATCTTGTCGGCCACGATAAAGCCGGAGTAAAAACCAACGCCGAACTGGCCGATGAGTTGCGAGTCCGCCTTCTGGTCGCCGCTGAGCTTGCTTACAAAATCTTTGGTGCCGCTCTTGGCAATGGTGCCGAGGTGGTCAATGGCTTCCTGTGCGCTCATGCCGATGCCGGTGTCGGTGATGGTGAGCGTTTTGGCCGCTGGGTCGAACGACACGCGCACTTCGAGGGTGGGCGCGTCTTCATACAGGCCGCTGTCGTTGATGGCCTCATAACGCAGTTTGTCGCAGGCGTCCGACGCGTTGGAGATCAATTCGCGCAGAAAAATCTCTTTGTTGGAGTACAGCGAGTGGGTGACGAGGTGCAACAGTTGCGCCACTTCAGCCTGAAAGGAAAGGGTTTTTTTGGTCATGGTGGGTCGAAAGGTCTAACAAAGGAAACCGGCGTCCGGAGATCAGCGCCGCCACACTCCAATTATGGGCGATGCCCACCGCTTTCAAGAGTGGCGAACCGCCAAGGATCAATCTGGCATAAAAAAGGCCTGGCCCCAGCCAAAGTGTTTCTTGCTTACTTGGCGGGCTGTGTGATGGCGTTCATTTGAAGCGTGACCGCCGTTTGGGCGAACAGTCGGCCGTTCGCCGAAGCGCCCGTATTCACTGCAACCAGCGTTTTACCCAGAACGACACCCTCAAAGTGCGCGGTCGTTCCGATGGCCACACTGTCAGCGACTTGCCAGAAGATGTTCTTGGCCTGTGCGCCGCCGGCCAGCGTTACCCGCTTGCCGTTGGCTTGGTTCAGTTGTCCCGCCACCTGGAAGATCCAGACATCGTTCGGACCACCCGAGAGGGTGAAGTCGTTGCTGATCATGACACTGGTGCCCCACTTGTAGAGGCCAGGAGCGAGAGTCAGGCCACCAATTTCACCCGCACCCAGTTCGGTGAAGTCGGGTGATGTGCGTCCTTGGGCGTCCAGGTACGCGGTTCCCATGTCGCCCACCGCTGTGGTCAGGGTGGTGGCATCGTTCACGGCGCAGGGCAGCGGGCCGGCGGCGTCGACGACGTAGATTTTTCCGACAACTTCGCCGCAGGTGAGCAGCAGCGCAGCACCGGTGATCGGGCTCGTTCCAACATCCCCGACGATGGCAGATTTATAGACGTCGGTGATTCCGGTTTTGCTCAAAATTGTGAATGTGCCTGCGGTCCCGAGGTTGACAGGGGCTTGGGCGGTCGATGCCAGGGCCTGGGTTGTAAAGCCCCAGACCACCGGGATGGCCATGGCCGTGCCAGCGGCGCTCTGGGCTGCCGTGGTCACCGTGGCGTTATAGCGAGTATTCGGGCTGAGTGCGGACGCTGTGGGCGTAAAAGTGGCTACCGTGTTGGCGGCGTTCATGGCGACGGTGCCGGGTACGTTGGTTCCGGTCGTGTCCTTGAGTGTGAAGGTCAGCAAGTCCCCGGCCAGGGATGCATTGATCGTTGCCGGATCCATCGGTTCGCTGAAGCTGGCGCTGACGGTCGTGCCACTGACGATGTTATTGCTGCTGTTGGTGCTGGTAGGCACATTGGTGGCCCCATCATTGGGGCTCGCTGAACTCACTGTGACGCCGAGGGTGGAAGCATCCGGCCAAGGCCGTGGCCAGTAGCGATGCCAGAAGCCAGGGGCCGACCGTGTAATTGTTATCAAACCTGTTCATGTTTTTTCCTATATTGGTAAATAAAAAACCTTCAATGTGATTGACCAACTATTGCCGGTTCAAAAACAAAAGTTCTGTACCTTCGCTCTTGTGCAATGCAGTGCAAGACGGATGGGAGTATCCAGACGCCCCAAAAGCGGGTTGGTGCGCTAGCGCACATAGGGCTAAACAGTTACTGCAACTTAAATCGAGATACAGTTGCCAACCACGAGTACGGCTGTTGATCCGCAGTGAAGGAGTTGGCGGGCGCCGTTCGTAGCTGGCCTCGCGCAGTATGATCGCGTATGCCCATGCCGCTTTGGGGTTCTTTCGGAGACTGCATATGGATTTGCCGCAGGGCCTCAAAAAAAATTTTCTTCTGGCTGCGCTGCCCCCGTCTGAGGTTGAGCGCCTCGCGCCCCAATTGGAGTTGGTCCAGATGCTGCTGGGTGACGTGCTTTACGAGCCCGGCGGCCAGCTGCAGTACGTTTATTTTCCAATCACGGCGATTGTGTCGCTTCAATACATGACAGAGGATGGCGCCTCGGCTGAGGTCGCCGGCGTTGGCAATGAGGGCATGCTCGGCGTTTCGCTGTTCCTGGGTGGAAACACAACGACCAACCGGGCCACGGTGCAGACGGGCGGCAGCGGATACCGGTTGAAAGGGCGCTTGCTGGTGGATGAATTCAATCGCGCGGGACCGATGATGCGTTTACTGCTGCGTTACACGCAAGCCTTGATGACGCAGATGGCCCAAACCGCAGTCTGCAATCGGCACCATTCGGTGGAGCAGCAACTGTGCCGCTGGCTGTTGGCAACGCTGGACCGTTTGCCATCGACCGAGCTGACCATGACGCAGGAACTGATTGCCGGCATGATCGGCGTGCGCCGTGAAGGCATCACCGCCGCCGCCGGGCGCTTGCAGCAAGCAAAGTGCATTCACTATCGCCGTGGCCACATCACGGTGCTTGACCGCCAGGGGCTGGAGTCGCGTGCGTGTGAATGCTACGACGTAGTCAAAAATGAACACGATCGTTTGCTGGGCGATGTTACCCAGCGCTAGAAAACTCCCATTGACCTGCTTCATGAAATTGTCGACCTATGTGCGTTAACACACGGACCAGCGCGGGCTGGGTTGATATCCTCCTTCCCGTTGCAATAAATATCTAACATGTTCAAAATTGACCTTGCCGCTGCTTTACTTTCGCCTGCTGTAGGCACACCGGAAGGACTCGCCGAGTTCAGGCGACAAGAGGCCCTGCTTAAAACCGGGGCGTTGCAGAATGCGATTCTCAACAGTGCCAACTTTTCCAGCATCGCCACCGACGCGAATGGCGTCATTCAGATATTCAACATCGGCGCCGAGCGCATGCTGGGTTATGCGGCGGTTGACGTCCTGAACAAGATCACGCCGGCCGACATTTCTGATCCGCAGGAAGTGATCGCGCGCGCCAAGGAATTGAGCGCGGAGCTCGGCACCCAGATAAACCCGGGCTTTGAGGCCCTGGTGTTCAAGGCCTCGCGCGGTATTGAAGACATCTATGAGTTGACGTATATCCGCAAGGACGGTAGCCGCTTTGCCGCCATCGTATCGGTCACCGCGCTGCGCGATGCGACGGATGCCATCATTGGCTATCTGTTGATCGGCACGGACAACACGGCGCGCAAGCAGGTTGAAGCAGAACGACAGCATTTGCTCGCGGTGCAGGAGCAGACCAATCGGCAACTGCATCAGGCCAACTTGACTTTGCGGGAAAGCGAGGAACAACTCGCCGTCACACTGCATTCTATCGGCGACGCCGTGATCGCCACCGACGCGACAGCGCATGTGACGCTCTTGAACCCCTTGGCGGAGCGGCTCACGGGCTGGTCTCAGCGTGACGCCGTCGGTCGTCCGGTGGACGAGATTTTTACCATCATTAACAAGGAAACGCGCCAAGCCGCTCCCATTCCTGTTGCTGAAACCTTGGCGCACGGCACGGTTCAGGGCTTGGCCAACCACACTGTTGTGATCGCTCGCGATGGCAGCGAGTGCGATATTGCCGACAGTTGCGCGCCGATTCGTGACCGCGATGGAGAAGTCATCGGTGCCGTGCTGGTGTTTCGTGACGTGACCGAGGAATATGCGGCGCAGCAAGCCTTGCGCGACAGTACCGCCTTGATCCAGACGGTGCTCAACACCGTGGCGGACGGCATCATCACCATCTATGCCCGCGGTGGCATGCTCAAGACCGTCAATCCCGCCGCCGAACGCATGTTTGGCTATAGCGCGACCGAGCTGGTCGGACAAAACTTCAGTCTGCTGATTCCCGAGTTGGACCAAGACCAGCGCAATGGCTCGCTGGAGTATTACAGCGCCAGCGATGAGGCGCGTGCGGTCGGCCTGGGGCGCGAGGTGCTGGGTCGGCGCCAGGATGGCAGTATGTTCCCGATGGAAATGGCAGTCAGCGAGATGTGGCTGGGCGGTGAGCGGTATTTCACCGGCATATTGCGCGATACCACCGCGCGAAAACAGGCCGAAGAAGCCTTGCTCCAGGCGGGCGCTTTGCAGAGCGCGATTTTCAACAGCGCCAATTTTTCCAGCATTGCCACCGACGCCAAAGGCGTCATTCAGATATTTAACGTCGGCGCCGAGCGCATGCTGGGCTACACCGCGCTGGAGGTCATGAACAAGGTGACCCCGGCTGACATTTCTGATCCGCAGGAAGTGATTGCGCGTGCCAAAGAACTGAGTCTCGAACTCGGCACCCAGATTGAACCGGGCTTCGAAGCCCTGGTGTTCAAGGCCTCGCGCGGTATTGAAGATATTTATGAGTTGACCTACATCCGTAAGGACGGCAGCCGTTTTCCGGCGGTGGTGTCAGTCACAGCCTTGCGCGACGCGCAGGGCACCATCATCGGCTACCTGTTGATTGGCACCGATAACACCGCGCGCCAGCGTGTCGAGGCTGAGCGTGCCGCGCTCGATCAGGCGCTGCGCGATAAAAACGTCGAGCTGGAGAGTGCCCGCCAAGCAGCGGACAAGGCCAATCTGGCCAAATCGGATTTCTTGTCGAGCATGAGCCATGAGCTGCGCTCACCGCTGAATGCCATCCTGGGCTTTGCGCAGTTGATGGAATCTGGCACCCCGCCGCCCACGGCCATGCAGCGGGCCAGCATCGACCAGATCCTTCATGGCGGCTGGTATTTGCTGGAGTTGATCAATGAAATCCTCGATCTGGCCTTGATCGAGTCCGGCAAGCTGTCGCTGTCGATGGAGCCGATCGCGCTGCCCGAGGTGTTGCTGGACTGTCAGGCCATGATCGACCCGCAGGCTCAAAAGAGTGCCATTCGCATCAGCTTTCCAGAGTTCAATGGCCCTTGTTTTGTCAATGCCGATCGGACGCGCGTCAAGCAGGTGATCGTCAATCTGATGTCCAACGCCATCAAGTACAACCGCGTCGGCGGCACCGTCGATGTGACGTGCAAAACCGTTGCTCCGCAGCGTCTTCGCATCAGCGTGCGCGATACCGGCGAAGGACTTTCGGCAGAAAAATTGGCGCAACTGTTCCAGCCCTTCAATCGGCTCGGCCAAGAGGTCGGTGCCGAAGAGGGCACGGGTATCGGCCTGGTAGTGAGCAAGCGCTTGGTTGAATTGATGGGGGGTGAAATTGGCGCGCAAAGTATTGTGGGGAGCGGCAGTGTGTTCTGGTTTGAGTTGAATTTGGTGGCGGCCCCGCAATTTGCCGCCAATTCTGATGCGCCGCTGGTGCTGCTGCAAGCGCAAGTTGAACTTGGCCTGGCGCTGCGCACCCTGCTGTATGTGGAAGACAACCGGGCCAACATGGAGTTGGTCGGGCAACTCATTGCGCGGCGACCGGATATGCGCTTGCTGAGTGCACGCGATGGTATGCAGGGCATTACGCTGGCGCGCATTCATCAACCCAAAGTGATTCTGATGGACATCAATCTGCCTGGCATCAGTGGCCTGCAGGCCCTGAAAATCCTGCGTGATGATCCGGCAACCCGCCACATCCCGGTGCTGGCCATCAGTGCCAACGCCATGCCACACGATATTGAGAAAGGTCTGCAAGCGGGATTTTTCCGCTACCTGACCAAACCGATCAAGGTCAACGAATTCATGGAGGTGCTTGATCTGGCGCTGGAGTTTGCGCAAGCAGGGTCCAATGGTGAAGTCGATCTGGTCGTGTCTTTATAAGAACTCAAGTTTCAGTGAAAACGAAAGAAAGAAAATTAAATGGTTAGCACTGCCAATATTCTGAACGCCAGTATTTTGATCGTTGACGATCAGCAAGCCAACGTGCAGTTGCTGGAGCAAATGCTGCGGGACGCCGGTTACCAACGCCTGACCTCGACGATGGATCCGTTTGCCGTCTGCGAGTTGCATCGCACCAACCACTACGATCTGATTTTGCTCGATTTGCAGATGCCCGGCATGGACGGTTTTCAGGTGATGGACGGCCTGAAGGAGATCGACCCCGACGGCTATGTCCCTATCCTGGTGGTCACGGCGCAGCCGGGCCACAAGCTGCGAGCGCTGGCCTCGGGCGCGAAAGATTTTGTCGCCAAACCGTTTGATCTGGTCGAGGTCAAGACGCGTATTCACAATATGCTGGAAGTGCGCTTGCTGTATAAAAAACTTCAAAACTACAACCAGATGCTGGAGCAAACGGTGCTGGAGCGGACCGTCGAATTGAGCGAAAGTGAAGCACGCTTTCGCCGCTTGACTGAACTGGCGTCCGACTGGTACTGGGAGCAAGACGCGCAAGGGCGTTTTACCAAGGTGTACGGCCCGGTGCTCGACATGCTGGGTATCTCGATGGAGAGCTTGCTGGGAGAAATCAAACAGGAGCAGGCCTTGCGCTGGAATGAGGCGGAGCGCGCGGTTCTCAAAGCGAACGTGGCGGCACGTCGGCCGTTCCTGGATTTTGTCTTCAGCCGGATCGATGACGCCGGCGAGCGCCAGTATTTTCAGGTCAGCGGGGAGCCGATGTTTGATGTCTCGGGCCGCTTTACCGGCTACCGCGGCGTCGGCCGGGACGTCAGCGCGATCATGCGTGAGGTGGCGCAACAGTGAGCGGTGTAGACGAATAGGCTAATCGTCCCGGCCTTGAGCGGGCGCAGGCCTAAGCCAGTGCACAATTTTTTCGGTCACCTCCGGGCTGCTGAGCAGGGCCATGTGGCTGGTGCGGTAGGCAATCCATTGCGAGGTTTTGGCAAACACCAGGTTTCGCCGTGGGTCCTTGTGTTGTCCCAGCGCGCTGTGCAGCGGCACCAGGCCGTCGCCAATCAGGCGATCTGCCAGGGTGCTGCGTTGGGCGGCCGTGGTGGCCGCCACGGCGTAGCAGGCCACGCCTTCAGGTAGCGCCAGCGCCTGGCGATCATCAGGTTTGCGCTGAAAACGGTCGTGGCCCTGCCAGTCCGCGTCGAGCACATTGCCCCAACGCAGATCGGTGATGCCGGCGCTGCGCAACTGGCCCAGTTTGGCAAACGGCGCGCTGTAGGGCGTGCTGCCCAGGACCCTATCCACCCAGTTGCCGGCTCGCTCCAGCGGCGCGCCATGGTGCGGCGTACCCAGAAACACGATGCTTTTTAGCCTACCGGGCCAGCGCAAACCCTCCTGTTTGGCGTAGTGGAACGCGCTGCGGATCAGCAGGCCGCCCATGCTGTGGGCCAGCACCGTGATTTCATCGAGGGGGGTTGGCCAATGCGTCAGCAGTTGCTCCAGCTGGGTTGACAATTCATGCCCGTTTTGCGAGGTGTGCAGACCGGTGTTGTAGCGCAGATAAACCGGGGTGTAGCCCAGTGTTGCGGCCAGCGTCGCGCCATGGTCCAGCCCCTGTCCGTTCTGTTGCGTGCGCCACTGCAGGTCGTTCATGCAAAGCCCGTGAATCAGCAACAGGACCTTGCCGGTGGCGTCCGGCATGGGCGGCAGGGCCTGCCAGTTCAGCGCCTCGCCCTGGTAGCGCAGGGTCATGGGGGTGGCGAACGGGCTGCGGGCCTCCAGCAGGTGATCGCCCATCACGCCATTGAGTGCCGCCAGCACCGCCGCGCGCTGGGGGTTGCCGGGCTGGGCGTCTTCGGCTGCGTCCAGCGCGGGTTGCAACCGGGCCAGCAATGTGTCCACGCTTTTACCCAGCAATCGGGTCACACCCTGCACACTCTTGTAGACCAGGCCGGTGATGCCGCCGGTTTGTCCTGACGCCTTGCCACCGGTGACGCCCAGGCGGTCAAATACCGACTGGTGCACCCCTTCGGCGATGCGGGCGACGCCCGCCGTGGCCTGTGTCGCCAGTTGCACGATACCCCGCAGGTCCGAACTGCGCAGGTGTTGGAGGGGGTTTTTGGACGGTGGCTTGGTCATGGGAAAATTTCCGAAATCCCGGTATCTGTTGAGGACAGAGCACGCTTATTGGAATTTCTCATGCGGCGCCAGGTAGCGCCATTGGCCCAAGGGTAGATTGCCCAGCATCACCTTGCCAATGCGCACGCGTTTCAGACCAACTACCTTGAGGCCGACCAGCTCGCACATGCGGCGAATCTGGCGTTTCTTGCCTTCGGTCAAGACAAAGCGCAGTTGCTCGGGATTTTGCCAATCCACCTTGGCTGCTTGAAGCGCTTGTCCGTCCAGGCTCAGGCCGTGGCGCAGCAAAGCGAGTTTTTCACACGGGAAAACCGACTGCACATCGGTGCTGACGGGGTCGTCATCGTCAATCCGGCTGAGCTGGCCGGTGCTGGGCGACGCAGCCGGGTCCCCGTTGTAAACCACCCGCACCAGGTATTCTTTTTCCATCACGGCGTCTTCGCCAATCAATTGGCGCGCCACGCGGCCGTCTTGCGTCAGCACCAGAAGCCCGGTCGAGTCAATGTCAAGGCGCCCGGCGGGCACCAGGCTTTTGAGCTGGCTGGGGTGGAAGAAAAACCGGGCGTTGTCTTGCGTCCAGCGGTTTTGCGGCTGCACCAGGGTGATGGCGGGCAAATGACCGTCTTCCGCCTGCCCGCTGACCAGGCCGATCGGTTTGTGCACCAGCACTGTCACTTGCTTGGCTTGCTGGCCCTGGGCTTGCTTGTCGATCTCGATGCGCACATCGGGCTGCACCTGCATGCCCATGGTGGCCACGACGCCGTTGACCTTGACCCAGCCCTGGGCTATCCAGTCGTCGGCTTCGCGGCGCGATGCCAGGCCAAGCTCGGCCATGCGTTTGTTCAAGCGCAGGGTTCCGCCAGGGCCGATGGCGGCAGTGTTGGTCTGGCCCGCTGGAAGGGGTGCGCGTGGCGTGGGAGGCGTTGCACGGCGGAACAAGGGGGGGGCTTTTGAGTCTGTCATTTTGCTATATATATAGTAGCTATATATGCTTATTTTACGCAGGCTAGAGCCTGATTTCTTATAAAAATATCTGGGAACGCAGTGCCGCCAGACTTAACACGCGCAGGCCGCCATATTCGACGCGGATCACGCCTTGCTCGGCCAGCGCCGTCAGGGCTTCATTCACGCGCTGGCGTGACAGGCCGACCAGGTAGGCCAGCTCCTGCTGGGTGATGCGCAGCACCTCGCCGACGCCGGGGTACAGCACCGGGTTGAACAGCGCAGCCAGACTGCGCGCCACCCGGATGTCGGGGTTGCTCATGCGGTCAATCTCGCGCGCGGCGATGAACTGGCCAAGCCGCTCGTTGAGCTGATTCATCACAAAGCGGTTAAAGCCAATCGAGTTGTCCAGCAACCAGTGAAAGGTGTCCACATGCAGCCCGGCCACCCGGCTCTTGCGCAGGGCCTGGATGTTGTAGCGGTAGCTTTCGCGTTTCAGGGCTGTGCCTTCGCCAAACCAGCCGCCGGGCGGCACGCCGGTGAAGGTGATGGTTTGGCCCTCGGCGTTTTCGCTGCTCATTTTGAGCAGGCCGTCGACTACGCCAAACCAGTAGGTGACCGGGCGACCGTTGCGGCAGACGTAGTCACCCGCGACGGCATCGGCAATTTTCAGGTCGTCCACGGCCCGCTCGTACTCTTTAGGCGACAGTCGATCAAGCCATGGAATCGTGTTCAGTTCGAGAGCGGTCAGCGGCCGGCGACGCTGGTGAAGAGAAACATCGGAGGTCATGAAGAAACCAAAGAAAGGAGAAAGCAGGTGCCCCCAGTGTTTAAGAAGCGCAGGGAAAACACCTACCGAGAAAAGTCCAAATTGTCGTTCAAATGACAACTTGGCGTCAAATGAATGTCTACCATTTGGTCTCGTTCAGCAACCCGGCGGCCAATGGCCAAGTTGGGTTGACCCGTGGGGACAGCGTTAAAGATATGTCCCTAACTTTTTTAGATGGAAGACAAGGTACCGGGATGCAGACCACTTTTCCTCGACTTTTGTTGAATCACGCGGCCCAGCGCCCGCGTGAGCCCGCCATGCGTGAAAAAGAGTACGGCATTTGGCAAGCCCTGTCCTGGGCGGATCTGGCGGTACTGGTGGAGCAACTTGCCTGCGGCCTGCAGCAAGCGGGGCTGCGCCGCAACGAGCACATGATTGTGATCGGTGCCAACCGCCCGCGTTTGTACGCCACCATGCTGGCGGTGCAGTCGTTGGGGGCCATTCCCATTCCGCTCTATCAGGATGCCGCCGCGCCCGAGTGCGTGTTTCCCATCAACAACGCCGACGTGCGTTTCGCCTTTGCCGAAGACCAGGAGCAGGTCGATAAACTGCTTGAAATCCGCGAGCAATGCCCGCAGCTCTCCCATATCTACTTTGATGAGCCACGCGGCCTGCGGAGCTACGATGAGCCGGGCCTGCTGGCGCTTGATGATTTGCTGGCCGCCGGCCAGGCCTTTGCCGCGCAGCAGCCGGAATTCTTCTCATCCGAAGTGAGCCAGATCAAGCCCGACGATGTGGCGGCCATGTTTTTCACCTCCGGCACCACCGGTAACCCCAAGGGTGTGGTGCATACGCACAACTCGCTGTTGAACCGGGCCAGGGCCGGGGCTGACTTTGACAAGCTGACCCATGCCGAAGAAGTGCTGGCCTACTTGCCACCGGCCTGGATTGGACAAAATATCTTCAGCTACGCGCAGTGGCTGGCCTGCGGTTATGTGGTGAATTGCCCGGAGTCGGCGGCCACCGTCACGATCGACCTGAAAGAAGTCGGACCCACTTATTATTTTGCGCCGCCGCGGGTGTTTGAAGGCCTGCTGACCAGTGTGATGATCCGCATGGAAGATGCCGGCGCCATCAAGCGGCGCATGTTTCATTTCTTCATGCGAGTTGCCAAACGCGTTGGCCCGACGCTGATGGATGGCAAGTCGGTGCCGCTGACCGACCGTGTGCTGTACGCCCTGGGCAATTTCATGGTTTATGGGCCACTGCGCAATAACCTGGGCATGAGCCGGGTGCGGGTGGCTTACACCGCGGGGGAGGCCATCGGCCCCGATTTGTTCAGTTTTTATCGCTCCATCGGCATCAATCTGAAACAGCTTTACGGCTCCACCGAGACGGCTGTGTTTGTGTGTTTGCAGCCGGACCATGAGGCCCGCGCCGACACGGTGGGTATTCCGATCGCAGGGGTCGAGATCAAGGTGGCCGACAACGGCGAAATTCTGGTCAAGTCACCCGGCCTGCTCAAGGAATATTTCAAAAACCCCGTCGCGACCGCCGAGGTTCTGACCGCCGATGGCTGGTACCACACCAGCGATGCGGGCTTTCTGGACGCGCAGGGCCACCTCAAGATCATCGACCGCGTCAAGGACGTGGGCCGTATCAAAGGCGGTGCCAATGACGGCGCCATGTTCGCGCCCAAGTATGTGGAGAACAAGCTCAAGTTTTTCCCGTACATCAAGGAAGTGGTGGCCTACGGTGACGGCCGTGAAAAGGTTTGCGTCATGATCAATATCGATGTTGACGCGGTCGGTAACTGGGCCGAACGACGCAACCTGCCGTATGCCGGTTATACCGATCTGGCGCAAAAACCCGAGGTCTATCAACTCATCAAGGAGTGTGTCGAGCAAGTGAATGCCGACCTGAGCGTTGACACCCTGCTGGCCGGTTCGCAAGTGAGCCGCTTTCTGGTGCTGCACAAGGAGCTTGATGCCGATGACGGCGAGTTGACCCGGACCAACAAGGTGCGCCGCGGTTTCATCGCTGATAAATACGACGTGCTGATCGATGCCTTGTACGGCGGCATGACCTCGCAGTTCATCGAAACCCAGGTCAAGTTCGAAGATGGCCGCAGCGGCAGCGTCAGCGCCACGCTGCGCATCGAAGATGCCAAGACCTTTGCGTCGGTCAAGGCGGCAGCCTGATATTGAAGTAGATCCTATGGCAACCAAAAAAATCGGCGACGTCATTCTTGATGTCAAAAATATCTCGCTCAGTTTCGGTGGCGTCAATGCACTGACTGACATCTCTTTCAATGTGCGCGAGCACGAGGTGCGCGCCATCATCGGCCCCAACGGCGCGGGCAAGAGCTCCATGCTCAACTGCATCAATGGCGTGTACACGCCGCAGCAAGGTTCCATCACCTTCCGGGGCCAGTCTTTCAGCCACATGGACAGCCATGCGGTGGCGGTGATGGGCATCGGGCGCACCTTTCAGAATCTGGCGCTGTTCAAGGGCATGAGCGTCATAGACAACATCATGACCGGGCGCAACCTGCGCATCAAGAGCAATTTGTTGTTACAGGCGCTGCGCATCGGACCGGCCCAGCGTGAAGAAGAGCGGCACCGCGAGTTTGTTGAGCACATCATCGATTTCCTTGAAATCCAGGCCTATCGCAAGACCGCGGTTGGCCAGTTGCCCTATGGACTGCAGAAGCGCGTGGACCTGGGTCGTGCGCTGGCGATGGAACCCCAGGTGCTGCTGCTGGACGAACCGATGGCCGGCATGAACGTGGAAGAAAAACAGGACATGTGCCGCTTCGTGCTGGACGTGAACGAAGAATTTGGCACCACTGTGGTGTTGATCGAGCACGACATGGGCGTGGTGATGGATATTTCAGACCGCGTGGTGGTGCTCGATTACGGCATGAAGATCGGTGACGGCACGCCCGATGAAGTCCGCAACAACCAAGAAGTGATCAGCGCTTACCTTGGCACGAGTCACTGATGGGCACCCCAAACAGTAACCAACAAACCCCGTTCGGGCTGCGCTTGTCGAAGCCATGGCGCAACGGATCAAAAGCCCTTCCACAGGCTCAAGGCGAACGGAGTTAACGACCATGGTATTTTTTCTTGAAACCCTGCTCGGCGGCCTGATGGCCGGCATGCTGTATTCGCTGGTGGCGCTGGGCTTTGTCTTGATCTACAAGGCCTCGGGTGTCTTCAATTTTTCGCAAGGCGCCATGGTGCTGTTTGCCGCGCTGGCGATGGCGCGCTTTTCTGAGTGGATACCGGCGTGGACCGGTATCAGCAATCCGGTGGTGGCCAACGTTGCTGCTTTCTTGCTGGCGGGCGTGGTGATGTTTGTCGTCGCCTGGCTGATTGAGCGGCTGGTGCTGCGCCATCTGGTGAACCAGGAGGGCACCACCTTGCTGATGGCCACCTTAGGCATTGGCTATTTCCTGGATGGCATCGGACAAACTATTTTTGGCAGCAACATCTACAAGATTGACATCGGTATGCCCAAAGACCCATTGCTGGCCTTTGAAAGTGTCTTGGAGGGGGGCATCCTGATCAACAAGGAAGACCTTTATGCCGCCTTGATTGCCGCCGTGCTGGTTGCCGCGCTGAGCTTGTTCTTCCAGAAAACGAGCACGGGGCGGGCACTGCGAGCCGTGGCCGACGATCATCAGGCGGCGCAAAGCATTGGCATTCCGCTCAACCGCATCTGGTTCATTGTCTGGTGTGTCGCCGGCGTGGTGGCCTTGGTGGCGGGCATGATCTGGGGCAGCAAACTGGGCGTGCAGTTTTCGCTCACGACGGTGGCGCTGCGCGCCTTGCCGGTGGTGATTCTGGGCGGCTTGACCTCGGTGCCGGGCGCCATCATTGGCGGTCTCATCATCGGTGTCGGTGAAAAGCTGTCCGAAGTATTTTTGGGTCCCTATGTGGGCGGCGGTATCGAAATCTGGTTTGCCTACGTGCTGGCCCTGGTGTTTCTGCTGTTCCGCCCGCAAGGGCTGTTTGGCGAGAAGATCATTGACCGCGTGTAACGGCGCACAAGAAAAGAAGCATTATGTTTTACAGAGAAAACGGTCAGTTCAAAACAACTTATCGCGCCGACAGCCAACTATTTCCCATTGCACAGGATCGCTGGGCAATTTTGTTGCTCATCGCAGCGGCGTTCATCGCTGTGCCGATGCTGAGCAGTGACTACATGTTTCGGGCGATCTTGATCCCTTTCTTGATCATGTCACTGGCCGCCTTGGGGGTGAACATCCTGGTCGGCTACTGCGGGCAAATTTCATTGGGCTCGGGCGCCTTCATGGCCGTGGGTGCTTACGCGGCCTTCAATTTCTTTGTGCGGGTGCCCGGCATGCCGCTGCTGCTGACGCTGATCCTGGGAGGTCTGTGCGCCAGCGCTTTCGGCATCTTGTTCGGCCTGCCCAGTCTGCGCGTGAAGGGACTCTATCTGGCGGTGGCGACCCTGGCTGCGCAGTTCTTCAGTGACTGGATGTTCCTGCGCATCAAATGGTTTACCAATGACGCGCCGTCCGGCTCGGTATCGGTGTCGGGCTTGCAGGTATTGGGTCTGCCCATTGAGAGCCCCACGTCCAGGTACTTGCTGTGCCTGTCGATTTTGGTGGTGCTGGCACTGTTGGCCAAGAACCTGGTGCGCAGTGCTATTGGCCGGGAGTGGATGGCGATTCGCGATATGGATGTGGCCGCCGCGGTGATTGGCATCCGACCCATGTATGCCAAGCTCAGCGCCTTTGCGGTCAGCTCATTCATCATTGGCGTGGCCGGGGCGCTGTGGGGCTTTGTCTATCTGAGTGCCTGGGAGCCGGCCGCATTCTCGGTGGATCTGTCATTCAAGTTGCTGTTCATGGTCATCATCGGGGGCATGGGCTCCATCATGGGCAGTTTTTTTGGCGCGGCTTTCATCGTGATCTTGCCGATCTTCCTGAACCAATTCTTGCCGTTTCTGGGTGGTGCAGTTGGTGTTCCGATTTCAACTGTTGTGACCTCGCATGCGGAGCTGATCGTCTTTGGCGCCTTGATTGTGTGGTTCCTGATCGTTGAGCCTCATGGCTTGGCCAAGTTGTGGTCCATCGGCAAGCAAAAACTGCGCTTATGGCCCTTTCCCCACTAAGTTGCTTATTTTTCAATTCGTTTTTTTTCTTTAACCACAGGCATACGAGTGCCAATAAATGAGGAGACTTCCATGAAAATTCGTAATGTTGTTCTGGCAGGCATGTTGGCTGCACTCGGGGCGGGCGCCTACGCGCAGGCCAAGGAGCAGTTCTTTCCACTGCTGTCCTACCGAACCGGAGCCTATGCGCCCAACGGCACGCCCTGGGCCAACGGCAAGCAGGACTACCTCAAAATGGTCAATGCGCGAGACGGCGGCATCAACGGTGTCAAGCTGACCTATGAAGAGTGCGAGACCGGCTACGCGACCGACCGTGGCGTCGAATGTTACGAGCGCCTGAAGAGCCGGCCCGGCGTGGCGCTGTTTGATCCGCAGAGCACCGGCATTACGTTTGCCCTGACCGAAAAGGCGCCGGTGGACAAGATTCCCTTGGTGACCTTGGGCTACGGCCTGTCGGTGTCGCAAGATGGCATGGCGTTCAAGTGGAACTTCCCATTGCAGGGGAGCTACTGGACGGGTGCCGACATCCTGGTCCAGCACATTGGCAAGAGCCTGGGTGGCCTCGACAAGCTCAAGGGCAAGAAAATCACGTTGGTGTACCACGACAGTCCCTTTGGCAAGGAGCCAATTCCCCTGCTGCAAGAGCGCGCGAAGATGCACGGCTTTGACCTGCAGTTGCTGCCCGTCACCGCGCCGGGCGTGGATCAAAAGGCCGCCTGGCTTCAGGTTCGTCAGAGCAAGCCTGACTATGTGCTGCTGTGGGGCTGGGGTGTGATGAACTCCACTGCGCTGAAAGAAGCCCAAGCCACCGGCTTTCCGCGTGACAAGATGTATGGCGTGTGGTGGGCTGGTGCCGAGCCGGATGTGAAGGACGTGGGCGAAGGTGCCAAGGGTTACCACGCGCTGGCGCTCAACACCTCGGGCCAGCAGCCCAAAGTGATTCAGGATATCCTGAAATACGTGCATGCCAAGGGACAGGGCACGGGGCCTAAAGATGAAGTCGGCTCGGTGCTCTACACCCGCGGCGTCATCATTCAGATGCTGTCACAAGAGGCTGTGCGCCGCGCGCAGGAGCGCTTTGGCAAGGGCAAGGTCATGACCGGCGAACAGGTGCGCTGGGGCCTGGAAAATCTGGCCTTGGACCAGAAGAAGCTGGATGCCTTGGGCTTTACCGGCGTGATGCGACCGCTCAGCACTTCGTGCGCTGACCATATGGGTTCCAGCGCCGCCCGTATCGAGACCTGGGACGGCAAGAAATGGGACATCAGTTCGGACTTCATCGAGGCGGATGAGCAGATTCTCAAACCCATGATCAAGGCGGGCGCTGAAAAATACCTTGCCGACAAGAAGATGACCCGGCGCGCTACCGCCGACTGCCAGTCCTGATCGTCCCGTCATCCCGGGCTTGACCCGGGATGTCCAGCCGACAGCCTTGCGCGCAGGGTTGTCGATTGGTGAAGGAAAAAATCTATGAATCCTGAAAAAATAGTTCTTAACGTCAATGGCATCGAGGTCATTTACAACCACGTCATCCTGGTGCTCAAGGGCGTCTCGCTGAACGTGCCAGAGGGCAAAATTGTGGCCATTCTGGGTGGCAACGGCGCGGGCAAGACCACGACCTTGCGCGCCATCTCCAACCTGCTGCGCGGCGAGCGTGGCGAAGTGACCAAGGGGTCGATTGAGCTGCGTGGCGAGCGCATTGAGAACCTCTCGCCCGCTGACCTGGTGCAGCGCGGCGTCGTGCAGGTGATGGAAGGACGCCATTGTTTTGCCCACCTCACGATCGAAGAAAATCTGCTCACCGGCGGCTACACCCGCAAGGACAAGGCTGAACTGGCCCGCAATCTGGACAAGGTTTACAGCTACTTCCCCCGCCTGAAGACGCGGCGCACCAGCCAGGCCGCCTATACCTCCGGCGGCGAACAGCAAATGTGCGCCATTGGCCGCGCCCTGATGGCCAACCCCAGCATGGTGCTGCTCGACGAACCCTCAATGGGGCTGGCGCCGCAGATCGTGGAAGAAGTGTTTGAAATTGTCAAAGATCTGAATCAAAAAGAAAAAGTTACTTTTCTGCTCGCCGAGCAAAACACCAACATGGCCCTCAAATACGCCGACTACGGGTACATCATGGAGTCTGGCCGGGTCGTCATGGACGGCGTCGCCAGCGACCTGGCCAACAACGAAGACGTCAAGGAGTTCTACCTGGGCGTGGGCGGTGGCGAACGCAAGAGCTTCAAGGATGTGAAGAGCTACAAGCGGCGCAAGCGCTGGTTGGCTTGACAACGATGATTGCCCTGCGTCGGCCCAGTCGCGGTCGGTGCGTTCACAGGAAAAACCATGACTGAATATTACGATGCATTGGAAACGCGCGACGCCGCGGCGCGTGAAACAGCCCTGATGACGGCATTGCCGATTCAGCTGGCCCATGCCAGAGAATCGTCGGCGGCCTTTCAGCAGATTTTGCAGGACGTCAACCCGGCGACGGTGACCAGTCGGCAGGCCTTGGCGGCGCTGCCCGTCACGCGCAAGCATGAATTGCTGGAACGCCAGCAGGCCAGCCGGACCCGGGGCGGCGATGTGTTTGGTGGTTTCAGTGCTCTGGGTTTTGGCGCTGGCATGCCGCGCATTTTTGCCAGTCCGGGCCCGATTTATGAGCCTGAAGGCGGGGCACGAGACTATTGGCGCATGGCGCGCGCCATGTTTGCGGCGGGTTTTCGTGCGCGTGAACTGATTCACAACAGCTTCAGCTACCACTTTGTGCCTGCTGGCTCCATGATGGAGTCGGGTGCGCACGCGCTCGGCTGCACGGTTTTTCCGGGCGGTACGGGTCAAACAGAGCAGCAAGTGCAAGCCATGCGCGAGCTGCAGCCGGCGGGCTACATCGGAACACCGAGCTTTCTGAAGATCATTGTCGACAAGGCGCTGGAGATGGGCGTGGCGCTGCCAAGCGTGAAGAAAGCCATGTTTGGCGGGGAGGCCTTTCCGCCGTCCCTGCGGGACTGGTTTGCCGAGCGCGGCATTGTCGGTTACCAGTGCTATGCAACCGCTGATCTGGGCTCGATTGCCTATGAGACTGCGGCCAGAGAAGGCCTGGTGCTTGATGAAAATGTGATCGTCGAAATCGTGCGGCCCGGCACCGGTGACCCGGTGGCGGACGGTGAAGTGGGCGAAGTGGTGGTCACGACACTGAACCCGGACTATCCGCTGATTCGCTTCGGCACCGGGGACTTGTCGGCGGTGCTGAGTGGCCCCTGCCCGAGCGGGCGCACCAACACGCGCATCAAGGGTTGGCTGGGGCGGGCTGACCAGACGACCAAAATCCGCGGCATGTTTGTGCACCCGGGCCAGGTCGCCGACATCATCAAACGTTTTCCTGAAGTTGCGCGCGCCCGTCTGGTGGTGACTGGCGAAATGGCCAACGATGCCATGACGCTCAAGGTAGAAACGGCGTGCAGTGGGCCCGATGCGCTGGCGGCCAAGATTGGCGAGGCGATTCGCGATGTCACCAAGCTGCGCGGCACGGTCGAGATTTTGCTGCCGGGCAGCCTGCCCAACGATGGCAAGGTGATTGAGGACGCCCGCAGCTACCGCTAAGCCATGCTCAGCCGGCGCCGCTGGCGCTGGTTAAACGCCCCAGACCACATCGCTGCCGTCTTCCAGGCAGCGTTTCAGCATCTCAATAAAGGGTTGCGCGCGCTGGTGCAGCGAGACCGACTCAAAGTGGGGCGCCGGTTCGTGGCGGGCCAGTGCCAGCGCCAGCGCCGCTTTCTGATCCGCTTCTTCCCGGGCAATGGCCGCCTCCAGTGCGGCAATGGCGGCCGGCATCTGCTCTGGCAGGATGATCCCTTTCTCACCTGTGGTGGTAATGTCGTCCGGCACGTCTTTGCCGATGATCTGCAGCACGCGCCGTCCGTTGGGCTGCAGCATGATGACGTCACCGGTGTTTTTGGATTTGAATTTGTAGAGCATGGTGCTATATCGTAAACTGTTTTTCTGATGCGTACCCTGCGAACCGTCCTCCTCCTGACTTTGCTTGCCTGGCTGGCCAGCTGCGCCGACACCGGCTACTACCTGCAATCCGCGGGGGGGCATCTGCAAATGATGAAGGCGGCCCGACCGATTGCGACCTGGCTGGCGGATGAGAGCGTTGCGCCGACCTTGAAGCAGCGCTTGCAAATGGCCGAGCGCATTCGTGCCTTTGCCGTGACTGAGCTGCAATTGCCTGACAACGCCAGTTACCACCGCTATGCCGACTTGCGGCGCCGCTCCGTGGTGTGGAACGTGGTGGCGGCGCCTGCGTTTTCACTGACGCTCAAAACCTGGTGTTTCCCGGTGGTGGGCTGTGTCGGTTACCGTGGTTATTTCAATGAGATGGAGGCGCGCGCGGAGGCGCTTGCGCTGCAGCGCGACGGGCTGGAGGCCAGTGTCTATGGCGTACCGGCTTATTCGACCCTGGGTTGGCTGAACTGGGCCGGTGGCGACCCGCTGCTCAGCACCTTTATCCACTACCCGGAAGGTGAGTTGGCGCGCATGATTTTTCACGAGCTGGCGCATCAGGTGCTGTATGTCAAAGACGACACGCGGTTCAATGAATCGTTTGCGACTGCGGTGGAACAGCTGGGCAGTGCGCGCTGGCTCGCACTGCAGGGCTCGCCCGCCGCCCGCGCCGAGTACGCAGCGTTTGATGGTCGGCGCCGCCAATTTCGGTCGCTGTTAGCGGTCACGCGCACCCGTTTAGCGGAAATTTACAAGCAAAATGAGGGGCTAGCCCTTGATGAACCTGCGTTGATAGCTATGAAAAAAGAAGCAATGCAGGATTTTCGCGATGACTACGCCCGGCTGAGAAGTAACTGGGGGGCTTATGCGGGCTATGACGCCTGGGTAGCGGGGGCGAATAATGCGGCGTTTGCCGCGCAGGCTGCGTATGACGAACTGACGCCGGCTTTTGAGAAATTGTTTGAGCGACACGGTCGGGACTGGCCAAGGTTCTATGATGCAGTCCGGCAGTTGGCGCACATGCCTGCGGCTGAGCGGGCCCGCGCCCTGAAACAAATAACAACGGAGCATCTCAGTGGCTGATCTTCATATCCTGCGACATCACACGCTTGGGCTACCCAATGCCCGCAAAGTGGCCTTCAAATGGGCGGAAAACGCGGAAAAAGAATTTGGCATGCAGTGCACTTATGCCGAAGGCCAGACCGTTGATGAAGTCACCTTTGAACGCTCGGGGGTTCACGGCACCTTATCGGTGACCAAGGACAAGTTTGAGCTCCAGGCCAGACTCGGTTTTCTGGTCGGTGCGTTCAAGACCCGGATCGAAAGTGAAATCATTAAAAATCTGGATGACTTGCTGACACCCCAGCCCAAACTGCGGGTGCATGCCAAACCGCACGCGAACAAGAAAACATGAGGTGGCTGGCCGGGCGCGCCGCTGGGGCGCCCCAGGCGCTGGCGGGTTGGGTTTAGCTCAGGGACTCGATCAGGTCAATGTATTGCTGCATGGCATCGGTGCTGCTGGTACCTTTGAGGCTACTCCAGGCCTCCCATTTGGCGCGCCCCACCATATCGCTGAAGCCGGGTTTTTTCTCATCGTTGTCACCCACGCTGGCTTGTTTGTAGAGGGCATAAATTTTCAGCAAGGTATTGTTATCCGGGCGTTCGCTCAGATTTTTTGAATCGGCAAGGGCCGTTTCGAATTTTTTTTTCAGCTCAGACATGGTTTTCTCCCGTTAAAGTTAAAGACCCGAGGGTTGGGGGTCAACGCGGGGTATCTTAGTGTGCGTCTTGCCGACAGAATAGGGGCAGTTCCCCAGTACTGTCGTTCTGTTTTTGCTTTGCCCGTCAGGAGAGTTCATGGTTACCCGAATCGTTAGCAAAAAAGTCGTCGCCAGGAGCGTCAGTCCGGTCGCCCCCGAACGGGTGAAAAAGAAGGCGTCGGCGGTCACGCCGGGGCCAGACGGGCCGACCCAGGAGCGCATGAGCAAGGTCGACACCGCCTGGCTGCGCATGGATTCGCCCAGTAATTTGATGATGATCGTGGGGGTCTGGATCATCAAGCCGGGGGTGAGTTACCCGGTGGTGTGCCAGCGCATCCAGGAGCGCTTGCTGCAGTACCCGCGCTTTGGTCAACGGGTGCAGCAGGATGCCAGCGGCGCCAGTTGGGTTCTTGATACCGACTTCCAGATCGAACGCCATGTGGTCCGGGAGACTCTGGCGGTGGCGGCCCCCGGGCTGGAACAAACGGCCTTGCAGGAGCGGTTGGCCGAGCTTGCCATGCAGGCGCTCGACATGCGCCATCCTTTGTGGGAGTTTCGTCTGATCGAGCATTACCAGGGCGGTTCGGCCTTGCTGGCGCGCCTGCATCATTGCATTGCCGATGGTCTGGCGCTGATTGCTGTGACCCAGACCCTGGTTGATGGGGGCTCGGCACCGCCGCGCGGCGCGACTCCGCAGGCGCGGGGGGATGGGGCGGCAGCGGATGACTGGATTGCCGACCTGCTGATCCGCCCCTTCACCGAGGCGGCGGTCAAAGCGCTTGACGCGGTGGGAGAAGGTGCGGTCAACGCCCTGGAAATGCTGATTGACCCGCAAAAGGGTCTGGAGCAAAGTTTGGAGAAGCGTCTGGCTGGCTCGGTGGAACTGGCCAAAATGGCGTATCAAGTGGTTCGGGATGCGGCCGCGCTGGCGCTCATGCCCGACGACGCGCCGACGCGCCTCAAGGGCACGCCCGGCACGCGCAAGCGCGTGGCCTGGTGCCAACCGATTCCGCTGGAAGAAGTCAAGGCCGTCGGGCGCGCGCTGAACTGCTCCATCAACGATGTGTTGTTGAGCTGCGTGGCGGGTGCCCTGGGCAAGTACCTCCAATCCTTTGGCGATGCTATTGAGGGCAAGGAAATCCGGGTCATGGTGCCGGTGAACCTGCGCCCGATCGAAGATGCCCACCAACTGGGAAATCGCTTTGGGCTGGCACCGGTGCTGTTGCCGATTGGGATCGAGAACCCGATCGAGCGCGTGTTCGCGGTGCGCGCGCGCATGGGCGCAATGAAAGACAGCATGCAGCCACTGCTGGCGTTTGCGCTGCTGGCGGTGGCTGGGGTGTTGGTGAAGTCGGCGCAAGACGCGCTGCTGAGCCTGTTTTCGAAAAAGACCACCGCCGTCATGACCAATGTGCCGGGGCCGCGTCACAAGCTTGAATTTTGCGGCGCCACGCTGGAGCAAAGTCTGTTCTGGGTGCCCCAGTCGGGTTCGGTCGGCTTGGGCGTCTCGATCTTGAGTTACGGCGGGGGCGTGCAGTTCAGCGTCATCAGCGACACGACACTGTGCCCCGATCCGCAAAAAATCATCGACCAGTTCGAGCCGGAATTTGCCAAGCTGACCCTGCTGACCTTGATGCTGCCGTGGGGCCAGTGATTCTGAATACTACTATTTTGATAGCTTGGTAGGCCCGTTCCATCAGGGCTGGCGTCATCAGCCATCAATTGCCGTAGTGCTTGACGACCCAGTCGCGGTAGCCACCGCTTTGCACGTTGGCAACCCAGTCCGGGTGGTCCAGGTACCACTGCACGGTTTTGCGGATGCCGCTCTCGAAGGTTTCCGCCGGTTTCCAGCCCAGCTCCTGTTCGATCTTGCGCGCGTCAATCGCGTAGCGCCGGTCGTGGCCGGGGCGGTCGGTCACATAGGTGATCTGCGTCTGGTACGGCTGGCCGTCGGCGCGCGGTTTCAGCTCATCAAGCAGGGCGCAGACGATCTGCACGATGTCGAGGTTGGGCTTTTCGTTCCAGCCGCCAACGTTGTAGACCTCGCCCACTTGACCGGCTTCGAGCACACGGCGAATTGCGCTGCAATGGTCTTTGACATACAGCCAGTCGCGAATCTGCTGGCCGTCGCCATAGACCGGCAATGCTTTGCCGGCCTGCGCGTTGACGATCATCAGTGGAATCAGTTTTTCCGGGAAGTGAAACGGCCCGTAGTTGTTGGAGCAGTTGGTGGTCAGCACCGGCAAGCCGTAGGTGTGGTGGTAGGCGCGCACCAGGTGGTCGCTGGCCGCCTTGGAGGCTGAATACGGGCTGTTCGGTTCGTAGCGGTGGGTTTCGGTAAAGGCCGGCTCGGTGTGGGCCAGCGAACCATAGACCTCGTCGGTGGAGACATGCAGCAGCCGAAAGCCGGCCCGGGCCTCGGCCGCCAGCGCGCCCCAATAGGCGCGCACCGCCTCTAACAGGTTGAAGGTGCCGACGATATTGGTCTGGATGAATTCACCGGGGCCGTGAATGGAGCGGTCGACGTGGCTCTCGGCCGCAAAATTGACCACGGCGCGCGGCTGGTACTGGAGCAGCAGCTTGGCCACCAGCGCCGCGTCGCCAAAATCTCCTTGCACAAATACATGACGAGCGTCGTCGGCGAGCGTGGCCAGGTTTTGCAGATTGCCGGCGTAGGTGAGTTTGTCGAGGTTGATGACCAGCTCATCCGACTGGGCCAACCAGTCGAGCACAAAATTGCTGCCAATAAAGCCGGCGCCGCCGGTGACGAGGATACTCATAGGGGGGTCGTTCCTGAAAACATAAAACTGAGCTGATTATCTTCCTCCCGCGCCCGCGCTACAGCAGTTGCATCTTGCGCGCGGCCTCGGTCAGTTCGGCGCGGAAATCCGGGTGCGCAATCGAGATCATCTCTTGCGCCCGCTGTTTGGCCGACTTGCCGCGCAATTGCGCCACACCATATTCCGTGACGACGTAGTTGATGTCGTTCTTGCTGGTGCTTATGTGGGTGCCGGGGGCCAGCGTTGGCACGATGCGCGTGAGGCGGTCGTTCTGGGCGGTGGACGGCAGCACGATAAACGCTTTGCCGCCGCGCGAGCGGTTCGCCGCGCGCACAAAATCGGCCTGGCCGCCGGTGCCGGAATAGGGCACATGGCCCAGACTTTCCGAGCCGCACTGGCCCAGCAGATCAATCTGCAGCGTGGCATTGATCGCCATCAGCTTGTCGTTTTTGGCCGCCAGATAGGGATCGTTGGTGAAGTCCACCGGGTGGATTTCCAGCGCCGGGTTGCGGTCCATGAACTGGTACAGTTTTTTGGATCCGAGCGCAAAAGTGGCGATCATCTTGCCCGGCAGATAGGTCTTTTTGCGGTTGGTGATGGCGCCGCTTTCGACCAGCGTCAGAATGCCATCGCCAATCATCTCGGTGTGCACGCCCAGGTCATGCTTGTGCGTGAGTTGCATCACCACCGCGTCCGGAATGCCGCCGTAGCCGATTTGCAGCGTGGAGCCGTCGTCAATCATGTCGGCCACGTACTTGCCAATCGCGACTTGCACCGGGCCAATCTTGGGCAAGCCTACTTCCATCACCGGCTCGTCACTTTCAACCAGCGCCGCCACCTCTGAAATATGCACATGACAATTGCCGTTGGCAAACGGCACATTCGGGTTGACTTCCAGCACCACCGCACGCGCTTTGGCCACCGCGGCCATGGTGTAGTCAGCGCCCAGGCTGAGCGCAAAATAGCCGTGCTGGTCCATCGGCGACGCCATCGAAAAGACCACGTCAGCCGGAATCTGGCCGCGTTCGATCAGGCTCGGCATCTCCGAGAAATAGCTCGGAATGAAATCGATCCAGCCGCTCTGACCGCCCGCACGCGTGGCAGCACCAAAGAAAAATGCCACATGGCGCACATGTTCCACCGTTTCCGGGTCGATGTAGCCAAATTTGCGCACCGCCAGAATCTGTGCCACTTTGACATCGCGGAAGCGCCTGCGCTGCTCTGACAGCGCGCTCAAGAGCGCGGGCGGCTCGCCCACGCCGGTGGGGACAATGATGAAGTCGCCGTTTTTCACATGAGAAATTGCGTCGTCTGCGGTGCCAAGTTTCTTTTGGTATTGATTTTTGAATGACATGATGGTGTGGGTAGGTGATCAGCCGCCGGACTCGACGCTGAAATCGGCGTGCTGGTCTTGCCCGAGCAGCTCGACCATCTGCGGCAGCGCCAGCTGCAAGGCTGCCTTCAGGGTGTGCGGCGGGTTGATGATGAACATGCCACTGGCGGGCAGACCCGGCCGGATGACCTCGCCCTCGTCGTCGGCGGTCAGCTTGCTGGATTTGACGGTCAGCGTCGCGTTCAGCCACGGCTTGCCGGCTTTGGTGGCCAGCGTCTTGAGCTTGCGCGGCACGTCGTGCGCTTCGGGCCGCGGAATGATCGGGTACCAGATGGCATAGGTGCCGGTGGCAAAGCGGGTCAAGGCATCCGCCACCATGGCGACGACGCGGGCGTAGTCGGTCTTGATTTCGTAGCTGGGGTCACTCAGCACCAGCGCCCGGCGCGCTGGCGGGGGCAAGAATTTCTTGATGCCTTCAAAGCCGTCCTCGCGCAACACCGCCACCTGGCGCCCGGCTTCGAGCTGTGCAATGTTGGCGGACAGGGTTTTGGCATCGGTCGGGTGAATCTCGAACACCTTCAGCTTGTCGCGCTCGCCCAGCAGGCGCTGGATGATGAACGGCGAGCCGGGATAGACCTTGTGGCTGCCCTTGTTGTTGAAGCTGGCCACCAGTTCCAGGTAGTCTTTGAGCGCCGGGGCCAGGGTGGCGGTGGTAATTTTCGGTTTAGCTACTTTTTTAGTAGCTGATGACGCTTGACTGGCGGGAGTTGCAGGCTCATTTAATGCAGAAATCAGACGCAAAAACCCCTGGCCCGCTTCACCGCTTGTGGCGGCGTATTCACCATCGAGACGGTACAGACCGGCACCGGCATGGGTGTCAAACACCGTGAGCGCCGTGTCTTTCTGCAGCAAATGCCGCAGAACGGCCAGCAGCACGGTGTGTTTTAGGACGTCGGCATGGTTGCCGGCATGAAAGGCGTGGCGGTAACTAAACATGGGGCTGATGGTAACCGGCAGCGGAGTGCCTTGTCACTCTGCGACGGGTGTGCCGCTGCTGTTGACCCTGTCGTACAGTGGGCGGGTGGATGGGGCTGTCGCGCCTTTGCCTGTGGGTGGGGCTGGCGGACCGGGTATCCGCTCTCTGGCCCACGCTCGCGGGCTTACAGGGCTGGTTTGCCGCCGCTACGGCCTCAACTTGTCCTTTGTGTGTGCCTGCATCGTGGTCACCGCGAATGGGCCGCCGATCGGACACCCAATCCACCAGCCCGAGTGGCGATGGGGGTGGCGGGAGGAATCAAATGAGATGCTGAAGTTGATGGGTGTTTGCGGCGCACCAACGGGCGTTGCGATGCGGTGCAGAAAACGAGCGTTTGTTCGACAAGCCTCGGGTTCGCGCCACTGCAGCGGTTGCTGTCCTTCGCGCCGACCTCCCAGTTTGATACGATGCTGTCATGAATCTTCGTGACAACCTATCGGATACCGGTCGCATGAAGAGCCCGCCCGAACTCATCGACGGCATTCTTGTGAGACTGCGAAGGGCGACACCTGATGACGCTCCGGCGCTGTTCCTGGCCGCCGCAAGTCCTGAGGTGATGAAGTACATGACGTGGCCAGCGCAGGCAAGCGACTCCGAAACTCGAAGTCATCTTCAGGGCGCTGCCCAACGGTGGCTTGATGGCACCGAGTACCAATGGATTATTGAAGAACGGTCTTCCGGCAATCTTGCAGGAACAATTTCGTTTAGGCCCAAGGCACACGCCGCAGATTTTGGGTACTTCCTTGCCAAGTCGCACTGGGGTAAGGGGTTGGCACATGAATCAACAACCCTTGTGGTCAACTGGTTGAAGACGCAGCCTGAGATGCTTCGTATTTGGGCAACAGCCGACGCACAGAACAGCAGATATCACAAAGTTCTTGAGCGACTGGGGCTGCAACGTGAGGGCATACTGCGTATGGCAACATACCGTCCGAACATGGGCGGTCTGCCGCGAGATACAGCGGTCTATGCCTGGTGCAAGAGCGATGCCCAGCGGATCGGCCTACACGGACACCCAACTGCTTTGTGACGCGTGCTGCGTGTCGGCCACCTCCAATGCTGAGCGACTGCTGTCTGGAGATTTGAATGTCAACAACGTGTCTGAATCCGGTATTGGAATCCGCAGCGTGCCCAATCGTCACTTAAGGCGGGTGGTGTGGCTTGCGAGCGCAGGCCCCATTCGCGGCGACCACACGGTCCGCCTACCAGCAACGTAGTTTGTGAGAAGGCCGTTGTGCATCAATTTGGCTCGTCCGCGAGCGTGGGCCGGAGTCCGCAAGCCATACCGCCCGCCTGACACGAGACTTTTTTCGTTAACGCGAAGCAAAAGCAGCAAAGTTCGCATTTGCATCTGTGCCGGGAGATTAAAACGAGGCGTTTCACCAAATCTCCTATAATGCTCGGCTTCGCAGCGCTTTTGTGGCTCCGCGGCGAAGCTTGAACCCCACCTAAGAGATTCCCATCAGAGGAACGCCGACCGTGGAAAAGAGCCCGACAAACCCTCTCTAGTAGAAAACTCATGACCAAAACTTTCAGCGCTAAAGCAGCTGACGTGGTGCACGAGTGGTTTGTGATTGACGCGACCGACAAGGTCCTCGGACGAGTAGCCAGCGAAGTTGCTCTCCGTTTGCGCGGCAAACACAAGGCCATTTATACGCCTCACGTCGATACCGGTGACTTTATTGTCATCATCAATGCAGCCCAGCTGCGCGTCACCGGCGCCAAGTCGACTGACAAAATCTATTACAGCCATTCTGGCTATCCGGGCGGCATCTCCAGCGTCAATTTCCGTGACATGCAAGCCAAATTCCCGGGTCGCGCTCTTGAAAAAGCCGTCAAGGGCATGCTGCCCAAGGGCCCGCTTGGCTACGCCATGATCAAGAAGCTCAAGGTGTACGGTGGTGCTGAGCACCCGCATACTGCCCAGCAACCCAAAGTGTTGGAACTTTAAGGAGCCACTGATGATTGGTGAATGGAACAATGGTACCGGCCGTCGCAAATCGAGCGTCGCCCGTGTTTTCCTGAAAAAAGGCTCCGGCCAGATCGTGGTCAATGGCAAGGCAATTGACAAATTCTTTGGCCGTGCAACGTCCATCATGATTTGCAAGCAACCTCTGTTGCTGACCAACCATGCTGAAACGTTTGACATCATGGTCAACGTGGCCGGTGGTGGTGAGTCGGGTCAAGCCGGCGCGGTGCGTCACGGCATTACCCGTGCCCTGATCGACTACGATGCCACGCTCAAGCCGGAGCTGAGCAAAGCTGGTTTCGTCACGCGTGATGCGCGTGAAGTGGAACGTAAGAAAGTGGGCTTCCACGGTGCACGTCGCCGTAAACAGTTCAGCAAGCGTTAATTTTCATTTTTCGCTGCAACATGTTGCAAAACAGCCGCCAGAATGCAAATTTTGGCGGCTGTTTTCTTTCTGACGGCCGGTTTTCCCCCTGATGCGCCTGCGCTTACTCATTCGCCGCCTGACGGTCAGCGCGCCGCGCATGGCGGTGCGCAGCGCCATGCCCTGGCCCTTGCGTTGGCTGGCACTGGCGATTGTTTTTGGTTTTTGCGCCGCTATTGCGTTGTGGGCGTTCGAGTTTGGCAAAGACATTGCCGGACTGGAGCGCGGTAACAAAGAACAACTCCGCCAAACCCAGGCTGAACTGGCGGCCCTGCATGACGAGCTGGTGACGGTCAAGACCGCGCGGGACCAGGCCCAGTCGGTTGCCAACACGGTGGATACTTTGCTGACCACGGAAAAGGTGGCGCAAGAAAAATTGCTGGCCCAGAATAAGCAGCTCGAAGTCGAGAACCGCAGTTTGCGTGATGACCTGGGGTTTTTTGAGAAGCTCATTCCGGCGGCGGGTGGCGGGATCGCGATCCGTGGCTTGCAGGCCGAGTTGCGCAACGGGCGTGAAATGAAATGGCAAGTGTTGGTGATTCAGGCCAACAAAAATGCGCCGGAGTTCAATGGGCAACTGGAGTTGAGCTTTATCGGCCTGCTCAATGGTAAGCCGTGGCTGGCCACTTTACCGGGTGGCGCGCAGGCGTTCAAGCTGAAACAATATGGTCGAATGGAAGGTGTTTTTGAGCTGCCCGCGCAAGTCGTGGTCAAGAGCCTGAGCGCCAAGGTGCTGCAGGGTTCAGTGGTTAAATCGGTGCAATCCATCAAGTTATAGTTCAGCGCTGCGGATGAAAAATTTCAGGAGAAAAACGTGTTCAACAAGAAAAAACAACCCCCCATCAAAAGCCTGATTGCCGAAGGCAGTCAGATTGACGGCAATATCAGCTTTGCCGATGGTTTGCGCATCGATGGCGCGATTGTTGGCAACCTGTATGCCAAAACCGACAAAGCCAGTATTCTGGTGATTTCGGAGTCCGCCACGGTGATTGGCGAGATTCATGCTGATCACGTCATCATCAACGGCTCTGTCAAAGGGCCGGTGCATGCGCGGGTCATGCTGGAACTGCAGCCCAAGGCACGCATACAAGGCGATGTGCACTATGCGGCGCTGGAGATGCACCAGGGCGCCATCATTGCCGGGCAGTTGGGCCCGCTGGTGGGCGTTGGGGCGGAGGAAAAGCCCATACTGAAATTAGCAGCAAACAACGCCTGACTGAATGGTTGAGCAAATTGCGTTAGTATTCCTTCACTTAATTTAACGGAGAAATCCATGAGCGCCGTCGCACAAACCAGCCAGACCGAAATGCCAAGCCCGATTCTCTTCACCGACAGTGCGGCCGCCAAAGTAGCCGATCTGATTGCCGAAGAGGGAAACCCCGACCTGAAACTGCGCGTGTTCGTGCAGGGTGGCGGCTGTTCCGGCTTTCAGTATGGTTTCACGTTTGATGAAATCACCAATGAAGACGACACCACCATGACCAAGAATGGTGTGTCCTTGTTGATTGATGCCATGAGCTACCAGTATCTGGTGGGGGCCGAGATTGATTACAAAGAAGACCTGGAAGGGGCCCAGTTTGTCATCAAGAACCCCAATGCCACCACCACCTGTGGCTGCGGATCGAGCTTCTCTTAAGGGGTTGCGGGGGTCGCCCGGTCAGGCCGGGTAGATCGCACCCAGGATACGGGCGCCGCTGGCGCCCGTTACTTTTTCCAGGTTTGACGTTTTATTTAACAACGTATTGCGTGCCAGCCAGGCAAAAGCGGCGGCTTCCACTTGCAAGGGTGGTAAACCGTGGGCTTGCGAAGAGATCACTTGCACCCCTGGCAGCAGGGCCTGCAGTCGCGCCATCAGGTGGCGGTTGAACACGCCGCCGCCGCATACAATCAGGGTGTTGCTCTCGGAACCATAGCGCTTGACGCAGGTGGCACAAACGCTGGCCGTCAGTTCGGTGAGTGTGGCCTGCACATCCACCGGCGCCAGAGAGGTGAATTTTTCAAGTTTCCAGGTCAGCCAGCCGACGTTGAACAGGTCGCGCCCCGTGCTTTTCGGCGCGGACTGCGCAAAGTACGGCTCATCCAGCAAGGCAGCCAAAAGTTCGCCGTGCACGCGCCCAGCTGCGGCCCAGGCGCCGTCGGCGTCAAAAGGTTGACCAATGTGCTGCTGGCACCACGCGTCCATCAAGGCGTTGCCGGGGCCGCAGTCAAAACCCAGCACGTCGTTGCCGTGAAAAGAAGACGCTGGGTCTCCTGCTGACGACGCCGGGGCGGGGGAAGGACCTAACACGGTCAGGTTGGACATGCCGCCCAAATTGAGCACGGCCAGCGTTTGGTCCGGCTGCGAGAATGCCGATTGGTGGAAAGCCGGTACCAGCGGTGCGCCCTGGCCGCCAGCGGCCACATCGCGGCTGCGGAAATCGGCGACCACCTGGATGCCAGTCAGCTCGGCCAGCAGGGCCGGGTTATTGAGCTGCAGGGTGTAGCCGGTGCCATCAAAGGACTGCGGCTGATGTCGCACCGTCTGGCCATGGGCGCCAATAGCCGCCACGGCGGTGTGCTGGATGCCCGCCAAGTCAAGCAACTGGGCCACAACGTGGGCATAGACGCGCACCAGGGCATTGGCGGCCAGTGCCGCGCGGTGCAATTCATTGGCGCCGGGCGTGTTGAGGGCCAATAATTCGTCGGACAAGGCGGTCGACAAAGGCGCATTGACATGCGCTAAGACGCGCAGCTGCGGGTCAGAAAAATCAACCAGTACGCCGTCCACCCCGTCCAGTGAGGTGCCAGACATTAGACCGATAAAGATTTTAGTCATGCCCTATGACAGACAGACAACTCGCCTACTGCGCGCGGCTTTGTAGCATCGACGCAGCTGATGCGAGTGCAACCCGGTTTTGCGCGGCGAGTTGGGCAAAAGCAGGCTTCGCGGAATTTGATAGAGGTGATGTGACGTTTTCACGGGCAATGTTCTGCGGATCCGTGTAGACGCCATTGATACGGTATTCAAAATGCAAATGCGGCCCGGTGGCCCAACCGGTGGCACCGACGGCGCCGATGTTCTGCCCCTGGCTGACGCTCTCGCCCCGGCGCACATTGATCCGGCTCAAGTGGGCATAGACCGTTTTGTAGTTATTGCGGTGTTGCAGGATGATGACATTGCCGTAGCCGTTTTGTACCCCGGCAAAATCAACCACGCCATCGCCCACGCTGCGTACCGCGGTGCCGGTAGGAGCGCCGTAGTCCACGCCTTGGTGCGCGCGCATGACTTTCAAAATGGGATGCATACGCATTTTGAAGCCGCTGGTGACGCGGGAGAATTCCATCGGGGAGGCCAGAAAGGCGCGGCGCAGGCTTTGGCCGTCCAGCGTGTAGTAACCGCCCTTGTTGCGGGCGTTGGCAGCGCCAGCACTGCTGGCCGTCACGGCCGCACCCGGCGTCGGCTCCTGGAACCACATTGTTTGAAAGCTCTTGCCGTTGTTGACGAATTCGGCGCTCAGTACACGACCGGTGCGCAGCGGTTCGCCGTCGCCTTCCAGGGTTTCGTAGACCACCGAAAAGCGGTCGCCTTTGCGCAGGGCGCGATGGAAATCGATGTCGCCGGCAAAAATCTCAGCCATTTGGGTCGCAATGACGTCCGGAATTTTCGCATCGTCGGTGGCGGCAAACAATGAACTTTGAATGGTGCCGCTGGCCAGGCGACTAGTGACGGTGAGCGCTGCCGACTCGATGCGCGACACAAAGCCCTGTGCTGTTTTTTCCAGCACCAGCCGGTTGAACTTGCCGTCGGTGTCGCTGGTCCAGCGGGCGCTGAGTTTGAGCAAGCTGTTGCGCTCGCTGGTCTCAACGGTCACCGTGCGGCCACTGCGTCCAAACAGGACCTGCCGCGCGCTGGCATCC
Source organism: Gammaproteobacteria bacterium (assembly GCA_025359085.1). Taxonomy (GTDB): domain Bacteria; phylum Pseudomonadota; class Gammaproteobacteria; order Burkholderiales; family Burkholderiaceae_C; genus Rhodoferax. Next base: position 39,124 of record JANYHL010000035.1, read on the forward strand.
GAGCGCAGGAATCCGGCGGCGGCGGCGTCATCCACGCCCAGGCGCTTGAGCAAGGTGTCGGCGGTATCGGTGGAGCGGGTCAGGTCTGATCTGAACAGCTTGAGGGCCTGCAGGTCCAGGTCAGCCGGAACACTGACTGGCAACGCCTGTACTGGTTCCAGCACTTCGCGTACCGGTAATTCGGCGGCATCGGGCGCAAACGAGGCGACGGCAAAGGCGCCACCACCACCGCTGAGCAGCACGGCCGCGATGACGGCAATAATACGTTTAGGATGCTGATGGATGATCTGGTTGGAAACCGTCAATAAGGCATTTCCAGCGCCAAGTAGGCTGTTTATCAAAACAAGTAGTCCAGGTAAAGGTTGTTATGTGCGCAACCGAACAGACAGGAAGCTTGTGCCTGGCGAATTAAACTCAGACACTTGAGAAAACGCAAAGTATAACGTCGCCTCGTTTCCCGACATCCTGAATAACCCTTATGAATCAAGCTGCTATTCCCCTTTTTTCTGTAACAGACCGTGTCCGCCAGGCGCTCGCAGTGACTCTGCGCGGCTGTGAAGAGTTGATCCCGCAAGACGACTGGGTCAAAAAACTGGCCCGCGCCGAGTCCACCGGCGTGCCGCTGCGCATCAAGCTGGGGCTCGACCCGACCGCGCCTGACATCCACCTTGGCCACACGGTGGTGCTCAACAAAATGCGCCAGTTGCAGGACTTGGGTCACACCGTGATCTTTCTGATTGGCGACTTCACCACCCTGATCGGCGACCCGTCTGGCCGCAACACCACGCGCCCGCCCTTGAGTCGGGAACAAATCGAGGTCAACGCCCAGACCTACTATCGTCAGGCCTCGATGGTGCTCGATCCGTCCAAAACCGAGATTCGCTATAACAGCGAGTGGGGTGACACCTTGGGATCGCGCGGCATGATCGAGCTGGCGGCAAAGTACACGGTGGCCCGCATGATGGAGCGCAACGACTTTCATGACCGCTTCAAGGCCGGCCAGTCGATCAGCGTGCACGAGTTTCTGTACCCCTTGATGCAGGGCTATGACTCCGTGGCTTTGCGCAGCGACCTGGAGTTGGGTGGCACGGATCAAAAATTCAACCTGTTGATGGGGCGTCATTTGCAGGCCGAATACGGCCAGGAGCCGCAGTGCATTCTGACCATGCCGCTGCTTGAAGGGCTCGACGGCATCGAGAAAATGTCAAAAAGCAAAGGCAACTACATTGGCATCAGCGAAGACGCCAACACCATGTTTGCCAAAGTTTTGAGCATTTCGGATGTGCTGATGTGGCGTTGGTACACCTTGCTCAGTTTTCAGAGCGAGGCCGACATTGCCGCCCTCAAAGCCGAGGTGGCGGCCGGGCGCAATCCGAAAGACGCCAAGGTGGCGCTGGCCAAGGAGATCACGGCGCGCTTTCACTCCGCCGCTGCGGCCGAAGCCGCCGAGCAGGATTTCATCAACCGCAGCAAGGGCGGCGTGCCTGACGAGATTGCCGACGTGGCCGTGTCGCTGGGCGACGGTGGCGCCCCCCTTGGCATCGGCGCTTTGCTGAAGCTGGCCGGTCTGGCGGCGTCCAGTGGGGAAGGCAACCGGCTGATTGACGGCGGCGGGGTGCGCATCGACACCAGTGTGGTCAGTGACAAAGGCCTGAAGCTGGGTGCGGGCACCTACGTGGTGCAGGTGGGCAAGCGCAAGTTTGCCCGGGTCACGCTCGGGTAAGCCGCCATGTCTTTTATTCCCGAGCGATTTTTAACGCCGCAGCGCCTGTTGCTGGCTTCGGTGGTGGTGGCCTTCATCACCATCACACTCAAGACGCTGGCCTGGTACATCACCGATTCGGTCGGTTTGTTGTCAGACGCGATGGAGTCGCTGGTGAACCTGGCCAGCGCCATATTTGGCTTGCTGATGGTGACCATTGCGCAGCGCCCGGCGGACGACGACCACCCCTACGGCCACCACAAGGCCGAATATTTCTCCAGCGGTTTTGAGGGCGTATTGATCATGGTGGCGGCCATGGGCATTGTCTGGGCCGCCGGCCATCGGCTGCTGAACCCGCAACCGATCGAGCAAGTCGGCTGGGGCTTGGCCTTGTCGGTCATCAGCTCGGCCTTGAATGGCTGGCTGGCCTGGGTGATGTTTCGCGCCGCCAAGGTGCACCGTTCGATCGCGCTCGACGCCGATGCGCGGCATCTGGTCACCGATGTCTGGACCTCGGTCGGCGTGGTGGTCGGCATCACCGCTGTGGCCCTGACGGGTTGGCTCTGGCTCGACCCGGTGGTGGCGATTGGTGTCGCGCTCAATATCTTGTGGGAAGGTGGGCACCTGATGTGGCGCTCGTCGCAAGGGCTGATGGACGAGGCGGTGGAGCCCGAGGTGCTGCACCAAATCCAGCAAACGCTGGCCGACTTTGACCACCACACCATCCGCTTTGACCATGTAACCACGCGTCGCTCGGGCCAGCGCCGTTTTGTCGATCTGCACATGCACATGCCCGCCAGCTGGTCGCTCGGGCGCGCGGCTGCCGTGCGCACCAGCGTGGAGCAGGCGCTGATGAGCGCCGTGCCGGGGCTGCGCGCCACCATCCAGCTCTTGCCCACCGACGTGGAAGCGCATTTTGACGACAAGCGGGATTTGATATGACACGGCCGCCCCGTTGGCGCAGGGCCCCATGATCGCCGTGCTGCAGACTGGCCAGTTTGGCGCCAATATGCAGGTGCATCTGGTGAACGCCGGCCCGGTAACAATCCTCTTGCGCCGGGCGCCATCCGTCGGCCGGGCTCAAAATAATATATTTAATAGCTACTAACTCAATGCTGACAGGGGCTAGAGCCGAATTTAATCGATATTTTTGTGAAGGATGCCGGATGCTGAACAACTTGCAAGACCGTTTTTTTACCACCTGTGATGCCGCCCTGCGCACGCTGTTTGTCACGCCCCATGCCGAGCGGGCGTGTCCGACCTTGCCGGGCGAGGCCACCGAGTTGACGGACGCTGAAAAAGCCCGGTCCGGCGCGCTGATGCGCGTCAACCACGTCGGCGAGGTGTGTGCCCAGGCGCTCTACACCGCGCAGGCCTTCGCCACCAACAACGAAGCCTTGCGCGCCCATTACGCCAAAGCCAGCGCCGATGAAACCAACCATCTGGCCTGGACCCAACAGCGCCTGGATGAGCTGGGCGCGCGCCCGTCCTTGCTCAACCCCTTGTGGTACGGCGCCGCCTTTGGCCTGGGCCTGCTGGCCGGGCGCCTGGGCGACGCGATCAGCCTGGGCTTTGTGGTGGAGACCGAAAACCAGGTGGAAGCGCATCTGGAGAGCCACCTGAGCCTGCTGCCCGCCAATGACCACGCCTCGCGCGCCATCGTGGCGCAGATGAAGGACGACGAGATGCGCCACGCGGTTGATGCGAAAAAAGCCGGGGCCGCGGCGCTGCCGCCGCCCGTGAAAAGCCTGATGAGCGCGGCCGCCCGGGTGATGACGACGGTGGCGCACCGGATCTAACTCTTATGGCTCGGCCATGACCTCGAATGATGAAGCCGTTCGCCCTGAGTCTGTCGAAGAGGTGGTTCGACAAGCTCACCACGAACGGTATTTCACGTTAACTTAAGCCTCCCGCACCTCAAAACTGGTCGTTATGTCAGCGGTCTTGGCCAGCATGATGCTGGCCGAGCAATATTTGTCGTGGCTCATGGCAATCGCGCGCTCCACGGCGGCGCCGGGGAGGCCTTGGCCCGACACGGTGAAGTGCATGTTGATGCGGGTGAATACCTTGGGGTCAACCTCGGCCCGCTCCGCCGTGAGCTTGACCGTGCAGCCGGTCACCTGGTGGCGGCCGCGCTTCAAGATCAGCACCACGTCGTACGCCGTGCAGCCCCCGGTGCCCGCCAGCACCAGCTCCAGCGGGCGCGGCGCCAGATTCAGGCCACCGTTTTCCGGTTGGGCCGCGTCCGGTGCGCCGTCCATCACCAAGCTGTGGCCGCTGCCGGTTTCGGCCAAAAAACCCATGCCGGAGCGCGTGCCCAAAGCGCCGGTCCAACTGACTGTGCATTCCATGTTATTGCCCACCTTGTGCTTTAAAAACTGAAGATTGTCGCTGCAGCCAGACGTTTATCATTGACGGCTACGCAAAGCCCCCTATGACGACCGAAAACCTCAAACCTGCCGACTACCTGAAAAAAATCCTGACCGCCCGCGTCTATGACGTCGCGGTCGAGTCCGCCCTGGAGCCGGCCCACGCCCTGAGCCAGCGCCTGCACAACACCGTGCTGCTCAAGCGTGAGGACCAGCAGCCGGTGCACAGTTTCAAGCTGCGCGGGGCCTATAACAAAATGGTGCACCTGACGTCGGATCAGTTGAAGCAAGGCGTGATTTGCGCTTCGGCCGGCAACCATGCCCAAGGGGTGGCGCTCAGTGCGAAGCGTCTGGGCGCGCGCGCCGTCATCGTCATGCCGACCACCACACCGCGGCTCAAGGTCGACGCGGTGCGTGGTTTTGGCGGCGAAGTGGTGTTGTTCGGTGACAGCTATTCCGATGCCTACGCCCATTCGCTGGAACTGGAGCAGCAGCAGGGTCTGACCTTTGTCCATCCGTTTGACGACCCGGACGTGATCGCTGGCCAGGGCACGATTGCGATGGAAATCTTGCGCCAGCACCAGGGTCGGCTCGACGCCGTGTTTGTGGCGATCGGTGGCGGCGGCCTGATCTCGGGCGTGGCCAACTACATCAAGGCGGTGCGCCCGGAGATCAAGGTGATTGGCGTGCAAATGAATGATTCCGACGCCATGATGCAATCCGTCGCAGCGAAAAAACGTGTGACATTGCATGACGTCGGCCTGTTCTCGGACGGCACAGCGGTGAAACTGGTGGGCGAAGAAACCTTTCGCATTGCCCGCAAACTGGTCGACGAGTTCATCACGGTGGACACTGACGCGGTGTGCGCCGCCATCAAGGACGTTTTTGTCGACACCCGCAGCATTGTGGAGCCCGCCGGGGCGCTGGCCGTGGCGGCAATCAAGCAGTATGTGGCGACGCACAAAACCAAAGGCGAAACTTACGCCGCGATTTTGTGCGGTGCCAACATGAACTTTGACCGCCTGCGCTTTGTCGCCGAGCGGGCCGAGGTGGGCGAAGAGCGTGAAGCCTTGCTGGCGGTGACCATCCCCGAGGCGCGCGGCAGCTTTCGGCGCTTTTGTGAGTTGATCGGCAGCCTGCCGGGTGGTCCGCGCAATGTGACCGAATTCAACTACCGCATCAGTGACGCCGCGCAAGCCCATGTGTTTGTGGGCCTGACCACGCATGGCAAAGGCGAATCGAGCAAGATTGCCGCCAACTTTTCCCGCCATGGCTTTGCCGCGCTGGATTTGACGCACGACGAACTGGCCAAGGAGCACATCCGCCATATGGTCGGTGGCCATTCAAAACTGGCGCAGGACGAACGGCTGCTGCGCTTTGTGTTCCCGGAGCGGCCCGGCGCCCTGCTGAAGTTCTTGAGCCTGATGCGTCCGGGCTGGAACATCAGCCTGTTTCACTACCGCAACCAAGGCGCGGACTACGGCCGTATTCTGGTCGGGCTGCAGGTGCCCGCCGCAGATGATGCCGACTTTGCCGAGTTTCTGAGCACCGTGGGTTACCCGTATGTGGAAGAAACCACCAACCCGGTGTACCGCATGTTTTTGCAGTCATGAGCGCCTCGCTTGACGGCAAGCTGGTGGTGGCGATCTCCAGCCGGGCCTTGTTTGACTTTGAGGAAGAAAACGAGATTTTTGAGCAGGGCGATGACCGCGCCTACATGGCCTTGCAGTTGCAGCGCCTGGACCTGCCTGCCAAGCCCGGCGTGGCGTTTTCGCTGGTGCAAAAGTTGATGGCGTTCAACGTGGTCGAAGCGGGCAATAACCAGCCGGTGGAGGTTGTGATCCTGTCGCGTAACGACCCGGTCAGCGGCCTGCGCGTGATGAAGTCGGCCGCGCATTACGGCCTGCCCATCACCCGCTGCAGCTTCACGCGCGGCGAGTCGCCCTGGCGCTACCTGAAACCCCTGCACGCCAACCTTTTTTTGAGCACCCATTTAAGCGACGTGCGCGCCGCGCTCGACGCTGGTGTGCCCGCCGCGCAGGTCTATCCGCAATCGGTTCACGCTGGCGACGCCTATCCGCATGAAGTGCGCATTGCTTTTGACGGTGACGCCGTGCTGTTCAGCGACGAGGCCGAGCGCGTCTACCAGGCCCAGGGCCTGCAGGCCTTTCAACAACACGAGACCGACCGGGCGCAGCAGCCCCTGCTGGCGGGGCCGTTCAAGCCGCTGCTGGCGGCCCTGCAGCGCCTGCAACAAGCCGGCACGCCCCGCATGCGCATCCGCACCGCGCTGGTCACCGCCCGCAGTGCCCCGGCGCACGAGCGCGCCATCCGCACGTTGATGAACTGGAACATTGAGGTTGATGAAGCGATGTTTCTAGGCGGCTTGCCCAAGGGCGAATTCTTGCGCGAATTTGAGCCCGATTTCTTTTTTGACGACCAGACCGGCCATGTGGATGCCGCCTCGCAGCATGTGCCGTCCGGTCATGTGGCCAGCGGGGTATCGAACCCGGCGTCGTGAACCGCGTGCATCGCAATTGCACTACAATTTGCCAATGAAAACCACAACGCTTCCTTCGGTGCGGGTGCAACCAGAATTTCGGGCTGAAGTTGAGGCCATGCTGCACGACAGCGAGACGCTGTCTGAGTTCGTTGCAAGTTCGGTCCGCGAAAACGTCCAACGCCGTCGCCATCAGCAGGAGTTCATTCGCCGGGGCATTGCCTCATTGGAGAGTGCCAAACTGAGCGGTGCGTACGTTGATGCAGAGGTGCTGATTGCGCGTCTGGCGCACAAGCTTGAGCAGGCACGCGCGAAGCAATCTGCGGCTGCGCGGTGAGCTTCCAGGTTCGACTGACGGTTGATGCCGCCGAAGATTTGGAGCGCTTATTTGATTTTGTGTTGCAACGCGAACTGCAAGGTCACAGCGGTGATCTCGACCTGGCGGACAGGGCGCTGCAAGCCATCAAGGACGGCATGGCCACCCTGCGCACGTCGCCGTTCACTTGCCGCAAAGCGGGTTCCAGTCCATTTCTGCGCGAGTTGGTGATCCCATTTGGCCGGTCGGGCTATATCGCGCTTTTCGAGATCATTGACAGCGAAACCGTCGTCGTTGCGGCAGTGCGACATCAGCTTGAAGATGATTACCACTGAGCAGGTGACCTGCCCAAGGGCGTTCTTATGTAGGTTCGAGCCTGATTTTTTTGACGACCAGACCGGGCATGTGGATGCCGCGTCGCAACATGTGCCCTCGGGCCATGTGGCCAGCGGGGTATCTAACCCGGTCGTGTGACGGTCGTGGTGGCCGAGCTTGGGGTATGGCCCCCCGCCTCATACTGTCAAATGCCCAGAAATCGGCGTGGGCCCATACCCCAAGCTCTGCTGGCGGAATCTTTGGTCCACGCGGCGGGTTTGATTCGCGCGAAGGACAAGTCTGAGCATGTGCTGTCGTTCAGCATTCCTTTGTCACAGCGTTTCTTGGTCTCAGGTAATAACCCGCCCTGGTCCGGATAGCTGCTGTTGGTTCGAGCCTTCGTTGGGGAACCAATTTTCTACAGCGTGCACCCATGCTGGACATTCTTGCTGGGACAGCAACGCGTATAGCCCCCGTGTCCCCCAATTGGGGGATGGTGTGAAGCTAGATTGACGACGACTATGATCAGGTGTATTTACAGCCCCCCGTGTTACTTGAACGGGGGGGGGGGGGGGCCGCTGGGGCCAACTCAACGCCAACGTTATTCATAGGGAACACATCTTGGCTATTTTTGACTTATTTTCGAAACGCCAGAAAAAACTACGAGGAGATGTCCCAGACGTTTACGTCTATGACGATCTACCTTCTGCCCTCAGAACTCAGATCGTTCATATCTGGCTGGACACACTGGGAAATAGGGCAAACTATTATGATGAAGGGAAAGCTCACGAATACTACTCATTCATTGTGAATACTCTTTGCCGAGAATATGGCCTTTTTAAACTGCCTGGTACTAAGGACTATGGCGATCGAGAATATATTAATGAGTTAACAAACTTCTTTCTTCACGAGCAGGATATTGAGCGTTCAATTGATGCGGTGGAGCTTTCATTCCGAGCAATTGATCGTGTCACTAGAGACTACTACTATCTACATCGTCAAAATGCAGATGATTTAGCCGATGCGGCAATTAAGGAATTGAATGGGCGATTCAAAGAGCATGGCGTTGGCTATCAGTTTGCTGATGGCGAAATGATTCGAGTCGATTCAGAACTAGTCCACTCAGAAGTCGTAAAACCAGCATTACGCCTTTTGAATCAAAAAAATTACGCTGGCGCGCAGCAGGAGTTTCTCAAAGCCCATGAGCATTACCGACACGGGAATGAGAAGGAGGCGCTCAACGAGTGCTTAAAGGCATTCGAAAGCCTGATGAAGTCAATTTGCGACAAACGTGGCTGGGGATACAGCGGCAACGCTACCGCGAAGAATCTGATTCAGGCATGCTTGGACAATGGCCTTATTCCTGCGTTTTGGCAACAGAACTTCACTTCGTTGCGAAGCTTGCTGGAAAGTAGCATCCCGACCGGTCGTAATAAATTGGGTGGTCACGGTCAAGGAGTCGCAGCGACAACGGTTCCAGATTATTTGGTTGCGTACATGCTTCATATGACTGCCTCCGCGCTCGTTTTTCTTGGCGAAGCTGAGGCTTCGTTGCCATAAAATCGCACAACCTGATATTCGACCAGACCTGCGCAAAAAGCCGCGCAGGCCAGTTAGTCTACGGTGATCGGAAGTCGAACGTTCGCTTTTGACGAGTCGGTCTGAAATGGGCACAGATCACCGGGTTAGACAGTCAAAATGACTACCTTCCAGTTCTCAGAATCGACTTCTTTGGGGGGCGAAGCAAGGCTCGAACCAACAGCATCAATCCAGACCAGGGCGGGTCATGACTTGATGCCAAGAAACGCTGCAACAAGGGAATGCCGACTGGCCGCAGCCAGTTTGAAACGGTAATTGGCACCGCTGTCCCAATTACCCTTCAGATCGGATCGGGCAGCAAAGCCGACTCAAACCCTCGGCGCCGCAGCAAAGCGCGCATAACCGCGCGCCCGCAGCAAACAAGCCGGGCACTCGCCGCAGCCGTAACCCCAGGCATGGCGGTGCTGGCGGTCTCCCAGGTAGCAGGTGTGGGTGTGTTCGATGATCAGGTCCAACAGCGCGTCGCCACCGCCCGCCACGCCGGATTTGTCGCCCAGGTCGTGCGCCAGTGCCCAGGTGGCGGCCTTGTCGATCCACATCAGAGGGGTCTCAATCAAGAAGCGCTTGTCCATGCCGAGCGACAGCGCCAGCTGCATCGCCTTCATCGTGTCGTCGCGGCAATCGGGGTAGCCGGAAAAGTCGGTTTCGCACACGCCCGTGACCAGCACCTGCAAATCGCGCCGGTAGGCCAGCGCCGCGGCCAGGGTCAAAAACAGCAGGTTGCGCCCCGGCACAAAGGTGTTGGGCAGGCCGCTTTGTTCCATCTTGAAGGCCGTGTCGCGCGTCAGCGAGGTGTCGCTGACTTCGCCCAGCACCGCCAGGTCCAGCAGATGGTCCTGGCCCAGCTTCTCGGCCCAGTGCGGGAATTTGGCCCGGATTTCAGCCAGCACGACCAGGCGCGCATCGAGCTCAACCCGGTGGCGCTGGCGGTAGTCAAAGGCAATGGTTTCCACCCGCTGGTACTTGCTGAGGGCCAGCGCCAGGCAGGTGGTGGAGTCCTGGCCGCCAGAAAAAAGAACGAGGGCTGTGGTGTGCATCATGAAGCGGTCGGGGCAATGCGTCGTGCGCCGGTATTGTATTAATAAGGATTCTCGAACCCCAGCCGGGCCATGATCTCGCTCTCGCGCAATTCCATGACCTGGGCGTCCTCTTCGTCGTCGTGATCCCAGCCTTGGGCGTGCAATGCGCCGTGCACCAGCAGGTGGGCGTAGTGCTCGTCCAGCGTCTTGCCTTGATCCTTGGCTTCTTGGGCCACCACCGGTGCGCACAGCACCAGATCGGCGCTGACGACGGGCTCCTGCGCATAGTCAAAAGTCAGCACATTGGTGGCGTAGTCTTTTTTGCGGTAGTCGCGGTTCAAGGCCTGGCCCTCAATGGCATCCACAATGCGCACGGTGATTTCGGCGTCGCTTTGCAGCGCATGGCGAAGCCAGCGCGCCACCTTGTGGCGGGGCAGGGCGGCGCGGTGCGGGGCGGCATTTTCAAGTTTGCCAAATTGCAGCGAAAGAGTCAGTTGGTTCAACATAATTTATAAGCAAAATAGGCCGCTAGCCCGCGTGAAATAAGCGTAACCAGCTATTGTTTCGGTAGTAATTCGGATCAGACCGGTTTCTGGCGCGCACGCGCCCGCGGCGCCGGGCCTGCCACTTCGTCGTCGAAGCCGTCGTCCTGGCGTCGCTGCGCTGCGCTGGCGCGCCCGGGCGCATCGTAGGCGTCCACAATGCGTGCCACCAGCGGGTGGCGCACCACGTCGGCACTGGTCAGGCGGCAAATGGCAATGCCGGGCACGCGTTTCAAGACGCGCTCGGCGTCGATCAAGCCACTGAGCTGGGTTTTGGGCAGGTCAATCTGGCTCACGTCACCGGTCACCACCGCTTTGGAGCCGAAGCCGATGCGGGTCAAAAACATTTTCATCTGCTCGGGCGTGGTGTTTTGCGCCTCGTCCAGAATCACAAACGCGGTGTTGAGCGTGCGCCCGCGCATGAAGGCCAGCGGTGCGACCTCGATGGTCTGGCGCTCAAACGCTTTTTGCACCTGCTCAAAGCCCATCAAGTCATACAGCGCGTCGTACAGCGGGCGCAGGTAGGGGTCGATCTTTTGCGCCAGGTCGCCCGGCAAATAACCGAGTCGCTCGCCGGCCTCCACCGCCGGGCGGGTCAGCACAATGCGTTGCACGGTACTGCGCTGCAAGGCGTCCACCGCCATCGCCACCGCCAGGTAGGTTTTGCCGGTGCCGGCCGGGCCAATGCCGAAGGTGATGTCGTGGCTGGTGATGCTGTCCAGGTAGCTGGCCTGGTTCAGCGTGCGGGGTTTGAGGTCGCTGCGCTTGGTTTTCAGACCCGGGCCGTCCGACGCGTTCATGTCGACGTCACCCGCCAGCATCAGTTGCACGGTGGCGGGCTCGATCGGGCGCGCCGCGATTTCATACAGGGCTTGCAGCATTTCCATGCCACGCTTGCTATTGGCTTTGCTGCCATCGACCTTGAACTGCTCGTGCCGATGCGCAATTTTGACTTGCAGCGCGACCTCGATCGTGCGCAGGTGCTCGTCCATCGGACCGCACAGGTGGCTCAAGCGGCTGTTGTTGGGCGGGGAAAACAGGTGTCTGAGAATCAAGTTGATAATTCCAAAATAAATTTCCCCCATGATAGGCAATAAATGATCGGCAAATTAACGGGCACGCTCGACGACAAAAATCCACCGCAAGTCATTGTGGACTGCCACGGCGTGGGCTACGAGGTGTTGGTTCCCATGAGCACCTTTTACAACCTGCCGGAGCTGGGCGCGCGGGTCAGCCTGCTGACGCATTTTGTGGTGCGTGAAGACGCGCAGATTCTGTATGGTTTTGCCACCCGCCAGGAGCGCGCCGCTTTTCGTGAACTGATCAAAATATCAGGCGTCGGGCCGCGTACCGCACTCTCGGTGCTGTCGGGCATGAGTGTGGCCGAGCTGGCGCAAGCTGTCACGCTGCAAGAGGGCGCACGGCTGATGAAGGTGCCGGGCATCGGCAAGAAAACCGCCGAGCGTTTGCTGCTGGAGCTTAAAGGCAAGCTCGGCCCCGATATCGGCGTGCCCGCCAGTGTGGTCAATGACAGTCAGGCTGACATTTTGCAGGCGCTGCTGGCGCTCGGCTACAGCGACAAGGAAGCCGCCGCCGCCTTGAAGGCGCTGCCCCATGACGTGGGCGTGAGCGAGGGCATCCGGCTGGCGCTGCGGGCGCTGGCGAAGTAGCCCATGCCGCCCGCCTGCGGGTCCAGGGCAGCCCGTGGCCGTGTCAGCGCCCCTTCAAGCGCGGGTGGCGTGGGCCACTTTCAGGCACTGGTTTTGCACCACCCACAAGCCTGCGGCCTGGGCGGCGGCAGCGGCGGGCGCGTTTTCAATGCCCAGTTGCAGCCACAAAGCCCGTGCGCCAATGGCGATGGCATCTTGCGCGACCGGCGGCACATCCTCGCTGTTGCGAAACACATTCACCAGATCAATCGACGCGTGTTGCGCCGCTTCCTGCAAGCTGGCATACACCGGTTCGCCCAAAATCGTCGCCCCGCTGGCCGCGGCCACCGGGTTGACCGGGATGATGCGCCAGCCGTGCGCCTGCAGGTAGCGCGCCACGTCAAAACTGGCACGCGCCGGTTTGGGTGACAGGCCCACCACCGCAACGGTGCGGCAATGGGTCAGTATCTGGTGGATGGTTTCGGCTTCAGTCAGCATGGTTTCATGAACTCTTCAGCTTGGCCAGCATCGAGCGGACCTCTTGCACACTCAAAATTTCAGATAAAACCACGGGCGCGTGCTCATTTTGGTACAGCACATAGACCGGCACGCCGTTGCGGCCGAGCTGCGCCAGCGCGGCGCTGATGGCGGGGTCGCGCCGGGTCCAGTCGGCCCGCAGCAAGGTGACCTTGTTCGCAGCAAAGTCGGCCAGCACCTCGGCGTTAGCCAGCGTGGTACTTTCGTTGTATTGGCAGGTGACGCACCAGGCGGCGGTGAAATCGACAAACACCGGCGCCCCGGTGGCGAGCACCTGCTCCACCCGCCCGGGCGTCCACGGCTGCCAGCGCTCACGGGCGGCAACCCTGGTCAGCCCCGAGGCTGCTGCACTTTTTATAACATTTTGGCCGATAGCCCCCGTCAACAGGGCGAGAGCAGCTATTGAGATAGTAGCTAATATGACCCGGCTGCGGCCCTTGAGTGTGAGCGACCAGAGCACCAGACTCAAGGCCACCAGCAGCGCCAGCAAGGCGGCGGCGCCGTCAATGCCGCTCTGCTGGCCCAGCACCCACACCAGCCAGACCACAGTGGCAAACATCGGAAACGCCATGGCGCGGCGGAACGTGTCCATCCACGCGCCCGGGCGCGGCAGCCAGCGCGCCACCGCCGGCACCAGACTGGCGGCCAGATACGGCAGCGCCATGCCGATGCCCAGCGTCATGAAAATCAGCAAGGCTTGCAGCGGGGGCAGGCCCAGCGCCAGCCCGAGCGAGGCACCCATGAACGGCGCGGTGCAGGGCGAGGCGATGGCCACCGCCAGCACGCCCGACAAAAAGGCGTTGACCGCCGGATTTTTGGCCTCCAGCGTCAGCACCGCATGAGGCAAAAAGCGGCCAAACTCAAACAGGCCGGCCAGGTTCAGTCCGATCACGGTGAACAACACCGCCAGCGCCGCCACTACCGCCGGGGCCTGCAGCTGAAACCCCCAGCCCAGCTGCTCGCCCGCGCTGCGCAAGCCGATCAGCAGGCCACCCAGGGCCAGAAACGACAGCACCACGCCAGCGCTGTAGGCCAGACCGCTGATGCGGTGGCCACGCCGGTCATTGGCGTGGCGGGCAAAGCTCATCATTTTGATCGCCAGCACCGGAAACACGCAGGGCATCAGGTTGAGGATCAGGCCGCCCAGCAACGCGCCCAGCAGCGCGGCCCACAGGCCCAGCGACACGTTCGGGCCAAGCGCCGCGGTGCTCGCGCCGGCGTTGCGGGCCAGCACCGGGGTCAATGCCGCCGGGCCAGCCGCGTTGCTGTCGGCCCCGCTCGCGACCGCTGGCCAAGTGCCGCGCAACTGGGCCTGGACCCGAAAGCCCTGACGCTGGCCGTTGACCTCAGCCACCAGCACCAGCGGCAGCAGGCTGGGGCTTTCGGTGCGATGGGCGGACAAAGGCACGCTGGCGGTCCAGACATCGTTCGCCCCGACCTTGGCCCATTGCTGCGACCCCGGCGCCGCCGGCTCGATCAGTTCGGGCGTTTCCGGAAAGAACGCCAGCTGCTGGCCGCGCAGGGTCGCCGGCAAACCGGTCACGAAGAATTTGAGCTGTTGGCCGTTTACTTCCACCCGACTGTCGCCTTCCAGCGCCGTGGGCTGGGCCTGCAGGCTGGCGGCAAAGGCCGCGCTATTGAGCGCGGTCGAGCCGCGCACGGGCACATGCAGGACAAATTCGCCGTCTTGCGGCACGCACTCCAGCCGACAGACCAGCCAGCTGGCCTTGAGCTTGATTTCCAGATCGGCGTTGAGCAGCGAGGGTTTGAAGGCCGACGTGATGGTCAGCGGTACCGGCAGCAGCACCGTGCCCTCATAGCCGTAGTTGCTCAGGTTGCCAAGCGGAATTTTTTGGGGCAAGGGCCAGGCGATCTCGCCCGCCGTCACGCCCGCGGGCAGTGTCCATTGCAGCTTCGTGGGCAAGCCGGAGTCACCGGGGTTTTTCCAGTAGGTGTGCCACTGCGGCAGGTGCTTTAATTGCAGACCCACCCAGACCGATTTCCCCGCGTCAATGCCATCCGGGGCCTGCACCATCAATTCGGCCCGCACCTGTTCGGTGTTGACCACAGACTGAGAGACATTTTGGCCTCTAGCCCCCGTCGTTATTACACAAGATGCTATAAATAAAATAGCGAAAACAAGACGAGAGGGAAATTTTAGGCAATTCATTGCAAATGTGTGAGTCAGGCTGATCGGCAAAGTTCCAGGGCGCGCGTGAGGGCTCGCTCAGCGTCTGCTGATTTTGTCCCAAATTTTTCTGGCGCTATTTTCCCTCATCGTCGTGCGCCAGCAAGGAAGCTTGTGCAAACACACCCGGCAGCTTTTTGGGGGCTTTGATGCGCACCTGCTTGTTCACATTCATGCGGCCAAACACCACCTCGATGTCGGCGCCCGCCACGCCAAACTGGGTCGCCAGAAAGCGCACCAGGTGATCGGTTGCCCGACCCGCCACCGGGGCCGCCGCGACGCTGACCTTGAGTTGCTTGCCAAAGGGCTTGCCAAGGGCGGTCTTGCTGGCGCTGGGTTTGCCCAGAATGTTGATCACCAGCACGTCTCCGTCCCAGGCAAAAAAAGAATCGCCGGTGGCGTTTTTGCTGACGCGGCTCATGGCGCCAGGCCCGGCAATGCGGGCTGTTCTTGCTGCTTCATTTCAATGTGACAGGGCGCATTTATTGCGGCCTGATACAAATTAGGTTAATAAAAAAGGATTTGCTTTTCCGCCAAGGCGGGGGCATAGTGAATCCGTCGGGCGCTTATTTTTATTTTTGATTATTGTGTTGCCGGCATTCCGTCGGCAACTGTTTCAACCCTGAGAGTAACAGGAGATTATTTATGAATTTGACGATCAGCGGCCACCATCTCGAGGTCACCCCGGCCTTGCGCAGTTACGTTACCAGCAAGCTGGACCGGATCAAGCGGCATTTCGACCAGGTGGTCGATGTCAAAGTGCTGCTCACCGTAGAAAAGCAAACCGAAAAGGATCTGAGACAACGTGCCGAATGCAATATTCACGTCAAGGGCACCGATATGTTTGCCGAGAGCTCGCATGCCGATTTGTACGCTGCCGTGGATGAACTGGTGGACAAACTGGATCGCCAGGTGGTCCGGCACAAAGATCGTTTGCAAAATCATCATCACGACGCGCCTAAACGACTGATGTGAGGCCATGCGCCTGATATCCGACCTAGCCGCCTGCTGTGCCGGGCGGTTTTTTTTGCCTCCCTCGGATGTGGGCATAATTCGCCCTAAATTATGAATCGACTCGCAGCCATACTCCCCCCGGCACAGGTGCTTGTGCAGGTTGATGCCACCAGCAAAAAACGAGCTTTTGAAGAAGCGGGTTTGCTGTTTGAAAACCTGCACGGCCTGAGCCGTTCGCTGCTCACCGACAGCCTGTTCTCCCGCGAGCGTTTGGGCTCAACCGGGCTCGGGCACGGTGTCGCCATTCCGCATGGCCGCATCAAGGGCCTGAAGGTGCCGATGGCCGCCGTGCTGCAATTGGCCCACCCGATTGGCTTTGATGCGCCTGACGAGCAGGCTGTCAATTTGCTGATTTTTCTGTTGGTGCCCGAGTCGGCGACACAAAAGCATCTGGAAATCCTCTCGGAAATTGCTGAAATGCTGAGTGACACGGCGTTACGGGAAAAAATGGCGGTCAGTGCCAGCGCGACGGAGCTGCACCAGCTCATCGCCAAATGGCAATCGGCCCAGCTGGCCTGAGCCTGGCCGGGCGTTGACTTGATTTCACGGGAGGCGGTGTGAAACCTAACGTTATCAGTGCCGATGTGCTGTTTGAGGAGTTTCGCAGCACCTTGAAATGGGAGTGGCTGGCCGGTTTGGGGGCTTCGGAGCGCCGCTTCGACGAGGTGGCGGTGCGTGCCGCGCGCTCGGGTGCGGATCTGGTCGGTCACCTCAATTACATTCATCCCTATCGCATCCAGATTTTGGGCCAGCGCGAGATTGCCTATCTCACCAATGCGACGCCGGACGACTGCGCACGCCGGATTTCCCGCATTGTCACGCTCGAGCCCCCAGTACTGATTCTGGCCGACGAACAAGTCGCGCCCCAAGCTCTGCTGTCGATGTGCGAACGGGCCCAGATACCGATGTTCGCCACCCTGAGTTCATCGGCGTTTGTGATTGATGTGCTGCGCGCCTACCTGTCCAAATATTTTGCAGACCGCATCACCATGCATGGCGTGTTCATGGATATTCTGGGCCTGGGCGTGCTCATCACCGGGGAATCGGGCCTGGGCAAGAGCGAGTTGGGTCTGGAGCTGATCTCGCGTGGCAATGGCCTGGTGGCCGATGATGCCGTCGATCTGTACCGCATCAACCAGGACACCATTGAGGGTCGGTGCCCCGAATTGCTGATGAACCTGCTGGAGGTCAGGGGCATCGGGCTGCTCGATATCCGGGGCATTTTTGGCGAAACCGCCGTGCGCCGACGCATGCGGCTCAAGTTGATCGTGCATCTGGTGCGCCGCGAAACGATGGAGCGCGACTATGAGCGCATTCCGTATGAGCCGCTGACCCAGGACGTGCTCGGCGTCCCGGTGCGCAAGGTGGTGATTCAGGTGGTGGCCGGGCGCAACATCGCGGTACTGGTCGAAGCCGCCGTGCGCAACACCATTCTGCAGTTGCGCGGCATCGACACTTACCAGGAGTTTGTCGAGCGCCACCGCAAGGCGATGGGGCTGGGCGACTGAAGCACGCCCAAAGACAGGCGCTTAGTCCTGGGCGTCGGTCGACGCGGGACGATTGGGGCACGGCATCCGGTTGCAATGGGTATACAGGCTCAACGCGTGATCGACGATGGCAAAGCCCCGGGTCTTGGCCACGGCGTGCTGGCGTTTTTCGATTTCCGCGTCATAAAATTCTTCGACTTTGCCGCAATCCAGACACACCAGGTGGTCATGGTGCTGCCCCTCGTTGAGCTCATAGACCGCCCGGTCGCTCTCAAAATGGCTCCGAATCAGGATGTCGGCCTGCTCGAACTGGGCCAACACCCGGTACACCGTGGCCAAACCAACATCCGAATGCTTTTCCAGCAAAACGCGAAACACGTCCTCGGCCGTCATGTGACGCTGCGCGCCCTGCTGGAAGATTTCCAGAATTTTCAGTCGGGGCAGCGTGGCCTTCAGGCCGGTGCTTTTGAGTTCTTCAATCTTGGTCATGGCGGGGTCTCGGTCTTGCCAGCTGCCAGTCGATCCTGCGGGCACAGCCGGTACAATGAGCCGATCATATCGCCACACTCCACACCACCTCATGTCTGAACTTCAACGTCTTGCTACCCGTTTGAGCCTGATTCTTGCCGCGAGTGCCAGTCTGGTGGCTTGTGGCAGTCTGAATGGCGCCAGCCACAGCCTTGCCAGTGTCGTTACGCCTTACAAGATTGACATCGTGCAGGGCAATTTTGTTTCCCGGGAGCAGGCGGCGGCGGTGAAACCCGGCATGAGCCGGGCGCAGGTGCGCGATATTCTGGGCACCCCCTTGCTGACCAGCGTTTTCCACGCCGACCGCTGGGACTACGTCTTTACGTTCAAACGTCAAGGGCTGGAACCCCAGGCGCGCACCGTGACTGCATTTTTCAAGGATGATGCGCTGGAGCGCCTGGAGGCACAGGCCTTGCCGACCGAGACCGAATTTGTGGCCATGATGGCTTCAGGTCGGGCAACCGGAAAAGTACCGGTGCTGGAAATGCCGCCAGAGAGCTTGACACCGGTGGCGGCCCCGATAAAAGTGGCCGCGCCCCAGCCGCTGCCAGCGCTGCCCGCGAGCTATCCGCCGCTGGAGCCGGTCGCACGCTAAGCCGGTTTCTCCCGCCTTTCCCGCGTTCGCGATCATGACTCAAACCCTGACCCATCGTGTGGCCATCGCGGGTGCCTCTGGCCGCATGGGCCAGATGCTGATCGAGGCGGTCCACCATGCCGATGACTGTGTGCTGAGCGGCGCGCTGGACGTACCAACCAGCCCTGCCCTGGGCGTCGATGCGATGGCGTTTTTGGGTCAGACCAGCGGCATTGCGATCACCGCGGATCTGGCGACCGGGCTCCAACAGGCCCAAACCCTGATTGACTTCACCCGGCCTGAAGGCACCTTGGCCCATCTGCGCTTGTGTCGTGAATTGGGCGTGAATGTGGTGATTGGCACCACCGGCTTCAGCGCGGCGCAAAAGTCCGAGATCGCCGCTGCCGCGCGCGACATTGCGATTGTGATGGCGCCCAACATGAGCGTCGGGGTCAACGTCACCCTCAAGCTGCTGGAAATGGCGGCCAAGGCGCTGGCCACGGGGTATGACATTGAAATCATCGAAGCGCATCACCGCCACAAGGTGGATGCCCCGTCTGGCACGGCGCTCAAAATGGGCGAGGTGATCGCCAGTGCGCTCGGGCGCGACCTGAAAGACTGTGCCGTTTATGCGCGTGAAGGCGTCACCGGTGAACGCGATCCGTCCTCGATTGGCTTCGCCACCATTCGCGGCGGCGATATTGTGGGCGACCACACCGTGCTGTTTGCGGGTATTGGCGAGCGTATTGAGATCAGCCACAAATCATCCAGCCGCGCCACCTATGCGCAGGGCAGCTTGCGCGCGCTGCGTTTTCTAAGTACTCAACAGGTCGGTTTGTACGACATGTTTGACGTGCTGAACCTGAGATGAACTCGACGCAACTGTTTTGGCAGGGCGACGCGCTGACGCGCTGCGTGGCCTTGCTGTTGCTGGCCATGTCGGTGGGCAGTTGGGTGGTCATTGTCTGGAAATCGTGGTTGCTGCGCCGCGCCAGTGGCGACGTGCTGCGCAGCATTGCCGCCTTCTGGAGTTCGGCGTCGGTGGCAACCGCGCTGCCCAAGTTACAGGCTTTTGACCG
The DNA here is from genome assembly GCA_025359085.1 of Gammaproteobacteria bacterium. Taxonomy (GTDB): domain Bacteria; phylum Pseudomonadota; class Gammaproteobacteria; order Burkholderiales; family Burkholderiaceae_C; genus Rhodoferax. The sequence continues at coordinate 58,542 of JANYHL010000035.1, forward strand.
TGAAGCCCTCGTCATGCCTTTGGTTGTTGCTACAAAATTTGAAGCAAATGGGACGCTGGCGGCGACCGGGGCGCGGTCGCATCAATTGACCCGCGTGCTGCGCGATGCGCTGCACGCGGCCTTGAGCAAGCTCCACGCGGGCCAGGTGTTGCTCGCCACCGTCGGTGCCACCGCACCGTTCGTCGGGCTGCTGGGCACGGTTTGGGGCATTTATCACGCCCTGATTGGCATTGCGAATGCCGGCCAGGTGACGATCGGCCAAATTTCCGGCCCGGTCGGCGAAGCCCTCATCATGACCGCTGCCGGCCTGGCGGTGGCCATTCCGGCAGTGCTGGCCTACAACGTGTTGGGCCGCGTGATCGGGCGCATTGAGGCAGAACTTGAAGGCTTTGCGCGTGATCTGCGCGAACTGGCCAGTACCCCGCCGGTTGGGCCGGTTTAGGCTTTGGCCCGGAGACCGACATGTCGTTTGGCCGCTTAGAGCGCACTGCCGGTCCCAAGCCGATGAGCGAGATCAACATGACGCCGCTGGTCGACGTGATGCTGGTGCTGGTGGTGATTTTCATCATCACCGCGCCCTTGCTGACCAGTTCCATCCAGCTCGACCTGCCCAAAGCCGAAACCGGCCCCGTCAGCACGGCAGCCCAATTCGTGAGCGTGGCGGTAGACCCGTCCGGACAAGCCTTTTTGAATGACAAAGCACTGACGCTGCCTGAGTTGGCCGCGCAACTGACGCAAGCCGCCAAGGTCAACCCCGACCTTGAAGTACAGTTGCGGGCGGACACCGCAGTACCCTATGGCCGCATCGTCGACGTGATGGGCGCGGCCCAAAAAGCCGGATTGAACCGGATTGGTTTTGTGACCGGTCCCAAGCCCCCTGTGGCGCCCTAAAATCGATGGTGTGCGATCCCGTGATCGCCAGAGAGAAATCAAATGCAAGAAAAATACACCCCTCTCGACCTTGAACAAGCGGCCCAAAGTCATTGGACGGCGATGGATGCCTACCGGGTCACCGAAGATTCGTCCAAGAAGAAGTTCTACGCCTGCTCCATGCTGCCTTACCCCAGCGGCAAGCTGCACAT